>NZ_JBSGEQ010000017.1:11782-155056 GCF_053602975.1 Nocardia sp. NPDC004278
GGTTCGGGTGCTGTGTTTATGGCGTTGCCTGGAGTGGTGTGTGGTTCGGGTGCTGTGTTTATGGCGTTGCCTGGAGTGGTGTGTGGTTCGGGTGCTGTGTTTATGGCGTTGCCTGGAGTGGTGTGTGGTTCGGGTGCTGCCTTCATGGCGTCGCCCCGAACGGCGCGCGGTCCGAATGCCGCATTCATGGCGACACCCGGAACGGCACACGGTCCGGCCAGCGCACATAGCTGCCGGGCGCATAGCGGACTCGGTCGATATCGACGACGAAATCCGGACAGCGCGAGAGCAATTCCTCGAGCGCCACGCATGCGACCATGCGTGCGGCGGCGGCGCCGAGGCAGTGATGGTTGCCGTGGCTGAAGGTCAGGATCTGCTTCGGGTGTCGAAGTACGTCGAGTTCGCCTGCGTTGGGGCCGAATTCGCGCTCGTCGCGGTTCGCGGAGGCATACAGCAGCAGTGCGCGGCGTCCGGCCGGAATGGTCGTGCCGTGCAGCTCGGTATCGCGCACCAGGGTGCGCGCCAACCCCTGCACCGGCGAGGTGAGCCGGAGGAATTCCTCGACCGCGTCCGGGATGAGCGCCGGATTCTCGATCAGCAGCCGTCGCTGATCCGGGCGCTCGGTGAGCAGTTGCACCGCACCGCCGAGATTGCCGGTGGTGGTGTCGTTTCCGCCGGTGATCATGGTGAAGGCGAAGCCGAGAATCGAGATGATGCCCGCGTAGTCGCCGTCCGCGCCGAGGCCGGAGGCGACCAGATGCGAGATCGTATCGTCGGCGGGTTCGGCGCGGCGGCGTTCGATCAGCTGGGTGAAGTACTGCATCAATTCACCGATGGCCCCTTGGGCATCGAGCGGACTGCCGCCCGCGGAGGCGGTCATGATGAGATCGGTCCACTCGTCGAATTTCGGCCGATCCGGTTCCGGCACACCGAGATAGTGCGCGACCACCATGCTCGGCAGTGGTTTGAACAGTTCGACGACGATATCGCCCTCGCCCGCCGCCCGCAGCCGCTCCAGTCGCTCGACCACGAATGCGCGCACCTGCGGTTCGACCGAACGCACCTGGCGTGGCGTGAAGCCCTTCATGACCTGCTTGCGAAAGGTGGTGTGATCCGGCGGATCGGTGAAGACGAACGGCCGCGGCTCCGGCAGGCCGATTTCGCCGAGATCGCGGTAGTCGACGGTCAGCCCGTGCGCCGAGGAGAACGTCGTGACGTCGCGCGCCGCCGCGTGCACATCCGCATAGCGGGACAGCACATAGTAGTCGCTCGCCGGATCATCCTGGGGCACAACGTGATGCACGGGATCGTGTGCCCGCAGCTCGGCATACATCTGCCACGGATTCCGCCAGGTCTCCGCGGATCTCAATTCGAACTGCGGTCGGTGAGACAACTCTGTCGTCATGAACCGAGCGTAAGACAAAACATCAAAACTGTCTAGAACGTGTTCTAGCACTCGCTCGGCAGGTGAATCCGGCTCGGCGCGCCCGGTTTCGTCCGTGAAGTCCGACCGTGGTCCGCGAATATGGTCGGTGATGCGCCAGGCGTCAGCTCTGGATGCCGAGTTCACTCAGCAGGTCGCGCACGCGTTGTTCGATCTGGTCGCGGATGGCCCGGACGGTGTCCAGGTCTTGGCCCGCGGGGTCGTCGAGTTTCCAGTCGCGGTAGCTGACGCCGGGAAAATAAGGACAGGTGTCGCCGCACCCCATGGTGATGACGACGGTGGAGGTTTCCACGGTGTCGGGGGTGAGGATCTTGGGTGTCTGCCCGGTGATATCGATGCCGAGTTCGGCCATCGCCTCGACGGCAAGGGGATTTATGGCGTCGGCGGGCGCGGTTCCGGCGGAGCGCACGTCGATGGCGCGGCCGGCGAGATGGGTGAGGAAACCCTGGGCCATCTGGGAGCGTCCGGCATTGTGGACGCAGACGAACAGGACACTGGGCTTGGCAGCCATCGGTGGATCGGATCTTTCAGGAGGCGGGAGCGATGACATCCGCTGCCGATTCGACAGTGGCGCTGGGGTAGAGGACGCGAACCAGAGCGAGTCCGGCGAGTGCGCCGACGATTTGGGCGGCGATGAATCCCGGGACGGAGGCGGGCGCGATTCCGGCGAACGTATCGGAGCAGGCGCGCCCGATCGTGACCGCCGGATTGGCGAATGACGTGGAGCTGGTGAACCAGTAGGCCGCGCCGATCCAGGCCGCGACCGCGGCCGCCGACAGCGTCGCGCGGCCGGTGCGGGCCAGGGTGAAGATGACCGCGATAAGTCCTGCGGTAGCAATGATTTCGCCGACCAGATGTCCGCCGCTGACGCGGTGGTGGGTGGCGATCTGGACCGGGGTCTGGTCGAACATGACGTTCGCCAGCACCGCGCCGCCGATTGCACCGCCGATCTGCGCGCCGGTGTAGGCGATGACATCGCGGCCGGTCAGCCCGGTGCCGCGGCGCAGGCCGAGCAGCCAGTGCGCGGCGGAGACGGTGGGGTTGAAGTGAGCGCCGGAGACCGGTCCGAACATCAGGATCAGCACCGCGAGTCCGAATGCCGTCGCGGTCGAGTTCTCCAGCAGTTGCAGTCCGATGTCGTCGGGCGAGAGCTGGGCGGCGGCGATCCCGGAACCGACGACAACACAGACCAGTAGTGCCGTCCCGACGAACTCCGCGAGCAAACGTCGCGCCAGCGCGGGCGTGCTCATTCGGATACGGTCACGGGCTCGGCGCCCGTGGTGCTCAGGACGGCCGAAAGTCGGTGCAGTACTTGCGGTATCGCCCAGTAGAAGACCCAGGTGCCGCGACGCTCGCAGTCGATGAGGCCGGCCTCGCGCAGCACCTTGAGATGGTGCGAGATGGTGGGCTGGGACAGGTCGAACTGGGGGGTCAGCTCACAGACGCAGACCTGTTCGCCGGGGCGGGAGGCGATCAGCGACAGCAGCCGTAGCCGGACCGGATCGGCCAGCGCCTTGAATGACGCCGCCAGCTCCGTCGCCGCCTCGTGGTCCAGCGAGCTGGTCAACGTCGGGGCGCAGCAGGTGTTGGTTGAGCCGGTTGCCGGCAGATCCTGTTTCGACACCCATCTATATTGACATTCATCGATTCAGGGCGCAAGCTGTATCGACATTCATCAATACAGCCAGGCAGACGAATCTTCTCGCTGCCTGGTGAACCTACAAACTAGGGGTGTGTCATGACAGATCAGCACAGCGAACTTCGTGAGACCGTCCGGGCGCGGTATGCCGAGGCCGCGAATATGGTTGCCGAAGGCGGTGTCGCCAACGATTGTTGCGGGAGCCCTTCGGTCGAGGTCGATGCCAATTTCGGCGCCAGCCTCTACCGGGCCGCCGACCGCGACCAACTCCCGATCGCCGCAACCGCCGCGTCGCTGGGCTGCGGCAATCCGACCGCCGTCGCCGAACTCCGCGAGGGCGAGCGGGTGTTGGATCTGGGTTCCGGCGGCGGCATCGACGTTCTGCTGTCGGCGCGCCGCGTCGGTCCGACCGGTAAGGCGTACGGGGTCGATATGACCGACGAGATGCTGGCCCTGGCGCGGGAGAACGCCGCGAAGGCCGATGCGGCGAACGTCGAATTCCTGAAAGGCGCGATCGAGGCGATCCCGTTGCCCGCCAACAGCATCGACGTGGTGATCTCCAACTGCGTTATCAACCTGTCGGTGGATAAATCCGCGGTATTCGCCGAGATGGCCCGCGTGCTCGTGCCCGGCGGGCGGATCGGGATCTCCGACGTCATCGCCGACGATGCGCTCTCGGCACAGCAGCGCGCCGAACGCGGCGACTATGTCGGCTGCATCGCCGGTGCGCTCTCGTTCGCCGAATACCGCGCCGGGCTGGCCGCGGCCGGTTTCACCGAAATCGAAATCACCGCAACCCATTCCGTGGCCGACGGCATGCATTCGGCGATCGTCAAGGCCGTCAAACCGGCGCCGCAGCCGACTGTCGATGATACGGCGGCGCCGTGCTGCGGACCGACCTGCTGCTCATGAGGCAAAGCGAGCAGTTGCCGCCGACGACATCGGACACTGTTTCGGCGAATGCCCGGATCAGCGGTGTTTCCGCGGCGCTGCGCCACACCAGCGCCCAGCGGGCGGGCGCGGCATCACGGATCGGCACGAATGCCAGGCCCGGCCACGGGTAGTGGCCCGCGAACTCCGCGACGACTCCGGCGACGCACTGCCCCGAGGTCACCGTGTTGACCACCTGCTGGTGGACATCACCGGGCCACGCGCTATCGGGCGGCCCCGACGGCGGACTACGGCGGATTCCGCAGTGGCCACATCGGGGTGGGCGCACCAATCGCGATGGCATTCGGCTACGAACAGCTGCGTAGTACGCACCGATTATCTGTCGATAGGAGATCAATGCGCAGGTCGGCGTTCTGGTTCTGGGGCAGCAGGATCGGGGCGGGGGTGGCCGCGTACGGCACGATCTTCGCGGTCGGATCGTGGTTTTCCGACAACGGCTACTGGCGTGCCTATGCGGTCGCCGGGGTCGGCGGCGTCATCGCGTGGCGGTTCGGTCACCGGCTGGGAGTGCGAACCGCGGCGCAGGAGCGCGCGCCGGTGGCGCATCCGGACATTGCCCAGCGTCGGTGGGAGCTGGGTCAATGTATCGACGCGTTCGGTGCGGAGGATGCGCGCACGCTCGGGGCGCAGTTGGTACTCGCCGATGCCTGCTGGGCGTCGGGGCAGCACGACGAAGCGCTCTACTGGTACATGGCAACCCACGCCAGCTGCCTGCGTGCCCTCGGACCCGATCATCCGATGTCGATCAAGGCGGAGCACCAGCTGCGCGACGCGCATCGCCGATCGAGATTCGGCCTCGGCGAAGATGATTCGGCCGGGCCGTCGGATTCGTCGGAGCCGACCACGCCCTGATCCCGGACGCCATCGACGGCGGTGCCCCCCACCTGCATCTCGTGCTGATCAGGGTCCCGATGGTTAGGCTGCGGCGTTGTGCGTGGGCTGTCGTCGGTATCGAGGTTGTGGTTGGTGTGGGGTGTCACTCGGCTGCTGATGGTGGTGTTCACCGGGGTGACGGCGCTGCCGCATAGTATTTGGGATGCCGCGGCCGCGGACTTGACGCTGTACCGCGAATGGGCCGAACTCATTGTGTCCCAGAATATTTTCCCGCTGCACGATGAGCGGTGGCAGTATCCGCCCGGTGCGGGCGCGCTGTTGGTGCTGCCCTGGCTGCTCGGTGGCGGGCACGGCTACAACTGGTGGTTCTTCGCACTGGTCGCCGCGGCGGACGCGGGCGTGCTGGCCTTGTTGATCCGGGCCGCGCCGCGCGCGGGCCGGGCGAGCGGGCCGTGGGTCTGGACGCTCGGGGTGGCACTGCTGGGCCGGGTCTGTTACGGCCGATTCGATCTGATCGTGGCGGCGGCCGCGGTCGTCGCACTGCTGTGGGCGTCGCGCCGACCGGCGGCGGCGGGTGCAGCCGCCGCCGCTGGCGTGCTGCTGAAAGTGTGGCCGCTGGTGGTCGTGCTGGGGTTGCGCTGGCGAGCGCTGTGGCGGATGAGTGCGGTGGCGGCCGGTGTCGGTGTGCTGGCGAGCGTCGGACTGACGGTGCTGGGTCCGGGCGCGTGGTCATTCCTGCAGTTCCAGTCGAAGCGCGGGTTACAGATCGAATCTGTCGCTGCCACACCGCTGTTGATTGCTCGGCTGGTGACCGGCGGCTGGCGCATCGTGCATCGCTACGGGGCCGAGGAGCTGTCGGGGCCGGGGGTGTCGGCCGTGGCCCTGGGCTGCGTGGCGGCCACGGTCATCGGTGGCGCAGTGCTGCTGGTCGCCTGGTGGCGCATGCGGCCTCCGGCAGCGGATCTGGCCTTGGCCGCGGTGCTGCTCGCCTTGGCGACCAGCCGGGTGCTCAGCCCGCAGTACCTGGTGTGGGCGGTGGCGGTGGCCGCGGTGTGCGCGCTCGACTCGCGCACCACACAGCGGCCCGTCGTGGTCCTGGTGCTGATTACCGCGCTGGTGAGCCAGGTCGAATTCCCGTTCGTCTACGACCGGGTGGCCACCGGAAGCTGGCCCGGCGTGCTGGTTCTGGCACTGCGCAACGCCCTGCTGCTCGGTGCGACCGTGTGGTCGATTGTGCGGCTGAGCCGCGGCACCGGCTACACCTCGATCTGTGAGCCCATGATGACCGTGCGGTCGCGGGGGAGGCCGAAGTATTCGGCAGCGTCGGCGGTGATGTGGCTGGTGGCAATGAACAGTCGCTTACGCCAGTCCGCCATGGTCGGGGCGTCGCCGCGGCGCAGTTCGATGGTCGAGAGGAAGTACGAGGCGTCGTCGAGTTGCAGTAGGCCTTCGGTTTCCGCCGGGTCGAGTAGGGCCAGTGCGGCGGGCACGTCGGGGGTTTCCATATAGCCGTAGCGGGCGGTGACGAAGATGATGCCGTCCTCGCGGTAGCCGAGGTGGTCGATGGCGACGCGCTGGTCCACCGGAACGCGCGGCACCGGCTCGGTCTTGATGGAGATGATCACGATCTGCTGGTGCCGGACGTGGTTGTGCTCGACATTGGCCCGCATGGCCAGTGGCGCGGTTTGTTTGCCGCGATTGAGGAAGATGGCGGTGCCGGGGACGGTGATCGCCGAGGCAGTTCCGCTCTGCAGTTCGTCGACGAACTCGCCGAGCGATCCCTCGCGCCGTTCGCGCTCGGCGGTGACGATTTCGCGGCCGCGTTGCCAGGTGGTCATGATGGTGAATGTGGTGATGCCGATCAGCAGCGGCAGCCAAGCCCCGTGCACGAATTTGGTGATATTGGCCGTGACGAACAGCAGGTCGACCGCCAGCAATGGGATCGCGCCCAGCGCGATCAACCACAGCGGTGTCTGCCATTTCGCGCGGGCGACATAGAAGAACAGCAGCGTGGTGATGGTGATGGTGCCGGTGACCGCCATACCGAATGCGTAGGCCAGCGCCGCCGAGGAACGGAAGGCGAAGACCAAGGTCAGCACCGAAACCATCAGCAGCCAGTTGATCCATGGCACGTAGATCTGGCCGATGGTGGACTCCGAGGTGTGCGCGATGCGCAGCCTGGGCAGATAGCCGAGCTGAGCGGCCTGCGCGGCGACCGAGTACGCGCCGGTGATCACCGCCTGGGAGGCGATGACCGTGGCCGCGGTGGCCAGCAGCACCATCGGTAGTCGCCCCCACCCGGGCACGAGCAGGAAGAACGGGGCGCTGAGATTGGCGGGATCGTCGAGGATCAGCGCACCCTGGCCCATATAGCTGAGTACGCACGCGGGGAATACCAGAACGAGCCAGGCGCGGGTGATCGCTCGGCGGCCGAAGTGCCCCATATCGGCGTAGAGCGCCTCGGCGCCGGTGACCGCGAGCACGATCGCGGCCAGCGCGAAGAAGGCGATGCCGAAATGGCCGAACAGAAAGCTCAGCGCATACGTCGGTGACAGTGCCTTCAGGATCTCCGGATGTTTGCCGATGCCCGCGACACCGCATGCACCGATCGTGATGAACCAGACGATCATCACGGGCCCGAAAACCCGGCCGACCGCCGCGGTCCCGCGCTTCTGGACCAGGAACAACGCCACGATGATCACCGCGGTGATCGGCACGATCAGCTCTTCCAGCGAGGGTTGTACGACCTTGAGTCCCTCGACCGCCGACAGCACCGAGATCGCCGGGGTGATCATGCTGTCGCCGAAGAACAGCGACGCGCCGAAGATGCCCAGCGCGGACAGTGCCATGGCGGTGCGGCGGCCGCCCGGCGCGGTCCAGCGCCGCAGCAGCGTGATCAGCGCCATGATGCCGCCCTCGCCATCGTTATCGGCGCGCATCGCCAGCAGCACATAGGTGACGGTGACAATGATCATTACCGACCAGAACACCAGCGACACCACACCGAATATGTTGTCCCGGCTGACCGGAACGGGATGCGGGTCGCTCGGGTTGAACACCGTCTGCAGGGTGTAGATCGGGCTGGTGCCGATATCACCGAACACCACACCCAGCGCAGCGACCACCACCGCGAGCCCGGCCGTGCTGTGCGCGCCGGACGCACCCGACGGTGTCCCTGGCGTCTCTGCTGTCGCTGCCGTATGCGGTCGGTCGGTCACGGTGATCCTCCTCCACGCGGATCGTTGAGCCAGCTGCCCGCGCATCGTGCCGGACGATACCGGCCTCACCTCACAACTTCAGCACATCCCCGGCTACCACGCTGCTCCCGATTCGCCGGAACGGGAGGGGAGCGGCTGTTCGGTCACCGGGACTGGGCCGGATGCGCATCGCGGCCAGGCGTGATGGACCCGCGCTGGTGGTCATCTACCCGGGTCGTGACCCGTGCCACAGATTCGCGCCGGGCGGGAACTCTCGGCGTTCGGGCGCGACTACCGATCGGTCAGCGCCGACGCCCGGGATCGGAGGGTGTCGCGAACGCTGAATCGTAAGTGGCGCACCTGTTGAGGGGTTAGTAGTGAGAGATGTCTGTGGCTTCGGCGTGCGCCGGAGTCTGGGGATTGCCGGGGCGGGCGCGGTTGTGGCCGTTGGTTTGCTGTCGACGGGCGCCGCGAATGCCGATGCGTTCGTCGCATTGCCGGACGGGCAGAAGGCCGGTCCGGGCGTGAACATCATCCGCAATGGCGAGCATGCGATCGTGTCGCCCTCGTTGGCGGCCAATGGTGCCGGGCGCACGGTGTGGGTGTCGGGTAATGCGATCGCCGAGGTCGCTGTCACGCCGGAGGGTGTGGTCGGTCCCAATAACGGCCCTTCGGGCGCTGCGGGCACCAATAATTCATCGACACACGGTATTTCGCAGCTGAGCACCGGTTACCTCGTCGGGTGCCAGGTCAGCATTGCCGACAATGCGATCTCGGCGGGAGTGTCCGGCGGAATCAACCTGAGTGGGGGATCACTCGGCGGTTCGGTGGGGGTGAATCTCGGGCCCGGTGAGGTGAAGTTCGTTCAGATCGACTACAAGGACATTCCGAAGCCTGGCACGTACTCGGTGGAGTATCAGGACGCCGAGATCGAGATCCAGGGCTGTGCGGGCTATGCACAGGCGCGTGCGTACACGGTTGTGGAAATCATCGGCGACCACTACTCGAAGACCACCCTCTATGGGGCTCCGTTCAGTATCGGCTGATCCCGGATTTGTCGAATCTCTTCTCGCTCAGGCGAATTCACTCTTCGAGGAAGTCAAAGATGATCAACCGCAAGCTCATTGCCCGACTCGCCGGCCTGGGGATCGCAACCGTCGCCGGTCTGGGATGCTGCGCCACGGGCGCGGCGAATGCCGATACCTTCGTACCGCTGCCCGGTGCACGTCTGACCAAGACGCTGTCGGATGGCACCGTCGTCGATATCACGCTGTCCGGTGAGTCGGCGAATATCAACCCGTCGATGGGGGCGACGCCGCTGCACCGCAATGCCTGGGTGTCGGGGACGGCGTCGGTCGAGTTGTCCGGGCCCGGGGTCAGGGGCGGTCGCATCGCCCCCGGTTACGTTGTCGGCTGCCAGGTCAATATCGCCGGTGGCGGTGCCAATGGCGGAGTGACGGGCACCCTCGACTGGAGTGACGGGCAGCACGTCAAGCCGGGTGCAGGCGCCAATAGCGGCGGCAATCTGACATTGGGTCCCGGCCAGGCGAAGTCGTTCTTTCTGCTCGACCTCGAGCAGGCGGATGATTTCGGCCAGGAGGTGCACCGGATCCGGCACGAGTTCAAGGGCCCCAGCGGGGGTGTGTCCTGGGCCGATGAAACCATCGACCTCAATGGATGTGCCGGGTATGCCCAGGCCCGCTCCTTTGTGGGCGTCGAGGTGGAGACCGCCAATGTCGTCACCTGGGTCACCGTGTGGGGCGAGCCGTTCAGTATCGGCTGAGGGATACCTACCAGCTGGGTCGCCGGATAAGCCGATATCCCTGGTAAAGGGATAACGCGCGGCTATCGTCACTGCTGAGCATCAGTTGCGTTCGATTCCTTTACCCGAAGGAGTGATCTCGACGATGAACAAATCCTGGTTGGGACGTGCGGGTTCGACCGTCGTCGCCGCAGCCGCCGCCGTGGTGATCGCCGCGGCTCCCGCATCGGCTCATGTCACCGTGTCGGCGCCGGATGCGACGCGTGGCGGTTCGGCAGTGCTGGTGTTCCGGGTGCCGAACGAATCGCTGACCAATAGCCCGACCGTCGAGTTGGCGGTGCGGATTCCGGGGGTGACCGCTGTCGATACCGAGGCGGTGCCCGGCTGGAAAGTGGTGACACACAAGGACGGCGATGTCACCGCCGTCACCTGGACCGCCGACTCCGGTGGTGGGATCGGGCCGGGACAATTCGGACAGTTCACGGTGCTCGCCAATGGGCTGCCCGACAAGGACAAAATCACCATGCCAGCGGTGCAGACCTACGCTGACGGCGAGATCGTCAAGTGGGAGGATCAGCCCGAAACCGGTAAGGGTGAGCCCGAATACCCCGCTCCGACTTTGGCTTTGGCGGCCAAACAATCCGGTGGGGCCGAGAACCACGGCGACATTCCGGCGATGTCGACCAGCAGCGGGTCCGCCAGCGATGACACCGCACGCTGGCTCGGCGTCATCGGCATCGTGCTCGGCGCGCTCGGTCTGCTGATCGGTGGCGGCGCGGTGATGCGGCGCAGGCAATGATCGAAACCTCGGATCGTGCTCGGTCGCGCCGGGCATGGATCGAGAGATGACCGAGCGCGGCTGATCAAACCCTTCCGACTCGCACGCGCGTGCCGGATGGGAGGATAGGCATTGTTATGAACCGCTTGCCGATATCGCCGCACCTGCGGGCAATCCGTGCGGCGATATTCGCGGCGATCGGTGTGTTGTTGTCCGCTGTCGGCCACGCCGAGGCATCCGGGCACGCGCTGTCATTGTCGACGCTGCTCGTGGCGTTCGCCGCGACGGGTTCGGTGGCGTGGGCGCTGGCCGATCGGCAGCGGGGAATCATTGCGATCGGCGGTGGCCTGCTGGTAATGCAGGCGGCACTGCACCTGTGGTTCGGTGTCTCGGTGGTATCGGGCGGTCATGGCGCATCGCACGTTTCGGCTCTGCCGGATTCCCTCGCGCAGGCAGGTTCGCTGGCGATGATCGCCGGGCATGCGGTGGCCGCTGTGGTTTGTGCGGTGTGGCTCTGGTGCGGCGAGCGGGCCTTGTTCGCGCTGTTGCGCGCGCTGTATTCGCGGATTCTGGCACCGCTGCTGTTGGTGTTGATCCACTCGACGGTGGACGAAGCCGGGGTCGGTGTTCCAGTCGTTTCCGAGCGCGCGGCCGTGCCTGTGCGCGGTGCTGTGCTGCGTCATGTGGTGGCTCGGCGGGGACCGCCGGTCGGCGTGGTTGTGGTCTGAGAGTCCGTCACGGGCAGCCGGAATGGTTCCGGTGCAGTGGCGCGGGACCGGTGGCCGACGATTCCGGTCGGCACTTTATCGGTGCGGCGTGCACGAGTGGCGGACGTCGCCGTCGTAGCTTGTGCGTCCGTCCTGGACGGTAGGTGCGGCGAGCTTCCGCCCAGCGGTCGCCGAAGGTGGTACGCGCACTCGTCGGTGCGCGGCGATAGGCCGTGTGCGACCGGTCTTTTCAACGCCGCATTGCTGTGGCGTCGCTGAACCGAGATTGTTCGACAAATGCATTCACTATTGAGAACACTGCCGCGCGGCAGTGGTATTTCGTTGTCCCCCATGACATTTCCCGCGGTGCGCCCGGGTGAGTCGTGCCGGTCTGGAAACCGTCCATGTCCGACGAAGAACTGACCGCGCTCGCGCTGGCGGCCGGCACGGGAGATCGAGCGGCGCTGGCCGAGTTCATCCGATCGACGCAACGTGATGTGTGGCGTTTCATCGCCCACCTGACCGATGTGCAGTCCGCCGACGATCTCACGCAGGAGACCTTCCTGCGCGCCATGCGCAGCCTGCCGCGGTTCGCGGGTCGGTCCACCGCCCGGACCTGGCTGTTGTCGATTGCGCGGCGGGTGGTCGTCGATCGGTTCCGCAGTGCCGCGGCCCGACCGAAGAACGCACAGCTGGCCGAATGGCAGCAGGACCTGGACCATCGCCGCGAGCACGAAAGACCGGATTTTCCAGAGGAAATGGCGATTGCCGATCTGCTGCGCGGCCTGCCCGCGGAACGGCGGGAGGCATTCGTCCTGACCCAGGTACTCGGTCTGTCCTATGCCGAGGCAGCGCAGACCGTGGGCTGCCCGACGGGCACCATCCGCTCGCGGGTCGCGCGGGCTCGCGAAACCTTGGTCGCGCTGTTGCAGGCGGCGGAGACGCCCACGCCCAGGGAACCGAACGGTGCACCCGTGCGACTGCCGCTCGGTGCGCGCCGCCCGATCACTGGGATCGGGCCGGGTATGGCGGAGGTGGTGTGATGGGCGGACTGGAGCTGCGGTTGGCGGGGGTGTCGTGCCGGCACGGTCGCATCGAGGTCGTCAGCGATGTCGATCTCGACGTCCGCGCCGGACAGCGAGTCGCGCTGACCGGCACCAACGGTTCCGGCAAGACGACGCTGCTGCGTGCGGTGCTCGGTCTGCACCGCGCGGTCCGCGGCGAGATCACCGTTGGCGGGCGTAGCGGCGGCGGCACTGCCGAGCAGGCGTGGCGCCGCCGGGTCTGCGCATGGATTCCGCAACGTCCGGCGGCTGGGCGGTTTCCGTTGCTCGCCGGTGAACTACTGGCCAGCAGCGGGGACCGGGCGGCGGCCGCGGCGATGGCAACGCGGCTCGGCGTCGGCGCGCTGGTCGACCGGCCGCTCGACACGCTGTCGGGTGGGCAGTTGCAGCGCATCCACCTGTCGCGGGCGGTGGGCTGTGTGGCGGCGGGCGCGGGTGTCGTGCTGGCCGATGAGCCAACGGCCGCACTCGATTTCGCGGGACAGGACGAGGCGGCCGAGGTATTGGCCGGACTGCCGGTCACGCTCGTTGTGGTCACCCACGATCGGGCGCTGGCGCGGCGCTGTGACCGGGTGCTGGAGATGGCGGCGGGCCGGTTGCGGGAGGTCGAATGAGATTCGTTGCTGCGGTGCGCATCCCGGCGCGAGTTCGCAAGACACGGGAGCCATCGTGAACGGCCCCGCGGCGGTGGCCGATCTGCTCGGGCTGGTCCCGGTGCGGCGGGCCGGACTGGCGTTGCTGCTCGGGTCGATCGGGTTGCCGATCGTCGGGGTGGTGATCGTCGGGCTCGACATCATTCCGGTGCGGTTCGCGATGATGCACGTCGCATTGCTCGGCGCTGCCATCGGGATGCTGACCGGACTCGATCCGGCGCTGTGCGGGCTGGTGGCCTGCGCGGTCGCCGGAGCCGGGATCTCGCCGCTGGCCCGCACACCGGAAAGCCTGTCCGGGGCAATGGGTCTGCTGATGAGCCTGGCCATCGCGGCGGCGTTGCTGGTGCTCGCACTGGCGGGGGTGAACGCGTCATCGGCGTTCTCGCTGCTGTGGGGCTCGATCCTGTCCGTGCGCACCCAGGACGTGATAGTGCTTGCGGCACTCGCGATTGCGGTGCCCGCGCTGTTCTGGTGGCGGCGGCGCGACCTGGCCCTGCTGTTGCACGATCGGGAGTTGGCGCTGGTATCGGGGGTGCCGGTGCGGTGGCTGACGCTGGTGCTGCTGGTATTGGTCGCGGTAGCGGTGGCCGGGGCGATTCGGCTCACCGGTGCACTGCTGGTCGATGCGCTCACGCTGCTGCCCGCGCTGGCCGCGCGGCGGCTCGGCCATTCGCTCATATCGATCATCTGCTGGGCCATCGGTATCGGCGTCACGGTCAACCTCGTCGGCTTCCTCCTCGCCCTCGCCTTCGACCTGCCTCCCGGGCCGGTCCTGGTCCTCACCGCGGGGGCAGTCGCCCTCGCGGCCCACCTGATCCCCGAACGGAGATACAACTCATGGCACGTTTCCATGCACTGACCGCGGGGCTGGCCCTCGCCGTGGCAGCCGGTGTGCTGCTCGGCGGCTGCTCCAGCACCGACGGCGATCACGACCACCACGACGGACACCAGCACCCCAAGATCGTCGCCACCACCACCTGGGAAGCCGCGTTCGCGAAAGCCGCAGGCGCAGCGGATGTCACGGTGATCGTGCCCGCATCGGTGCACCACGCACCCGATTACGACCCCAAGCCGTCGGATCTGACCGCGGTCGCCGAGGCGGACTTCGTGCTGTACGCGCCGTTCGAACCGTTCGCGGCGAAGATCAAGGAGGCGGCCGGTGCCAAGGCGAAGCTGATCGAGGTCAACCTCGACAACTCCGCCGATAAGGCGACCGCGCAGGTCAAGTCCCTTGGTACCGAGTTCGGCACCGCGGCGGCCGCCGATGCCTGGACGGCGACGTTCACCGCCGAATACGACAGGCTGGGCAAGGACATTCGGGCCGCATGGCCGGGCGGCAAGCAGCCGACCGTGGTGGCGCAGGTCTTTTCGACCTGGGCGGCGCAGTTGGCAGGCGCCGATATCGTCGGCACCTATGGGCCCGAGGCAGTCACACCGGGACAGCTGTCCGCGCTCGCGGCGAAGAAGCCCGAGTTCGTGCTCGATAACGCGCACATGTCCAGTGGAACCGTGCTGCCCGACAGTGGCGCCGAGCAGGTGTCGATCATCAACTATCCGGGCCAGGACCAGGAACTGCTGACCGTCTACCGCGATGCGGCCGCCGCATTGAAGAAGGTCATGTCCGGTTCCTGAGAACTGTGGGGCAGGCACGTGAAGTGCCTGCCCCACAGCCGATTTCAGCTCACGGCCGCCCGCATGGCCGCCCGGTCCGGTTTACCCGCCGGAGTCAGGGGTAGCGCATCGAGCAGCAGTAGCGATTCGGGATGCTTCCCGCGCTCCAAACCGTGAGCGCTCAGGTGTGCGCACAATCCGTCCAGGTCAGGTGTGCGACCGGGCCGCGGCACGACGCACGCGGCGAGCCGTTCACCCAATCTCGGATGCGGCACACCGACGCACGCGACGTCACGGATGTCGGGGTGACCGGCGAGCAGCTGCTCCACCTCGGCCGGGCTGATATTCGCACCGCCGCGGATCACGATCTCCTTGAGCCTGCCGACCACGTGCAGGCGTCCGTCGGCATCGAGGACGCCGAGATCTCCGGTGCGGACCCAGCCGTCGTCGGTGCGGTAGCGGGCGT
Organism: Nocardia sp. NPDC004278; assembly: GCF_053602975.1. NCBI lineage: Bacteria > Bacillati > Actinomycetota > Actinomycetes > Mycobacteriales > Nocardiaceae > Nocardia > Nocardia sp. NPDC004278. The sequence goes on from NZ_JBSGEQ010000017.1 coordinate 26,889, forward strand.
CCAGTGCGGGATCGCCGACGTAACACAGCGGGGTCATCGGGCCGCGGGCCACGATTTCGCCGGTCGCACCCGCGGGGGCGGTTTCGCCGGTATCGATATTCGTGATGCGTATTTCGGCGACGCGCGGATTCGGGCGTCCGACAATAATGCCGGGACCGGCAGTGGCCGTATCGGTTTCGCCGATATCGGTGTGGCAGTTCACGCCGTCGGCGGAGCCGTAGAGGTTGATGACCGAGCAGCCGAAGGCGTTTTCGGCTTCGTCGGCGGTGGCTCGGTCCAGCGGTGCACCGCCGAGCACGAGTGCCTGCAGCGAGCCGGTATCGGTGCCGGATGCGTTGTGTTCGAGCATCATTCGAACCATCGTCGGGACGCCGAAAACGTGGGTCGGCCGGTGTTTTTCGATCGCGGCCAGTGCGGCCTCGGGGGTGAAATGGTCGAGCAGGATGAGGGTGCCGCCGTGTCGGGCCAGGGTGACGGCGGTGCCGCTGCTGCCGAAGGCCGAGGCGAGGGGGACCAGGAACAGGCAGCGCGGCGGTTCGCCCTCGAGCAGCGCGGCCATGAAGTTGCCGCGGCCGCCAGCAAGCGCATTGTGTGAGTAGGCAATCATTTTCGGCTCCGACTCCGAACCGGAGGAGACCAGGATCCGTGCGGCGGTATCGGGATCGGGCCGAGCCGGGACGAACAATTCGCCGTCCGTGCGCAGCAGTTCGGCGAAGGAGATACATCGGTCCGGGACGGGTTCCTTGCCGACGGCGGCGACGAAACGCAGGTCCGGTAATTCACCGAGCAGTTCGGCAAGATCCGCCGCGTGGGCGTGGCCGCGGAAATCGGTGGCAGCCAGTACGGCAACGGCCTCGGCGCGGCGCAGCAGCGATTCGGCCTCCCGCATGCCGCGGCCCGCCGGAAACGGCAGCGCCACCGCGCCGAGCGCCGCCAGAGCCAGGTCGGTGATGACCGCTTCGCGGGAGGTCGGAAGCTGAACGCCGACAACGTCTCCGGGGCCGACGCCCGCGGCTGCCAGACCCGCCGCCAGGCGACGGACCAGCCGGTCAAGTTGGGTATAGCAGACCTTGCCCTTGGCATCGAGCAGCGCGGTGCGATGTGGGTCGAGGCAGCGCTGCGCACGAAACAGCGAATACAGGTCGAGGTCGGGACAGGCGCCGTCGGCGGCCCACGAACGGCGGAGCCGATGCGGGACCAGATCGTGTAGCACAAGGCTCATCGGAAACTCCAGGGAGACGAAACAGCGACAGCGCCGAGTGAGTCGGTGGTCAATGCGTCGGCGCAGCGCGGGTCGCCGGGCAGATCGGCCAAATCGGTGGTCACCGCGGTGGCTTCGATTCCGCTGTCGCGCAAGGTGGCGACGGCTTGTGTGGTGGATAGACCGCCGATTCGATCGGCGTGCTCGACGGCCGCCGCGGCGTGCTCATCGGTGGGGATGACCCACCCGTCAGCGGTGGCCAGTGGTCGGCGGAATCCGGCCGGTCGGCGCGGGTCCAGTCCGCCGGCGGCCCGGCGCAGCGCGGGCGCGGTGAGCAGATTCGCCGCCGCGAGCAGCGAGGATTCGACCCGAACACCGCGCGCGGTCTGCTCGCGGGCGAGTAGACCCGCCAGGATCGCCTCGGTGCCCAACATGCCGCCGAGCACATCGAGCAGCGTCATCAGCGACGGTACCGGTGTTTCATCCGCGGGCCGTGCGGCCTCGCCGACCCCGGTACGGGCCTGCACCATGAAGTCGGTGCCCATCGGGGCGTCGGCGAGCCGCCCGGCCCAGCCGCTGGTGTAGGCGTAGATCAGGCCGGGGTTGGCCGCCCACAGGTCATCAGCGCCCAATCCGAGCTGCTCGGCCTTGCCGGGCGCCCAGTTGTGCAGGAACACATCCGCTCCGGCCGCCAACTCGCACAACCGCTTCCGATCCTCGGCGGATTTGATGTCGATCTCGACCGCGTCCTTGCCCCGGTTCAGCGCCAACCAGCGCGCGGAGATATCCGAGCAGGTGGGCGGCATACCGCGCAGTGGGTCGCCGCCCGGCGGCTCGATGCGCACCACGTCCGCGCCGAGCAGCCCGAGCAGATGCGCCGCCAGCGGGGCCTGCACCCGACGCCCGGCCTCCAGCACGGTGAAACCCGCGAGGGGGCGATCGGTCGCCGGTGCGGAAACCGAAGCGGCAGTGTGCCTTTCGCTGCCCAGGCGGAACTGCCATGGCACGGTGTCCTCGCCATTGGCGCGCATCTCCTGGCCGCGCTCGGTGAGTGTGCGCAGTCGGCACACGTCCGCGCCGGACTCCTCGGCGGCGGCCCGCACCTGCGCCCAGCTCCGCAGCGCGGTGGTGTCGTGCAGTGCCCGGGGAATCGGTGCGCAGGCGGTTGCGTAGCGGAATTGGAAGGGCCGCCAGCCCTTTCGCAATGCGTCCTGCGGTGCGTCCAACGCCCGCCAGAAATCGGCCCACACACCGACGTCGAGGGCTTCTACCTCGAATTGGACGCCGTCGGCAGTAGTGAACGGCGGCCCGCCCGTTGCCAGCGAGGTCGCTTCGTCATCGTCGGCGCACGCTGCCGCCAGATACTGGGAGACGGTCAACAAGGCCGTCTTGTCGACCGCGACATCCACTCCGGTCAGCGTGCCGCCGCGGGCGCGACCGATCAGGGTGGCGAGAAGTCCCTGCACCGTCAGGATTCCGGTGGCAGTCGAGACGTAGTCCACCGCCAGACCGCGAGGTGTGCCGTCGCGTCGGCCGTGCACGAGCATCAGTCCCGCCGCGGCCTGCGCGGTCGCCTCATCGTGCACCTGACCGCCGGATCCGCCCCAGGCCACCGCGGCGTGCACCGCACTGCCGTCCGGGCCGGTCAGGGTCAGCGCGTCGGCGTCGCCGTCGATCGGTTCGGCGCCGAGCAAGCGCAGGTGTTCGGTCGCCGTGGTGATCGGGCCGGGTGGGCTCGCCGTGTGAAATCGCATGCCCCGCAGGGGTGCCGTTAGCTGGTCGGTGCCGGATGTCCGCATGGTGCCGGGTGTCATGGCTCTCCCTGTTGAACGGTCGTGCTGCCCGTGGGAACTCGGCGCGGTTGCCCGCCGACCAATCCCTCGGACAACAGCAGTCGGACCGTCGGGCACTTGGGTTCCCGGTCAGCGTGGAGGAGAAGTCATGACGCCGTTCACATCTCACAGTGCCGTTCCGGCCGCTGCCGCATCGAGACCGCTCGGGCCGGAGGTGGATATCGCGGAATTGCGGGCGCGCGTGGCAGCTTTCGTCGCGGAAGCAGTGGTGCCCCAGGAAGATGTGCTCGACGCGGGCGGGCCGAGGGCGGCCGTCATATCCGCGGAGCTGCGGGCGGCGGCGCGGACGGCGGGATTGTGGGCGTTGCCGTTACCGGTCGAATGGGGCGGACAAGGACTTTCGTTCGCCGACTACATATGCCTGGCCGAAGCGGAGGGCGCCAGCGATCACGGGCCCGCGATCCTCGGCTCGGCATCGCTGCTGGATGTGTCGATGCTGCAACGACATGGCAGCCACCACGTGCGCGAGAGCTACCTGAAGCATCTGGTCTCCGGTGAGTTGCGCGCCGCCTACGCGATGACCGAACCCGACACTCCCGGCACCGATCCTGCCATGACCGCCACCCGCGCGACCGCCGAACCGGATGGCTCGTGGACGCTGACCGGTCGAAAGTGGTTCGTCAGCGGCGGCGCCGATGCCGACGTGATCACCGTGCTTGCCCGCACCGATGGCGAGGCACCCAGTCGCGATGGGCTCACCCTACTGCTGGTGCCGACCGATACGCGCGGCTTCCGAATCGTGCGCGAGGTACCGGTATTGGGCGTCGGCGGGCAATGGGAGATCGAACTGGACCGGGTCCGGGTACCCGGTGACCACGTGATCGGCGACCTCGGGCGGGCACTGGCCATTGCGGGGGAGCGGCTGCAACTCGGCCGAACGCTGCGGTGTTTGCGCTGGCTCGGACAGGCGGAGCGCGCGTATGCGCTGATGTGTGATCGGGCCCGCGGCCGCACCCAGTCGCGCGGGCCATTGGCCGAACGGCAACTGGTGCAACAGCATGTCTTCGAATCCTTGCTCGCCATCCGCGGCACCCGGCCGCTGGTACACAAAGCGGCCGCGCTGATCAGCGCTGGTCACGATGCTCGGGTGGAGGCCGGTCTGGCGAAGGTCGCGGCGGCCCGAACACTGCAGCAGGTCGCCGACGCCGCGATCCAGGTGCACGGCGCGGCCGGGCTGGGGCCTGATACCGCACTACCTCGGTTGCTGCGCACCGGCCGGATGGCACGCATCCTCGATGGTCCCGATGAGCTGCATATCGAGGCGGTGGCGCGGCGGGTGCTGCGCTGACCCGGGTTCAGGTGTCGAACGGTGCGACCACACCGGTGTGGATGGCCAGGGCGAGTGCGAAAAAGTAGTCGCCCCAAATGAGTTCGTGCGCGGTGGCCAGGTTGGGATCCAGGTCATAGCAGCCGTCCAGCAGCATGCCGGAGTGGTTCAGATGCCGGGTTGTCAGCCGTTCGAGTATCTCGATCGCCCTGTCTTTCAGGCGCTTCGCTCGCTCCGGAACATGATGTGCGGCAGCCAGTTTGAGGAGCGCGACGGCTTGTATGGCGGCTGCGGAGGTGTCCGGTGGCGCATGCGGTGTCATCTCGGCGGCCGGAATCAGCGGTGCGGTGTCATCGATCAACTCCGCGGCGGTGTCCAGGTAGCCGGTATCGATATGCCAGCTCGCATCCGCCAGCGCCAGCAGCAGCCAGGCCCGTCCCCGGCTCCAGCCCGCCCTCGGCTGCGGGCACGCATGCCAATCGCCGTCGGTCCACGCCCAGGCCGGGGTGAACACCGGTTCGGTGCGCCATCGGATGAGGTGGGTGTCCAGATGTGCTTTGGCCGTGGCCGTACCTGTTGCGGTGGCCAGCGGCGGCTTCGGGCGCGCGGCGCGATCGCCGTCGGTCTGGTCCCGTGCCGGGGTGGACGCCGGTTCGGTGCGCCATGGGGTGAGGTGGGTGTTCAGATGTGCTTTGGCCGTGGTCGTACCTGTTGCGGTGGCCAGCGGCGGCTTCGGGCGCGCGGCGCGATCGCCGTTGGTCTGGTCCCGTGCCGGGGTGGACGCCGGTTCGGTGCGCCATGGGGTGAGGTGGGTGTCCAGAGGTGCTCTGGCCGTACCCGATGCCGTGGCCAGCAGCGGCACGATGCCCGCCACGCTATCGACGCGGGCCAGCAATCGCGGGCCGCCGAAGGCCGAACCCCATGGCAGCACGCCGAGTTCGTGATCGAAGTCGTTCAGACAGGTCTGCGCGGCTCGCGCGCCCAGCTCAGCAGCTGTGTCGTCACCCATGGCATTGCTCGCCAAAGCTGTTCCGTACCAGAAGATCAATCCGCGGGTTGCGGTATCCGCGCCGACCCAGTCCGCCAGACGAGCGGTCACCTGCGCGGCGGCCGAACGGTCGTGGGCCGATCCGCTGAGCAGAGCCCGCAGCCACAGCAGACCCGCCCAGAAACCGCCGGTCCAAGAACCGCGCGAGGTCGTCACCCACTCACCGCTGCTGCGCTCGGCATACAACGGGAACCGCTCACCCACGACAGCGCGTGTCTTTTCGGCACGGTCCAATACCGAATTCAACGCCACCTCGGCCCACTCGCTCATTCCCGCACCTCACCTGGGTAGTCCCCGATGCGGAGAAGCTCCAGAACGTCCCCGAGGCCCAAACCTGTGGATTCGGAACCGTTCGGCTCCGCAGTGACCTCGGCGTTTCGCTCGCTCATGCCCGGTCCCGCAATGCCCACGCCCCGGCGACACCCGCGGCGGTCACGAACTCCGCGGCCACCAGCAACCAACTGCCGCTGTAACCGATCGAAGGCACCACTGCGCCGAAAAGCGGTGGCCCCACAGCGAACCCGGCAAAGAACCCGGCCGATACCAATGCCGAGTCCCGCCCAGCCCGACCGGGTGCCGCCCGCTGGATCACCAGCACCATCGACACCGCATTACCCGCCATCCCGAATGTTCCCACCGCGACGACCGCAAGCCAGACCAACCCGTTCACCAGCGGTGCCGCGGCCATGAGCCCCGCGGCGCCCGCCGACCCGACCGCCAATCCCGCGGGCAACACCACTGCCATGCGCGGCCTGCTCGCTACCCGCGCCCACCCGATCCGTCCTGCGATCCCGGCCACGCCGAGCACGGCGACGAGCGTCCCGGCCGCGGCCGCGCTGAGCCCGAGCCGACGCTCTCCGAACAGCGCGAGATAGGTATTGATCGAGGCCATGCCAGCACCCAGGAACAGTGAGTACACCGCAAGCCAACGCACCACGCTCGGCCCGGTCGATGTGACATTCGTCGAACCTATTGCGGCAGCGCCGATTTCCGGCTTATGCCGCGGTGGATCGGTCGGCAAGGTCCACCACACCCATAACGTGACCAGCACCGCCGAACCGGCCGCCACCAACACCGACACCCGCCAACCAGCGACAGCGGCCAACGCCGTCAACGGCAGCCCCGCAGCGATCGCGCCCAATTGCACGCCGGACTGCTTCGTGCCCGTCACTCCCGCTCGCTGCGCAGCCGGAACAACCGCCAAAATCGCCTTGTTGGTCGCCGGATTCGCCAATGCCTGCGGCAACCCACCCAATCCAACCGCCACCAGCAACACCACGTACCCCGGCGCGGCAGCGATCAATCCCAATGCGAGCGCGACCAGCCCCAACAAGGCAACCAGACATCGCCGCGGGCCGAGCACATCCACCGCCCGCCCGGCCAGTGGCGACAGCAGCGCGGCAGTCCCGAACCCGACCGTCGTCGTGAACCCCAACATCGCCGCGGACAACCCGAGATCCGGCACGATCCGTGGACCCAGCGCCCCCACCAAGAACAGTTGCAGCATGGAAAAACCCATGGCGGCGGTCAACACCCCTGCCACCGACACCGTCGCCACCCGGTCCGCACGGACCTGCGGATGTGCCTGCACCGCCGTTCTCCTCCCAGCCACGCCACCGTTCGACGCCCGAACTCACGTAGTCGGGTTGGCGGCTGTCCGGGTTCCCAGCGAATTTCTCCAACCGCCCACTGCCGCGTCCAGACACCTTCCCCCGTATCGAGCCCTCGGCCCGGGGAGTTCCGTCGAACGCAGTCAGATGGTGGTCGCACACGCCACAATCGACCGCCCTATCACTACGCTCGGTGAGCACTGGTCGTAACCGCGTTGTTGACCGGGCATTCGCCTTCGCTCCGGCCGCACGCGGCGAAGTCGCAGAGTCGACACATCCAAGGTTGTGAACGGTCGTTGGTGCCGGTCGCACGTTCCTCGGCTCTGAGGAAGGCCAGTGTGGTCAGCATTGTGTCCAGCGCTGCCGCAAGATTGTCGACCTCGTCCGAGGACAATGCCGATAACGCGCTCGTCAGTGACGTCTCGCGTGTTTGAAGTATCCGTGCGGCCGTGCGGCGGCCAGTTTGGGTCAGGACAAGGGAGACAGCCCGTCCGTCCTGTGCTCCGACGCGCTCGACGAAACCTTCGGTGGCGAGACGGTCGACGAGGCGGACGGTGCCCGAGTGAGTCAGGCCCAGCACGGAACTCAACTGGGTGACCGATCCGCCATCGAGGAACTCGTGCAAGGCGGCCAGTGCGGCGGGGGCCGACGGGCCGAGCGCCGCGACCGCTTCGATGGCCGAGTTCATCCGGTCGGTGACTATGAGGCTCAACGCGCCCAGGGTGTTGGCTGCGTGCTGGCGGCTTGACTGTTTTCGCGTCACCGTTCTAGGTTACATGTATGAGTCATACATATACTTCGTCCGGGCGTCGTGAGTCGACGGCGGCGCTGTCGATGCTGAACATCGACAGCGCGGACCCGGCGAGGCTGGCACGGTTCTACGCGGCCGCGCTCGGCTGGGAGGTCACCTACAGCGCCGACAGTTACGGGATGGTCGAAGGCAACGGCCAACCTTTTTGCCTGAGTCCCCGTTCCCCGGCCGCACCGTAGCCGCGCCGTGTCCGATCTCGCGGAGCTGCTCGTCCAGGACGCCGAGGCGTGGCGCACCTGGTTGGACAGTCATCACGCCGACAATCCGGGCGTGTGGCTGGTGCTGAACAAGAAGGGCGGTCAGGCGACGGCCCTAACCTACGCGCAAGCGCTTGACGAGGCGCTGTGCTTCGGCTGGATCGACGGGCAGATCGCACGACGTGACGACGACAGCTATCGCCAGCGCTTCACGCCCCGTCGGCCGAACAGCCCCTGGTCCGCCAGGAACGTCGAGCACATCGCCCGCCTTACCGAAGCCGGGCGGATGCAGCCAGCCGGGATCGCGGCCGTCGACGCGGCCAAGGCGCAAGGGCGGTGGCAAGCGGCCTACCGCGGGCAGGCCGACATGCAGACCCCGCCCGACCTGCTTCAAGCGCTGGCAACCAATCCCGCCGCGGCCTCCACCTTCGACCAGTTGGACGCCGCCAACCGCTACGCCATCGCCTACCGGCTCAACACCGTCAAGCGCCCGGCGACTCGGGACCGCAAGCTGGCCGAGTATGTCGACATGCTCGCTCGCGGCGAATCCCTCCATCCCCGCAAGCCCCGGAAGGATCGCCAGTGATCGTCCCCATCCCGTCCAACGCCGAAGCAGCACCGCGACCTGGTGGTCGCTGATGCCTGCAAGCGCTTGATGAGGCGCTGTCGCAGACGATCTCGGCCAAGGGTGCATTAGCGCACGTAAACCAACGAAGGGCAGGACCCATGGAAACACGCATGAAGATTGTGGCGAGTCCCGACTTGCTCACAGGGATCGAGCATCTCCAAAAGGCGATTCACGCCAGTAGCGTCGACCCGCTCGTGCTCGAGCTGGTCCATCTGCGGGCCAGCCAGATCAACGGTTGCAGCCCGTGTGTGTTCGCTGGCGTCCAGTCGGCGAAGAAGCTTGGAGAGACCGAGGAGCGACTGCACAGCGTGGTCGCTTGGCGCGAAACCCCGTTCTTCACCGAGAAGGAGCGTGCAGCGCTCGCGCTCGCCGAGGCCGCCACCCGGATCCAGGACGGCTCGGCGGGAGTGACCGACGAGATCTGGGACGCTGCTGCCACCCACTACGACGAGAACCAGATGTCCGCGATCATCCTGAACATCGCAATCACCAACTTCTTCAACCGGATCAACCACACGATCCGGGAGCAGGCCGGCAAGACCTGGTGAAGGCGGGCGTGCGTCATCCGTTCAAACGCCGCGGTGGTCGACGTGGCGATGGGACGGGATCGGTCAGCTCCACCGCTGACCGATCCCGCGCCGCTTCCGGCAGGCCCCCCGTCCTAGGCTCCCACCTTCGGCGGGGGTCTGCATGTTGACCGCCTGTTGTCGCACTTGGGCAGCAGGGAAGCGGTAGGCGACACTGGCGTATGGGATTGGGCTGCGCGTCCACCGGTCGATCAGCTCATCTTGGTCGAGCTCCCTCATTACGCGCGAAAACTACACCGCGCCAACCTCCCTCGACCGGGTTTCGGGAGCGTTCATGTACCGGGGTGCGAGCAGAAGCCTGTTGTAAGGTCTCGAAAGTCCTGTTCTCCAGAATCCGTATGTCTCATGAGATATTGAGGCGTCCCCGTGCAGGTGCGACTGCCCCGCCCGGGGAGTGCGGGGCACTGCGTGCTCGGATGAGGTATCGCGGACGAGGTGTACTCGGCCCGCATCGAATCGAACCCTGTTGTGGCACAAGCGTGCCGGGAGGGGATTCCTGAGCGGGCCGGTCATTGGCGATCGCGCCGATATGCCTCATAATTGGTTCACGGCCACATTCGGGGAGGGTTCGCCGTGACGGGTTTCGTTCTTATCGTCCTGTCCGCGCTGCCGGTTGGGGTATCGGCGCTACTGCGTATCCCGTTGTGGGTGCGTTCGATCCCGGAATTGTCTGCCAGTGAGCTCGGCTACCTGTGGCGCGGCGGGCGTGGCGCTGTCGTCACCGCGGTCAAGTCGCTGGATATGGACGACGTGATCACGATGAACGAGCGCCGAAAATTCCGGCGGACCAGGAAAACGCTACCTTCGGACGCCGACGAGTTGGAGCGCGCCGTCTTCAGCGATGTACGCGACCCGGCACGGTTGTCCGAACTGCCCGAAAAACGGTTCATCCGAAGGGAGTTGGCGGCGACGCGGGACCGGCTCGCGCAGGCAGGCCTGATACCGCGTCTGTGGTGGCGTCGGACCATAGTGGTGGTCACGCTGATTCTGATTGTGGTGGCTGTGGCGGCGTATTGGGAGTCCGATGCCGTCACCTGGGGCAATCTGGCGGTGTTGGTTGCGGGGATTCTTGCCGCGCTCTGCCTGCTGCTATTCAGTCGGCGAACGATCGCGGGAGGGCGGTTGCTGCGCCGGGAGCGTCGCGAGAGCCTTAGTGCACTCGCCGACTGGGAGCCCGCGGAGCCTTCGCCCGCCGGTCCGGGCTCCGACGAAACGGACTCCGCGCGGGGAACAGGGTTCTTTCGAAACCAGCGCTCGCTGTTCAAGCGAATCGTGGCGCTAGGCATGACCGTGGACCTGACCGCGGTCACAGGAATCCCGGTGCCGAGCTATGGCGATCACGGCGGCTCCGATTCGGACGGCTGGCATTGGGATGGCCTGGGTATCTGGGGTTCATCGCACGACGGTCACGGGCACTACGGCGCTGGTCACGGCCACTACGACGGCGGTCACGGCCACTACGACGGTGGTTACGGGCACTACGACGGTGGTTACGGTGGAGGTGACGGCGGTAGCGCTGGCGGTGGTTACTGACCCCGTTCCGGGGACGGTGAGCCGTTATCTCACCGGTTACCGCGCGCGAAGCCGCCAGGCGTCCCCAACCCGAGAACGACTGCTAGGCCGATGTCACCGAGGTCAGACCGGCTCCGCGGGCGCTCCCCCCGCTGGCCGTTGGTGAACGGCCTTCGCCAGTTGCGATCCACACGGCATCGAGCAGGTTCGACTACCGACACAGTGGTGAGGATCGCCCGGGATTCGAACGAAGCCTCACCACTGTCCATGACCAGCGGCCTGGATCTCAGTCGAGCACGGCGAACGCCTCGACCTCGACGAGCACATCGGGCTCGAACAGGTAGTCGACGCCGATCGCCGACAGGGGCGGCAACGGCTGCGGTATCCCGAGTTCGTCTGCGACGCACTCGATTCCTGCCACGAAGTCGTGGTACTTGTCCGGGCTCCAGTGCGTGACGAAGAACCGCAGACGCACCACGTCGGCGAAGCTTGCTCCGGCCCCGGCGAGGCCACGTGCGGTGTTGCGCAGTGCGTGCGCGACCTGACCGGTGAGGTCACCTGTCGCGACAGGGTTGCCGCTGGCGTCGCGCGCGATCTGGCCGGCCACGTGCACTTGGCGAGTACCCGTGCTGATCGAAACATGGTGGTACGGAACAGGAGTGAACATGCCCGCCGGGGTCAGCAGCTGTACTGCCATGGGTGTCCCTTTCGTTATCGGAGTAGGTATCCGATGTCTACCTGGTACTCCAAGGGAACTTCAACGAGACTAGGTGTCGTGCCGGAAACCGCTCCACCACATTCGGATAGCCCTCAGCTCACCGAGCGACACCGCGAGCTGCTCGACCACGTGCTCGACAAGTGGTCACTCCAAGTACTCGACGCACTGTGCGAACGAGGCCCGCTGCGCTTCAACGAACTTCGTCGAACGATCCCCGCCGTGACGCAGAAGTCACTCACCGCCGCACTCCGGCGCCTGGAGCGCAACGGGATGGTCGAGCGCGTCATCACAAGTACGCGACCCGTCGCCGTCGAGTACCGCCTCACGTCCCTCGGACGGTCGTTACAAGACCTCATCGACGCACTCCTGCATTGGGCCACAACCACACTGCCCGACGTCGAGCGCGCCCGCGCACGCTTCGACGACCGGGCTCGAGCTGAAGAAATGCCATCGCTTTGAGATCGGAAGCAGTCGCGCAAGCGTGAGACCAGATCTGGAGCCGCAGGTCGCGCGGGGGTTCAGGTGGTGATGGTGGCGACGGATTCGAGGCCGTAGGTTCGGGCATAGCCGTGCTCGGTGCCGACGAGGAGCACGTTCGCCAGCAGTGGGATGGCACATTTTCTTGCGTGATTGCGCTCGTCGATAGTGTTGCTGCAGAACCAATTTCGACGAGACGACCGCAGCAGCCTTTCAGAGGAGAGTCATGTCCTTTCCCAAGCTTCCCCAGTCGGAGACCGGTGACGTGCTGTTGGTGTGTGCGTGCTACGAGGACGGCATCGCACGGTGGGGCAAGCTATTTCACGAGATAGCGGCCCGCCGGGAAGGCGATGTGCTCGTCGTCGGGGGCAGCGAAGTGCGGCTGCGACCGAGCGAGGACTCCGGGTGGCACTTACTGTACGGCGGAAACGTCCCGGCGCTTGTCGCGGACGGCGGCCCGGTGCCGTCGGTCGTCGTCTTGGCGGACATTCCGGTGGTATACGGCGGGGACGGGCCGTTGCTGGTGGACCTGGCGCTGATACCGGGGCGCGGCGTCCGGGTTCCCTCGGCACGGCTCGGCGCGATCCTGGCCGAACTGCTGGGCGGCGCACTCACGTTCGACCACCTGGTGCGCGACATGGATGTGTGTGGCATGTACCAGGGGGACGGCGGTCGGCCGGCGTTCCCCGCGCCGACGGCGCTGCCGCACCGTCCCTTCCCGGCACTGCCCGCCACCGCTGGCGTACTGCTGGTCCGTACCTTCTTCGACGACGAGGAGGGCTGGCGCGCACTGCTCGACGAGCTGGGTGGAACCGACGAGGATGGCTGGGTCGGCGAAGACCCGGACCTGGACGAGATCGACGTGGGGCACTACCCGCTGACGGCGTTGGTCGTCGACGACCGAGCTTTCGAGGGCCTGCTGCCGGGGCAGGTTCCGGCGCTGGTCCCGCCGCCCGAGGAGCACACCGAGGAGCACACCACGATGGTGGTTCTCGCTGATGCCAGGACCTTTGCCGAGCCCGGCCGACCCCTGACCGCTGTCGACCTTTACGACACCCCGGGGCAGCCCGCCGTCCTGCCCTGCCGCATGGTCGGATCGCTCGCCAGCAACCTCGAGATCAGCAACATGTACTTTTACGAGTTCGTCGCCGTGGAGGATACGGAGCCGTGGTGGGAGAGATCCTGAAAAAGCAGGCTGCCCGCCTGCCGTGAGCATCGGGCAGCAGGGGCGACATCACCATCGCGCGCGCAACGCTGGCGTCGATGAGTCTCGGAAACGGCCATTCAGCCTCACGGATTTTCGTCCTCCGCTGGAATATCCGCGATAGCTCTCCATCGATGCACGAGGCGGCCGCAGGCTTGGACCAGTTCCGGTGGGTGCACGTCGGTGAGGTCGGTGTCGAAGGTGGCGAGGATTCCTGCGATGCCTGCCCAGGACCAAGCTCCGAGGGTGAGTCGGCAGTGGTGTGTGTCGAGGTATTCGACGACTGATCCGCCGGGTGCCCAGCGGGCGACCGTGTCGGCGGGCAGGTTCAGGCGTGCGGCTCCGGTGCATTGCCAGGTGGCGGGGGTGTCGCCTCGGTCGTGGCTGGTCATGACGAAGCGGGCGACATCGCCGCCGGGGAGGTCTCGAGCAGCGAACGAGGTGCGGGTTGTCGTGCGGGGATGAAGGCGGTCGACACGGTGAACGCGCCAGGTGTCGTCTGTGAGGTGGTAGGCGACCACATACCACCGCCCCGCCCAGACGACCAGATGGTGTGGTTCGATACGGAAACCAGGGGTGAAGTCGGCAGCACCAGGATCGGGGCGTGAGCCGTCGGCGCGCAGCATTTCGACGGTGAGCACATGTCGGTGACGTACCGCACCCCCTACGGTTCTCAACGCGTTCGAGTCGATCGGCGGGGCCGGGAACTCCCAGTAGTTCTGCAGCCTGGTCAGCCGCATGGACTCCATGGACGCTCGCAGCCGCGCCGGCATGACCTGCTCGATGGTGTCCAGAGCCCGCGCGGCGTCATCTCCGAGACCGAACACGACGCTTGGGGCGATCTGCAGGGCCACCGCGACCGCGAGTGCCTGGTCGTCGTCGAACAGCAGCGGCGGAAGCGTGTGACCGGCGCCGAGCCGGTAGCCGCCGGCCGGGCCGTGCACGGTGGTGACCGGATAGTCGAGCTGTCGTAGCGTCTCGATGTCACGCCGGATGGTGCGTTCGCTGGCGCCGAGCCGGGCGGCGAGCTCGCTGAGCGGCCACTGTCGGCGTGCTGCGAGCAGCGACAGCAATCGCAGTGCCCGCCGTGAAGTATCTGCCACCGTCACATCATCACCAGTAGAGGCCATTCGGTGTCCACTACCGGTGCCATTGTCGTCTGTGAGAGTTATCCGCCAGCAGTTGAGGAGTTGGAAGAATATGCGCGTCATCGTGGTCGGGGGTGGGATCGGTGGCCTCGCGCTCGGTGCTGGTCTGCGTCGTCGGGGATTCGAAGTGATGGTGTTCGACCGCGACACCCATGTGGCGGCGACCGGGGGCTACCACATCACGCTGGACGGGCGCGCGCAGTCGGCTTTGCGGGATCTGGTCGCACCGGAGATCATCGAACGGCTGCTGGCGTCGGCATCGGCGCTGCGGCTACGGCCCCGGGACGCGTTGTGGGATCGGCGTGGCCGACTGCTGGGACACGGACCGGACCTCAGTGGAGATCCCAGCGTGGACATCGACCGCATCACCTTGCGGACTCTGCTGGCCGAGGCGGTAGGCGACGATCTTCACCTGGGCCGGGCGGTCATCGGGATCGACCGCGCCGAGGACGGCACTCTCCGGGCGCTGTTCGCCGACACCGCACCAGTTCCGTGCGATCTGCTGGTGGGCGCCGACGGAACCCATTCTCTGGTCGCCCGTCACCTAGCCGGCGGCCCCACCAATGCGCCGGCGGGCATCATCGGCTTCTCCGGCAGAACCTGTCTCGACGCTCTGAGCCCACCCGAGCAACAACGGCTCGGCCCGCGATCGGGGCTGGCGATCGGCCCTCGGGGCGCGGCGCTCTACGTCGGTTTTCTCGACCCGGTGGGTAACGCCGTGCTCGACGCACCGGAACTGCGGATGGCGATCACGACCGGCCCTACCTACATCTGGGGCGCCATGTTCCCCGAGTCCGTCGCCACCGACTCGCTGCGGGATCTGCGCGGTGGCGAGCTGCAGGTCGCGCTGCTGGCCGGATTCCGCGATCGGGGATGGAGCGAACACACGCTCGAGGTGATCGCCCGTGCCGACCCGCACAGCGTGGCCGCATTCCGCTTCAATGCCGCCCCAACACGAGTGCGTGACCTCGCCCCCTGGCCCGCCGGTCCCATCACCGCACTCGGCGACGCCGTCCACGCGACCCCGCCGACCGCCGGCATGGGAGCCGGCGCCGCCATCCGCGACGCCGCAAGCCTGGTCGAGCACCTGCGCGAGGTCGCCGCCGACACCACCACCCTCACCGTTGCCGTCAGCAAGTTCGAGGCGGACATGCGGGTACGCGGCAGCGAGGTCCTCACCCTGGCCATGAAAACCGTCCGGCGGATTCTGGCCACCGACACCCCACTCGGAGCGTCCGCGACCGCCGTGGCGACCCCGATCCTGGCTGCCGCCGGTCGTCTCGGGCGCCGACGCTGACGCCGCCTGGGCGGTCCCCGCGGCACACCGGCGCGGCAGACAGGACCATCGAGCCATGGCATGCAACTGTTCAGAACAGGGTGTCGCGCACACAGCGGCCAGTATCCAGTCGGGCTGAGTTGGGCGAGTTCGCCGTCGATGGCGGCTCATTTCCGACGGGATGGCGGCGCGGACGCTGGTCCCGCGGCCTCGCAGGACCACGCTATGAGGTGCAGGCAATCAGTGGTCCATTCGACTCCGAGCTGAAGAATGGCCATCAGCGTAAGACAAAGACTGCGGCCATATTTTGAGACGGGATGGAGAAGTGCAGTTCAGAAAGTTGTTGGTGGCCACGACTTTTGAGACCCGACAGCCGCGTAGGGTCTCAAAACTCGGGGCGGAATCCCAGGGGTTCAGGTGGTGATGGTGGCGACGGGTTCGAGGCCGTAGGTTCTGGCGTAGCCGTTCTCGGTGCCGACGAGGAGGTCGATGACCTCGAAGTAGCGATCCCAGAACGGGGTTTCGCGCAGTGCGTCGATGAGGAGCTGGTAGGCGTGGTGGTCTTCTGCTTCCCAGACCCAGACGTCGGTGATGCGTGCGGAGTAGAACTCGGTGTCGTAGAAGCGTGACCGCACGCCGGTGGTCTTGGCCTCGATGGCGGGCAGGACCTGGGTGGTGAAGGCGTCCACACGTTCCTGGACGGTCAGAGCAAGCCACTCGGGTGTGGTCTTGACGAGCATGAACGCCGTGACCGGTGGTTCGGGTTTTTCAGCGGGCATCAGGGGTGCCTCCAAAGATGTTGGTGCGCTGGACATCATGGGTTCCTCGTGACGGGTGGTGCGCTGGGCATCATGGGTTCCGGGCGACGGGTGGTGGGCCTCAGGAGCGGATAGCGGGCATGAGGGTCTGGGCGCACCACTGCTCGAAACTGGTGGGGGACGCGGTGTCCGGGGTGCGGGCGGCTCCGGCGTCGAGGCCCTGGTCCTTGGCCCGCTTCATGTCGACGACACCCTGGACGAACGCCTCGTTGAGGCCATAGCCGACGAGGGTGGTGTACAGCTCGTCGAGCGACTGGCGTTCGTAGCGGACGGGGCGGCCGAGCTGTTCGGTCATGATGCGGGCCAGGTCGTTGGGGGACAGGTCCTGCGGCCCGAGGACGGGGACGCTGTCGGTGCCGGTCCACGAGCGGTCCAGCAGCAGGCCGGCGGCGACGGCCGCGATATCGGCGACGGCGACGAGGGGGGCTTTGCGGTCGGCGGCAACGACGTCGGTGAACACGCCCTTATCGCGGATCGAGTCGGACTCCTCCAGGAGGTTCTCGAAGAAGGACGGGTTGGCCAGGGCCCGGTAGGCGACGCCAGTGCCGGCGATGAGGTCGTCCATCGCGAGGGAGGCGGTGACCAGGCCGGCGCGGTCGGCGAGCGGGGTACCGCGGCCGAGCGCGGAGACCCCGACGACATGGCCGACGTCGTGGGCGGCGAGCGCCTGCACGGCGGGGCGGGTGAAGCCGCTGTAGCCGTCGTGCGGGGTCTGGGAGGCGTCCGGGGGGACCAGCCAGAAGACGGCGTCCGCGCCCTCGAAGGCCCGGTCGAGGACCCCGGCGTCGGCGTGCGAGCCGGTGATCACCTCGACTCGTCCGCGCGCCGCGTCCGGGAGCCGCGCGGGATCGCGCACGATCACCCGCAGTTCCTCACCCGCGGCGGGGGCGGACTCCAGGAGCCGGGCGAGCAGGGGACGGCCGATGTTCCCGGTAGGAGCAGTAATAACGATCATGAAAGCCTCGCAGGTCTGTTGGATCGGTACACCCGTCATCCTGCGGAGAACCAAGCGTTGCCACAATGGGAACTTCAGCACTGAATCATTGACTGAAATGGAATAATGCTGGTGAACAGCCCGGATCCGGTCATCGACGCCAATCTCGCCATCGCGCTGGACGCCCTGCTGGCCGAGCACAGCGTCACCCGCGCCGCCGCCCGACTGCACACGTCGCCCGCCGCCATGAGCCGCACCCTCGCTCGCCTGCGCCGCATCCTCCAAGACCCCCTCCTGGTTCGGGCCGGACAGACCATGGTCCCCACTCCGCGTGCCCAGGCGCTGCGCGACGAAGCCGCCGCAGTGGTACGCAGCCTCGGAGCACTGCTCAGCCCCGGCACGGGCGTCGACCCTGCCGACCTGAGCAGGACCTTCACCCTCCAGGCCGCCGACCTGGTCGGCGCTGCACTGGCCCCTCGACTGCTGCAACTGGCCCAGCAGGAGGCGCCGGGGGTCTCGTTCTGGCTCCGGGCCGAGGAGTTGGAGGCCGGATCTGCACTCCGTGACGGCCGGATCGATCTGGAGATCGGATCCATCGACCACGTGGATCCCGAAACCCAGGTCGAAGAACTGGTCAGTCTGCGCATGGTGGCGGCGGTCCGGCCCGGCCACCATCTCACCGAGGAACCCTTGACCCCCGCCCGGCTCGCTGCCGCCCAGCACGTGGCGGTCAGCCGCCGTGGCCGGTTCGCCGGCCCGCTCGACACCGCGCTGGCCGAGCAGAACCTCCAACGGCGGGTCAGCGTCGTCCTCCCCAGCCACCTGGCCGCCATGACCCTCGCCGCCCGCAGCGACATCGTCTGCCTCGTACCTGCCGCACTCCCCGGTGCCGACCCGTCGCCCCTCACCGACGACGCGACCACCCTCGGACTGCACCTCCTCGACATCCCCCTGGCACTGCCGCCCCTGACCATCAGCATGGCCTGGCACCCCCGACACACAGCCGACGGAGCCCACCGCTGGCTCCGCAACGCCATCCGCCGGACCCTTCGCACAACCAAGAGCCCGACCACATCATCTGACACGCGACAGCCCTGATCATGCTGTCCGCGAATCTACGGCGGCCTGGACTGCGATGCCCGCGAAGGAGCCGCCGGATGATGGCTCTCCAGCCGGCGCCCTCCGCCGACTGCCCTGGCCGTTCATCGGCATTCCTGCTGACGATCCGGTGGTTCTGGCGCAAACCGGTGTTTGCGCCAGAACCGGGGAACCGACCGCTTCGGAGCCGGTTACCGTGGGCCACAAGGCAAGTCGGTGGCAACCGACTTGCCGGGATTCCTTGTATCCGGAGGTCTTCGCCGACGCGCCGCGGGGGCAACCGGTGAGTGGAGCAGGATCGAGATCCGGTGGGCCAGAAGCCTTCCCGCGGGGCGGTCGCCGATCAGACGGCGGCGGTGTGGCCGTCCGCTTTCGCCGAGAAGTCTTGCCAGTCGGCCCAGGTCTGTAGCCGGTCGGCGTAGACCTGCGAAACGACCTGGTTGCCTTGGGATCCGAAGAACACTCGCAAGGGCGGGTTGGCGGAGTCGACGAGTTCGACGAGCGCTCGGCCTGCCGCGGCCGGGTCGGCGGGCTGGAGCGACTGCGCGTAGGCGGCGAAGGCTTCGCGCATATCGGCGTAAAGAGGGTTGATCTCGGCGTGGACGCCACCTGCCGCACCCTCGGTGGCGTACGAGCCGGGCTCGACCACGGTCACTTTGATGCCGAAGCCGGCGACCTCTTGGGCGAGGGATTCGCTCAGACCTTCGAGGGCCCATTTGGAGGCGTGGTACGCACTGGCCAGCGGGAACGCGGCCACACCGCCGACCGAGGAAATCTGGATGATGTGCCCGCCACCGTTGTCACGCAACTGCGGCAGCGCGGCCTGCACGACCCACACCGCGCCGAACAGATTGGTTTCCAACTGATCTCGAAGTTGCTGCTCGGTCAGCTCTTCGACAGCTCCGAGCAGGCCATAGCCCGCATTGTTCACGACGACGTCGAGACGGCCGAAGTGCTCTTCGGCGTGCTTTACGGTCGCGAAGACCCCATCCCTATCGGTCACGTCCAGGTCCAGCGGAAGGATCGCATCGCCGTAGGTGGCGACCAGTTCTGCGAGGCTTTTGGAATTCCGGGCAGTCGCGGCCACCCTATCGCCCTTGGCCAGTGCGGCCTCGACGAAGTTTCGGCCGAGGCCACGGGAGGAACCGGTCACGAACCAGACCTTGCTCATGATGTCTTTCCGTTCTGTCTGCATTGGCGAATGCAGCGGGGAGGGTCGTCCTCACTGCCGATGTTCCGTGCTGCCGCACCGAACGAGCACAAGACGCCGGTAAACCCCATCCCTGTGACGGCACGACAGCGTGACGTGCGTCACCCGCACGGCCCCTTGAAGGATCGACAAGTGAGCCGCATTGGCAACTTGGGTGACCTGCGTCACGTGTTGTTATGTCTTGGTGGCGGGCGGTGTCTCGAGGGCATGAACGAGCACAGCAGCACCTGCACCAAGGTCGTCGTGATCGGCGGCGGCTACGCCGGGACCGTTGCGGCCAACCGTCTGCGGCAACGCGACGATATCGAGATCACCCTGGTCAACTCCCGCCCGCAGTTCGTCCAACGCCTGCGGCTGCACCAGTTGGTGGCCGACACCGGCGAGGCCACCGCCGACTACGGCGAACTGCTCGGTGACGACGTGCGGTTGGTCGTCGATGACGCCGTCCGCATCGATATCGCCGCGCGGACCGTGGAGTTGGCGTCGGGCCGCGCCCTGGACTACGACTATGTCGTCTACGCGGTCGGCAGCACCGCGGCGATACCGGCATCGGTACCCGGAGCAGTCGAATTCGCCTACCCCATAGCGGAATTGGAGCACGCTCAGCGGCTGCGTGCCGTCATCGACGAGTTGCCGTCGAACGCTGCGGTCACTGTCGTCGGTGCCGGGCTCACCGGGATCGAAACAGCCGCCGAGCTGGCCGAACAGGGTCACGCGGTCACGCTGGTCTCCGGGGATGGATTGGCTCCGACGTTCTCGGATCGGGGGCGGCGGTTGGTGGCCAAGTGGATGGCCAGAAATGGAGTCGAGGTGCTCGACAACATGCGCGTGGCCGAGGTGCGGCGAGATGGGGTGATACTGGCCGACGGGAGTGTGGTGCCAAGTGCGGTCACCGTCTGGACCGCCGGTTTCGGTGTGCCGGACCTGGCCGCGCGCAGCGGCCTGCAGACCGACGCGCTTGGTCGGCTCATCACCGACGAGACGCTGACCAGCATCGACAGCGGCCACATTGTCGTGGCCGGTGACGCGGCCGCGCCGTCGAGGCGGCCGCTGCGGATGAGCTGCCAGGCCGCTGGACCCCTCGGCGCTCAGGCCGCCGACACCGTGCTGGCTCGAATCGCCGGTGCTGAGCCCGCGGTGCTGGACATGGCCTTCCTGGGATCCAATGTCAGCCTCGGCCGCCGGGCCGGGATCGTGCAGCTCAGCCACAAGGACGACACACCCATGAACGCCTATATCGGCGGCCGCATCGGCGCGCCGATCAAAGAAACGGCCACCAAGTGGACGCTGTGGGGAATCCGGTGGGAAGCGCGCAAGCCGGGCGCGTTGTTCTGGGCCAAGGGCGGCAGGGGGTCGGAGCAGCCGGTGGTGGCCGCCGAGATGGTGGCAAACCCGTGAGTTCCATCGACGAGCATGCCGAGCGGTTCACCCTGTTGCGCCCGCTGCTGTTCACCATCGCCTACGAAATCCTCGGCTCCGCAACCGAATCCGACGATGTGCTGCAGGATAGCTACCTGCGCTGGGCCCAGGTAGACCTCACGACCGTGCGGGACACGAAATCGTATCTGGCGCAACTGGTTACCCGTCAGGCACTGAACGCGCTGCGGGCCAATGCCCGGCGTCGCGAGGACTACTTCGGCCCGTGGCTGCCCGAGCCGTTGCTGTTGACCGAACACGATGCCGCGGCCGATATGGTGCTCGCCGAATCGGTGTCGATGGGGATGCTCGTGCTGCTGGAAACGCTGACCCCCGATGAACGCGCGGTGTTCGTTCTGCGCGAGGTATTCGGCTTCGACTATGACGACATCGCCACGGCGGTAGGCAAATCCGTGACGGCGGTGCGCCAGCTGGCGTACCGGGCCCGCGAGTACGTGCAGGCGCGGCGCAACCGGTTCGGGCCCATCGATGCCGCGCGCACCGCCGAGCTCACCGAACGGTTCATGACGGCGGTGACCACCGGTGATATGGCGGGCCTGATGTCGATGCTCGCACCGGATGTCACCTGGACCACCGACAGTGGCGGCAAAGCCACTGCGGCGGGCCAGCTGGTGATGACGGGTGCGCAGCAGGTGGCCTCGATTCTCATCGCGCTGTTCGGCCCGATACAGCGCAGGCCGGACATGCGGATCGAGCCGGTGAACTGCAACAGCGAGCCCGCTGTTGCCATCTACACCGGCGATCACCTCGAAGGCGTCGTCTTACTCGAAATCGTTGACGGCAGGGTCGGCAACGGCTATGGCATCCGCAATCCCGACAAACTCGCCGCCCTCGCCATCGCGCGCACCATCTCGCGCAACACCCACGAAAATCCGATAGCTCACCAGGAGTGACAGACCATGTCAACCACGATCGAACTCAGCGAACTGACCGGCGACTACGTCCTCGATACCAGCCACACGCGGATCGGGTTCATTGCCCGGCACACAATGTCTACCAGGGTGCGCGGGAGGTTCGGTGCGTTCGAGGGGAGCGCGCACCTGGACGGCGCCGCACCCTCGAAATCGAGCGCCCAGCTCACGATCCAGGCGAAGAGCATCGACACCGACAACCCGCAGCGCGACGATCTACTGGGCAAAAAGTTCTTGGGCGTCGACGACCACCCGACGATCACCTACACCCTGACCCGGGTGGAGCGGTTCGACTCGACCAGCATCACGGTCACCGGTGATCTGACCATGCGCGGTGCCACCAGGCCGGTCACCGTGGACTTCGAACTGACCGGTACGGACATCGATGAGCAGGGCGCCCTCCGAGCCGGCTTCGCGGGCAGCGTCACGATCAACCGCAAGGACTGGGGCGTGCACTGGAAGGCGGCCCTGGGCATCAGCCCGAAGGTCACCCTCGAGTTCGACGTTGCCGCGATCCGGCAGTCCTGACCGACGGCGTTCCTGGGTGTGACACACGGCATTGCCGGAACCCGTCACGAACGAGCTGCCCGGCTCGTCCAGGACACGAGCCTGCTACTGCGGGAACGCTTATGCGAAAGGAGAATCGAATGGCGAACGACAGGACGTTACGCCGACACCGGTGGTCGCGAGCGCTGTCCACGATCGTCGCTTTGCTGTCCGTCAGCGTGGCGATGCCGTCGGCGGCATCGCATGCGGACAGCTCGGTGGATCGCGGCGTGCAGTCGCCGACACTCGATGGCGGGCAGTTCATCGACACCGCGGTGGCGCGCTTTCACTATCTGAAGGCGGGCGAGGGACCGCCCATCGTTCTGCTGCCGGGTGGGACACTCTGGTCGTACACCTACCGCGACATCATTGCCGCGCTTGCCACGGATCACACCGTCTATGCGGTCGACCTGCCGGGTTCGGGCTGCACCACGCTGCACGATCCGGATTTCGGATACGACGTGCGGGCGATGGCGGAGTCCTTGCGGCAGTTCATCTCTGCGATCGGCCGCACCCGTGTCTCCGTGCTGGCGCATTCCCTGAGTGGTTCTGTCGCGGTGGATTTCGCTGCGCGATATCCCTCGGAGGTGGATCAACTGGTGCTCATCTCACCACTGGTTCTGGATACCGAGCTCAATATGAACATGCGGCTGATGCGAACGCCCGTCCTGGGTGAACTGGCCACGCGGGTGATGACCGAGGACATCTATGTGGCCGGATTGCGCGGAGCGTACGCCCACCCCGAGACGTTGACGAAGGAACTCGCGGACACGTACTGGATCCCGCAGAGCCAGGCAGACAACCGCACCGCGATGTGGAAGCAGCCACGCAGTCTCGATCTGGCCGAGGTGCAACGAGAGGCGGGCACGATCAGGGCACGGACGCTGATCCTCTGGGGAGAACTGGATAGTGTCGTGAGCCCCTCGCAAGCGCAGCCGCTCGCACAACTGATCCCCGGGGCGACGCTGCGAATGCTCGCAGGCGCGGGTCACAACGCCCATGAGGATGATCCCGCCGCCGTCGATGCAGAGCTCACCGCATTCCTCGACCACTGATGATCCAGCTGCCGTCGAAGCCGAATCTTCCTGTCGGACTCGGTTACTGGCATCGGGGCTGCTCCGCCTGTGCGGGTGTGCTGCAAAGTCGGGCGCCATGGGATGGTGCGGAGGATGGTCGATCCCCTGAGTCCGGCCGCCCGATCGAGACCGGGCGGCCGGATGGAGCTAGTCGATGCCGAGGGTGACTTCGGTCGATTTGATCAGGACTTTGACGGGGGTGCCGTCGGTGAGTGCGAGGTCGTCGGCGGCATCGCGGGTGATGGAGGAGGTGATTTCATCGCCTCCGGTGAGTCGGACTCGTACGACAGCCATCGCTTCACCGCGGGTGACCGAGATGACGGTGCCGTCGAGTTGATTGCGGGTGCTCAGTCGCATGGCAGTCAGTCTAGGCAGCGGTGTGTCCAATGAGTGGGATGCGCGGCGGATCCGTGACCTGGGGCGATTCCCGGATACGTCGCGGACGTAGCGCTTGGCGGTCGAGTCGCAGGCGTCAGGTTGGGCGGATCACGCCGGGTAGATGTGGACTTCGGTGGCCTTGACCGCGGCCCACAATGGTGCGCCGTTGTGCAGGCGCAGATCGGCGACGGTTGCAGGGGTGACGTCGGCGAGGACCGATGGGCTGCCGTCCAAGCGGACTCGGGTGGTGTGGGCGTGCTGTTCGAGCCCGATTATGGTGACCGGCCAGGTGTTTCGCGGGCTGCCCGCGGGTTGTTCGGGGTGCAGGCTCACCGCGTTGGGCGGGAACGCGACATGCACTGGGCCCTGAGCCGGTTCGGCCACGGTGAGTGTTCCGCCGTCGTCGAGGTCGACGGTATTGCCGTGGGCGGTGCCGCGATAGAGGTTGAGGCCCACCAGGTTTGCGACATAGTCGGAGCGAGGTCTGCGCGCCACTTCGCCGGGTGGTCCTTCTTGGATGATATTGCCGTCTTCGAGGATGACCAGGCGGTCGGCGAGCACCATGGCGTCGAGCGGATCGTGGGTGACCAGCACCGTATGCCCGGTGTAGTCGGCGAGGTGGTGAGCGAGGTCGGAGCGAACCTGTAAACGGGTGCTCGCATCCAACGCGGCCAGCGGTTCGTCGAGCAGCAGCAGCTGCGGATCGGTCGCCAGCGCGCGGGCCAGGGCAACGCGCTGCGCCTGGCCGCCGGACAGCGCGCGGGGTTTGGCGTGTCGGTGTTCGGCGAGGCCGACCCGGTCGAGCCAATATTCGGCGCGGTCGCGGGCCGCGCGGCGGTGCTGTCCGCGGGCACGCAGTCCGAAGGCGACGTTGTCCTGGGCGGACATGTGCGCGAACAGCAGATAGTCCTGGAATACGACGCCGACCGCGCGGCGCTCGGCGGGGGTGAACAGCTTCGGCGGTGCGTCCCAGGTGTTTTCGTCGAGCCGGATGCGCCCGCCGGTGAGTGGGGTGAGTCCGGCCAGCGCCCGCAGTGCGGTGGTCTTGCCCGCCCCATTGGGGCCGAGCAGTGCGACGACTTCTCCGGCTGCCACGGTGACGTTGATGTCGAGTTCGAATCTGCCACGGGTGATGCGTATTTCGGCGTCGAGGGTCATATCGCGTCTCGGGTCCACCGGTCCCGCAGCGCCGCGAGTACGGCCACCGAGACGAACAGGAGTACCAGGCTGAGCACGATCGCGTCCTGGGGATCGGTTTCCAGGGCCAGGTATACCGCCAGCGGCATGGTCGTGGTCTTGCCGGGGAAATTGCCCGCAAAGGTGATGGTGGCGCCGAATTCGCCGAGTGCGCGGGCCCAGCACAGCACCGCGCCCGCGATCACGCCCGGCATGACCGAGGGCATGGTGACCCGTCGGAAGGTCAGCCAGCGCGATGCACCGAGGGTCGCGGCGGCCTCCTCATAGCGGGGGTCGGCTCCACGCAGTGCGCCTTCGACGGAGATGACCAGGAACGGCATCGCCACGAACGCCTCGGCGACCACGACCCCGGCGGTGGTGAAAGGCAGTGAGACACCGAACCATTCGTTCAAATGGCGGCCGATGATGCCGCGCCTGCCCAATACCAGCAGCAATGCGACCCCGCCGACGACCGGCGGCAGTACCAGCGGGACGGTCACCAGTGCCCGGACGAATCCGAGTCCCGGTATCTCGCCGCGTGCGAGCAGCCATGCCAGTGGGATACCGAATACCAGGCAGACGACAGTCGCCAGGCTTGCGCATACCAGCGATAGGCGCAGTGCCCGGCCGACTTCGGCGCTGAACAAGCGGTCGGGCATGCCGTGCCAGGGCGCGCGCAGCAGCAGTCCGACCAGCGGCAACAATAGGAACGCCAAGCCGCAGACGGCGGGCAGCACGAGGATGAGCGGCCGCCGCCCGCGTGCTGCCCGCCGTCGCGCCGACGTCCGGATCACGGCTTGTCGAATCCCGCCTTGGTGAAGACCGCGCGGGCCTGGTCGGACTCGATGAACGTGACAAATGCTGCGGCGGCAGCGGAGTTGGGTGCCTTGGCCAGTGGTGCGACCGGGTAGTCGTTGATCGCCTTATCGGCCTCGGGGAAGTCGATGCCCTCCACCTTGTCGCCCGCGGCCTGCACATCGGTGCGGTAGACCAGCGCCGCATCCACCTCGCCGAGGGTCACCTTGGTCAGCACCGCTTTGACGTCGGCCTCGCGGGTGTCGGGCTGCGGGTTGACACCCGCGACCTCGAATACGGTCTTGGCGGCGGCGCCGCACGGCACCTGCTCGGCGCACAGCGCGATCTTCGGTTCGGTCTTGCCGAAGTCGGCGAGTCCGGTGATATGGCCGGGATTGCCCTTGGGGACCGCGATTTCGAGGCGGTTGCGCACGAAGGTCACCGGCTTGGCGGTGATATCGCCCGCGTCGACGACCTGCTGCATGTTCTTCGGAGCCGCCGAGGCGAATACATCGACGGGGGCGCCCTGCCTGATCTGTTCCGCCAGCGCCGAACTCGCGCCGAAGCTGTAGACGACCTTGGTGCCGGGGTGTGCGGCCTCGAATTGCTTGCCCAGTTCGGTGAACGTCCCGGTCAGCGATGCGGCCGCGAATACCGTCACCGTTCCGGAGATCTTGTCGGTGGGGGCCGGGTCGGATGATTTATCCGATCCACAGCCGACCAGTGTCAAGGCGACGCCGCCGGTCAGGGCAACCGCACTCAGCGAACGAATCATCCTCATCCTCATCAACTTTCCGGGATTTCTACAACAACGTGGGTGGACTTGACCGACGCAACCGCCACGCTGCCGACCTCGAGGCCGAGCTCGTCGACCGATTCCCGGCTCAGCAGGGACACCAGCTTGAAGGGCCCGGCCTGCATCTCGACCTGGGCCATCACCGTGTCCTTCACGATTCGCGTCACGATCCCGCGCATCCGGTTCCGCGCGGAAACGGCCACCGTGGCACCGGGCTCCGGCGCCTCGGCGTTGGCCTGTAGAAATTCCGCCAGCTCACGGCCGCTCACGCCCTTGCGGCCGCTGTCCAGCTGGATCGCGTTCAGTCGCCCCTGATCGATATACCGCCGCACGGTGTCATCGCTGACACCCATCAAAGCAGCAACCTCGCTGATCCGCAGATTCGACACGAGTGGGAGCATATTGCCGTATCCACGGAATGTATAGCCGAATGCAGACGCGCCAGCGGATCGTTATGGATACCGGCGCGGCGGCTGCGAGCCGCGAGAGTTATTCGAAACATGACCTCACACGGCGGCGAAACGGCAGGTGCGACCATGGCCCCGCATGGACCCGCTCCCGCTCATCCCGTACCATCCGGCGCGGCAGCCGATCTCCAACAGTCCGCAAAGGAATCTATTGGGAACCAGCCTGGTCTACCGCAACGCAACCGTCTACCAACTGCTCATGCGGGGGCTGTACGGGCGGCACTATCAGGCCCGGTTTCGCGCGATTGCGGAGCTGATCCCCCAGGACGCCGATGTCGTCGACGTGTGCTGTGGTCCGGCAACGCTGTATACCCGCTACCTGCGCGGGCGAGCGGGCACTTATATCGGCCTGGATCTGAACAGCCGGTTCATCGCTCGTCTCAACGACGCGGGCGGGCACGGCACGGTGTGGAACGTGCACTCCGACGACCCGTTTCCGGAGGCCGACTATCTGGTGATGCAGGCGAGCATGTACCAGTTCCTGCCCGAGCCGGTTCCCGTCCTCGACCGGATGCTGGCGGCCGCGCACAAGCACGTCATCATCGCCGAACCGATCCGGAACCTGGCGTCCAGCAGTAACCGCGTAGTGGCCGCGATCGCTCGCCGCTACACCGACGCCGGTGAGGGGGCGCAAAGCCATCGCTTTACCGAGCAGACATTGGATGAGCTGTTCGGTCCATATGAATCTCGTATCCTGCACCGGTCGTTGATCGCCGGTGGCCGTGAGAAATTGTTCGTGCTCGCGGCATGAGGGCATCGAATACGGGCATGCCGAGGAGGGTGTGGAACTCGTGACGGACAGTGCAGTGTCGAAGGCGGCGCTGGCCGAACCTTCGGGGGCCACGCAGAACTCCACTTCCGAGCCCACTCGGCGAGATATCTCGCGGTGGGCAGCGGTCACGGCGATCGGGGTCATCGCCGGATACGCCGCGGTCCTGCTGGCCAACGGCCGTCACTTCTATACCGACGACACCGAATCCCAGTACACCGGCCTGTGGGTGGCGCTGGGGCGGGCGCTGCGCAACGGACAGTTTCCGGTGCTGTGGCCGGATCGGTGGATGTCGGGCAACAACACCATCGACGATGCGGGCCTGTTCAATCCGCCGCAGCTGTTGATCGACCTGATCGCGCCGTCGGTCGACAATCTGGCGCTGTACGCGACGATCGTCAAACTGGTCTTCTCGATCATCGCCGCCCTCGGGGTGTATCGGATCTGCCTGGCCTACGGTGGCCGCCCGGCGTGGTCGGCCGCGGCGGGCATCGCGTTCCCGCTGTCGGGTTTCTTCCTGTTCTTCGACGAGGCCAGCTGGATGACCGCCCTAACCGGCACGGCTTGGCTGGTGCACGCCTGGGCGGCCGCGGTGCGCTACACCCGTGGCAAGGCCGGTCCCGTTCCGGTGTTCGGGTATCTGTATCTGACCATCTCGACGCAGTACATCTTCCCGGCCGTGGAAGCGGCGCTGATGCTGCTCGCGGTGGCCGTCGGGGAGATCGTGTACCGCCGCGCGTGGAAACCGGTGCTGCGCCTCGCGTTTGCGGCCGCCTGCGCCGGGCTCGCCGGACTGCTCACGTTCCTGCCGAGCATGCTGGCGGCGAAGGTGACCTGGCGCGGCGTCTCCAGCATTATCAACGACCAGTTCCTCACCATTCCCTGGTCGGAATCGCTGAATGCCAGCCTGCCGAGCACGCTGCCCGCCTTCACGTCCTGGTGGGGCTATATCCAGCCGATGCCGCTCACCTACGTCGCCTGGTTCCTGATTCCGGCACTTGCCTTCATTGATTGGGGCCGGGCGCGGCAGGCTTGGCAGGAACTGTCCGCGGTCGCGCTGTTCACGCTCATCATGCTGATGTGGACCGCGGGCCCCGGCACGATCGGACCGCTGCGCTGGCCGGTCCGCGTGCTGCCGATGCTGGCGATCGGCTTGCTCGTGCTGGTGGGCGTGCTGCTCGGCCGCTATGGCACCGTCCGGAATTGGCGCAACCGCGGCATCGCCGCCGGGGTGCTGATCCTGACGCTGTGGGTGCGGTCGTTCTCCGCGGACCCACACAACGTGTTCCGGCACATCACGGCGGCGCTGGTGATCGCCGCGGTAGGCGCGGGCGTGGTGTGGCTCGGCCTGCGCCGGGGCACCGCCGCGGCCGTGGCGCTGACCATCGTCGCAATGTTCCCGATCGCCTACTACCAGGTCAATGCCGCCCAGCCGACGCCGATGCCGTGGCATCTGCCCGCGAACCGGGCCGAGGCACGAGCGGCGTTCCCCGACTTCACCGGCACCACCCTCCAGCTCGGCGAGCGCGGGCTGCTGCAGCCGAGCGACAAGAATCTCGAAGGCGCCTACGGTTCACTGGTTTTCGGCAACTACGCCGAGGACATGGAACTGAACTACGTCAACGGATACACCCCGACCGGCCACTACTACTTCGGTGAAATGCTGTGCATGCGCTGGGATTCCAGCGTCTGCCCCGACGCCTACCGCCGCGTTTTCGCACCCGAGCGCAGCACCGGTCGCCCGCTCGTCGATCTGATGCTCATCGACCGGGTCGTACTGCAGAAGGCCCTGTTTCCCGACGCTCGCAACCAGCCCGCCCCAGAGGGTTGGCAGTGGGTCGACTACCCGGGCCACGAGCGCTACATCGCCGTGCTGGAGCGGATCAACGGCCCGGTCTCCACGGTGAACGGCCGAGTCGCCGACACCCGAAACGTCACTGCCTCTTCGGTATCGGAGACCAATACCGACAGCCGTGTGCGGGTCTCCTCCGACACCGGCGGCCGCGTGGTGTTCGCCCGACTGGGCTGGCCCGGCTACCGGGTCACCCTCGACGGCAAGCCGATCCCGTTCACGACCGTGGCCAAGTCCTTTGTCGCCGTGGATATCCCCGCGGGCACCCACGACGCCGACCTGGAACTGACCTGGCGCCCGCCCGGCTGGAAGATCGGTCTGGCCACCCTGGCGGCCGGAGTGCTCGGTACGGGGCTGCTGCAATGGCTGTATATCCGCTCCAGGCGCAAAGACGAGCCGGACCGGGAGCTCAGCGCGACCGATCGCGAGTTGGCGGACATTATCGCGGCCGGACAGCAGTCGCCCGAATAGGATCGTTTGCCACCCCTGGTCCGCTGTGACCAGGTCAAATACCGTATCAGTCGGCGTGTCAGGTCGCTATCAGGTCGGTATCAGCCGGGCTGGCGACGGTGTTCACATGAACAACGCAGCAATCGCGGCCTCCGGGCTGCGGAAGGCATACGGGGACAAGACGATCCTCGACGGCATCGATCTGAATATCGATGCGGGCACGATCTTCTCGCTGCTCGGTCCGAACGGAGCGGGCAAGACGACGACGGTGAACGTGCTGACCACCCTGCAGAAGGTCGACGGCGGCACGGCGCACATCGCCGGGCACGACCTCACGGCCGAGCCCGAAGCGGTGCGCAAGGTGATCGGGGTCACCGGTCAGTTCGCCGCGGTGGACGATCTGCTGACCGGTGCGGAGAACCTGGAACTGATGGCGGATCTGCACCGCATGCGGGGTGCCCAGCGCAAGCAGGTGGTCGGCGGACTGCTGGAACGATTCGATCTGGAGGGGTCGGCGGGCAAGCTGGCCTCGACCTACTCCGGCGGCATGCGTCGGAAGCTGGACCTGGCGATGACGCTGGTCACCAAGCCGGACATCGTCTTCCTGGACGAGCCGACCACGGGACTGGATCCGCGCAGCCGTCGCACCATGTGGGAAATCGTCCGGGAGCTGACGGCCGATGGCGTGACGATCTTCCTCACCACCCAGTACCTCGAGGAAGCCGATCAGCTGGCCGACAAGATCGCGGTGCTCGACCAGGGCCGCATCGTCGCCGAAGGCACTGCCGATGAGCTCAAGCGGCGGGTGCCCGGCAGCCACATCCGGCTCCGGTTCACCGACGCCACGGAACTGGATGCGGCGGTGCGGATCCTGCCCGGCGCCACCCGGGACGACGAGGCCCTGGCCCTGCGGGTGCCGGGCGACGGCGGCTCGAAATTCCTGCGGGACCTGCTGGATCGGCTCGCCGCGTACTCGATCGAGGCCGCCGAGGTCTCCATCCATACCCCTGATCTCGATGATGTTTTCTTCGCCCTGACCGGGCGCGCTACCACGGAGGCTGTCGCACAATGAGCACCATTTCCGCATCGCTGGCCGATTCGTCGACCATGCTGCGCCGCAACTTCAAGCACATCGCCCGGACTCCGGTCACGATCTTCAATGCCGCGCTGATGCCGGTCGTGATGATGTTGATCTTCGTGTACGTCTTCGGCAACGCGTTCAATGTCGGCGAAGAGTACATCAACTACTCGACACCGGGAATGATCCTGCTGGCCATCAGCTACGGGCTGTCGGGCACCGCGGTATCGGTGAGTTCCGATATGGCCAAGGGCGTCATCAACCGGTTCAAGGTCATGTCCGTCTCCCGCAGCGCCATCCTGATCGGCCACGTCGTGGCCACCATGCTGACCAATGTGGTTGCCATTACGGCGATCATCGGCGTGGCCTTCGCGCTGGGCTTCCGGCCGGACGCGACCGCAACGGACTGGTTCGGCGCGATCGGGGTCATTGTGGCGACATCGTTTGCGGCCTCCTGGCTCACGGTGGCGCTGGGTATGGCCGCCAAGACCCCGGAGTCCGCGGGCATGAGCGTGGTGCCGCTGATCATGCTGCCATTCCTGAGCAGCGCGATCGTGCCCGCTGACCAGATGGGACAGGGCATCCGGCAGTTCGCGCAGTATCAGCCCTTCACGCCGATCATCGAAGCCCTGCGTGGATTTCTCACCGGCCACCCGTCCGGCGGCTACACCGCCGTGGCGCTGGCCTGGTGCGCCGGGTTCGCCATCGTCGGATTCCTGTGGTCCCGTGCCACTTTCAACAAGCGAGTGTAGAAGCGACCAGTTCCTGCCAATCCGCCTCCGCGCCCGTTCGCGCCGCCTCGGTGAACTTCGTGTCACCGAGGCGGCGTCGTGCTATCTGCTCGATCCGGTCCACATCCGGCAGCGAACGATCCGACAGCCCGCGCACTCCCGCACTCGCCGCGAGCAGCCGCACGGCCTGCCCGTTCTGGTCCGCACGCAGCGCCAGATCCGCGATGCCGACGAGCACATTTGCGATGAGGCGAGCATGCCCGGCTTCGGATGCCGCCCGGAACGCCGCGGCGTGGTGGGCACGGGCTTCGTCTAGGTCCTGCGCCAGGAAGCCGCGCAGTCCATGGATCATCGCGCTGTTGTGCGGCTGCTCCGCGTCTTTGCCCAGCATGGTCGTCGCGACGTCGATCTGCCGGTATGCCTGCTCGGTGTCGCCGCCCCAACGGGCCAGCTCCGCCTTTGCCAGGGCCACCTCGGCCAGCGCATTCGGCCAGGCGGCCTGATCCGCGCAGCGCTGCGCCTCGGCCACCGCGGCCGCGCTCGCCTCCGGATCGCCAAGCAGCCAATGCAACTGAGCCTGCCGCGCTCGCATCGGGACCACATCCTCGATCGCGCCGACCTCGGTGACCACCGCGATCGCCTGCTCGAAAAGCTCACACGCACTAGCGAATTCACCGCGGGTGGCCATCCGATCCGCCAACTCGGTCAGCGCGAACGAAATCCCCCAGCGCTCACCGACGGCCCGGAACTCGGCGAGCGCCGTCTCCAGATACGCGTCCGCCTCTTGCCCGTCCTGGCCCAGCACGATCCGCATCTTGCCCAACTGCAGCCTGGCCAGCGCACGCACCCAGGGGTTGTCGTCGGTGAGCAGCGATTCGAATGCGGGCAGATACTCGTCCGGCCCCCGCAACATGCGTTCCAGCGCGACAACGAAACTCAGCGCCGGATGGTGGCCCCGGATGCCCCGGCTGAGCTGGTACGCCTTGCGGATCCATTCCGCCACCTGATGCTCGTCATTGCGCCCGGAACTCAGGAAGTGCACAACCAGCCCGTACACCGTGGCCCGGGTGGCATCGTCCACCTCGCCGGGCAGGTCGGCGGCCGCCATGACAAGCTCCGTGCCCTCGGCCTTGTGCCCGCCGAGCCACCAGTACCAGCCAGCGGCCGCCGCGAGCTGGATCGCCCCGGTCGCGTCGTCGGCCGCGAGCGCGCCGCGCATCGCCACCGCGATGTTGTCGTGCTCGGCCTCGAGCGTGGCCAGCCACTCCAATTGCTCGGCCCGGCGCAGATACGGCTCCGCGGTGGCGGCGAGTCCGGTGAAGTATGCGAGATGCGCTCGGCGCGCCGAATCCGCTTCGTCCGCCTCTACGAGCCGGTCGCGGGCGTACTGCTTGATCGTGTCGAGCATCCGATAGCGCGGCCCGTCGTCCGCCGCGATGAGCAGCAGCGATTTCTCGGTCAGCGCGGTCAGCAGCTCGAGCACCTCCCACTGCTCGACTGCGGTGTTCATCCCGTCCCCCTGCCCTTCGGGCCCACCCCCCGTGCCCGCGCAAACCTGTTCGGCCGCATCCAGACTCGCGCCGCCGGAGAACACCGCGAGCCTGCGCAGGACCATCCGTTCGGCGTCGGTGAGCAGTTCCCAGCTCCAGTCGACCACCGCGCGCAGCGTCCGGTGCTGCGGTATCGCGGTGCGGCTGCCGCCGGTCAGCAGGCGGAACCGATCATCGAGGCGGTTGGCGAGCTGATCGAGGGACATGGTGCGCAAT
Organism: Nocardia sp. NPDC004278; assembly: GCF_053602975.1. Classification (NCBI taxonomy): domain Bacteria; kingdom Bacillati; phylum Actinomycetota; class Actinomycetes; order Mycobacteriales; family Nocardiaceae; genus Nocardia; species Nocardia sp. NPDC004278. Next base: position 60,714 of record NZ_JBSGEQ010000017.1, read on the forward strand.
CTGGCCGCCGCCAGTTCGATCGCCAGCGGTATGCCATCGAGCGCCCGGCAGACGCGCGCCATGGTGGACAGGGTGTGGGCATCGGCCGCGAGATCCTGGCGCACCGCGCCGGCTCGGTCCCGGAGCAGCTGAACGGCCGGGGAGGACTCGATCTCGTCCGGGTTCGCGCCTTCGCCGGGCAATGCCAACGGCTCGACCTGCCATAACGCCTCACCCGTAATCCCGAGCGGTTCTCGGCTCGTCGCAAGAATCCGCAGCCGCCGACATTCCCCGAGCACTCGGTGGGCGAACGCCGCCGCAGACTCGATCACGTGCTCACAGTTGTCCAGGATCAACAGCGTTTCGCGCTCGCGGATCGCCGCGATGAGCCGCTCCATCGGTTCCGCATTCGGTGCGCCGCCGAGCAGTGCATCCCGGAGCCCGAGCGCGGCGAGCGCCGCCTGCGCCACGTCACCACCCGCGTCGGCGGACGCCAGTTCCACCAGCCAGGCCCCGTCCGGTAGGTCGTCGAGCAGAGTCCGCGCGGTTTCCAGGGCCAACCGGGTTTTTCCGGAGCCGCCGGGTCCGGTCAATGTGGTGAGCCGATGGTCGGCCAGGAGTGCGCGCACCGCGGCGATGTCGGCATGCTTGCCGACGAATCTGGTCAACTCGGCCCGCAGGTTCGTCGTGCGGTCTTCCTCCCGCGCACCCACTTCACCGCGCAGCAGCGCGACGTGCAGTGCGGACAGCTCCGGTGCGGGGTCCACGCCCAGCTCGTCGGCGAGGGCTTCGCGCGCCCGCTGATACACGGTCAATGCCTCGGCACCGCGACCCGCGGCGGCCAGTGCCCGCATCAGCGCGGCGACGAGCCGTTCCCGCACCGGATTCCGGGCCACCTCCTCGGTCAGCTCGGCGACCACTTCCGGACCCCGGCCGAGGCGGATCTCCGCTTCGTATCGGTCCTCCAAGGCGGTCAGGTGCAGCACCTCGAACCGGGTGACCACCGCGTCGACGGCCGCGCTTTCCCGTACCTCGACGTCGTGCATGGGCGCACCGCGCCACAAGGCGAGGGCATCGCGCAACAGCGGGGCCCGCTGCAAATCCGTACCGCCGCGGGCCTGGTCGAGTAGCTGTTCGAACCGCACGGCGTCGACCGCCTGGGGTTGCACCGCCAGCCGGTATCCACCGGCCTGCACATCGAGCGATCCGTCCGGCAGCGCCCTGCGCAGCCGGGAGACCAGCGCCTGCAAGGCATTCGCCGAGTCGGAGGGCGGCTGCTCACCCCAAATCCAGTCGACCAGCTGCGTTTTCGGGACCGCGCGACCGGGTTCGAGCGCGAGGGCGATCAATAGCGCCCGCAGCCGAGAACCAGATATCTCGATCAATCCGCCATCATCCACTCGGATCTCCAGCGGTCCTAGTACCCCGATCTGCACCGGACCATTCTGCCGTGGATGATCGGCGGTCGCCGGATCGCCCGCCCCCTGGGGGCAACTGCTCCGAGGCCCTAGGCGAAACAAGTTGCCGGGCAGGCGGTTCAATGCCTGCCCGTTCGTCGCCTAAACCAGCTGTGACCAGGTAAAACATCGTGTCGGTGGCCATGTCAGCTCGGCGTCAGCTCGATATCAGCCGCGCTGGCGAAAGTAATCGGCGTGAACAGCACAGCGAGTGCGGCTTCCGAACCACGGAATGCCTCCCGGTTCACATACCAACCGCTTCACCCACTGAAGGAGCCAGCCATGCCCGCATTCAAGACCCTGGAACCGATCGCCGTCGCCGTCGAGGTGCTTTCCGGCAACGTCACCGTGATCGCCTCCGACCGTACCGAGACCGTCGTCGAGGTCCGCCCGGCCGATGCGTCCAAGAAGGGCGACGTCCGCGCCGCCGAGGACACCCGGGTCGATTTCGTCGGCGGCACCCTGACCGTGCAGACGCCGAAGGACTGGCGGACCTACACCCCGTTCGGTGGCAACCCGTCGATCGAGGTGACCATCGAGGTGCCCACCGGCTCCCGCCTGAAGGCCACCGCGGGTGTGGGTCGTGTGCTGAGCACCGGCGAACTCGGCGACTGCGAGGTGGAGGTCTCCGCCGGTGACATCGTCCTCGATCGCACGCGCGGTGCGGTGACCGCGAAAGTCGCCAAGGGCGACATCCGCATCGGCGAAGCCTCGCGCGGCGTGCTGCGGCTGGAAACCTCCACAGGCGAACTGGAGGTGGGCATCCGCCCGGGCAGCGCGGCGCGAGTGGAAACCAACGCCTCGAGCGGCACCGTACAGAACCTGATGGAACCGGTCGCCCGCTCCGGGGACACCGACGACATCGTGCAGGTCTACGCGCGAAACTCATACGGCAACATCATCATCCGCCACGCCACCGCCGCCTGACGCCGCCGGATCCGTCAGCACGGGTCATGGAGCGTCGGCGACCGGGGGAGGTCCGAGATCGTCCGGTACGCGAAATGCGAAGAGCCGAAACAAGATCGGACCTCCAATAGGTCGAACACGGCGTAGGCTCGGTGTCGGGTCGATTCAGAAATGGCGACCTTCGGGCCGCGAAAGACATACGGGGACAAGGTGATCCCCGATGTCATCGAGCTGCGCACCGAAGCGCTCGGCTACGGCGCGCTCCCTCCCGGTCATGCGGGAAGAAGGGGAACCAATGGAAATCAGGGTTGACCGCGAGCGCTGCATCAGCGCCGGTATGTGCGCACTGACCGCCCCCGAAGTGTTCGACCAGGACATCGAGGACGGCCGGGTGGTGGCGCTGGAGTCCACCCCCGCGCCCGAGCGGGAGTCGGCCGTGCGCGAGGCCGTCCAGCTGTGTCCGTCCGGCGCGATCACCGTCGTCCGATAAGGGCTACGAAAGGAAATTCAATGAATCACCCCATTCCGCACGGCCTTCCCATGGAGCGCGATGCCGGCCCCTTCGACCCGCCCGCCGAGATCACTCGGCTGCGCGAGGCTCGCCCGGTCAGCCCCATGGTCTTTCCCGATGGTCACGAGGGCTGGCTCGTCACCGGCTACGACGCGGCCCGCAAGCTCCTGGCCGACACCCGGTTCAGCTCCCGCCAGGACATCGGCGTTGTCCACGTGCCATACGAGACTCCCGGTATGCCCAGCTCTAACGAGCCGTCCCCACAGGTGCCGGGCTTGTTCGTCGCCATGGACCCGCCGGACCACACCCGGCTGCGGCGCAAGCTCACCGGCGCCTTCACCGTCAGACGCGTGAAACAGCTCGAAGAGCACATCACCGACATCGTCGAGCGGCAGCTGGACGAGCTGGCGCGCCGCACCCCGCCGGTCGACCTGGTCAAAGAGTTCACGCTGCCGGTGCCCTCGCTGGTGATCTGCGAACTGCTCGGTGTGCCCTATGCCGACCGGGAGACCTTCCAGGTCAACTCGGCCAAGTTCCTGGTCAGGGACCAGTCGCTGGAAGAGAAGATGGCCGCGTACGGCGCGATGACCACGTACCTGGCCGGACTGGTCACCCGCAAGCGCGCCGAACCCGGCGAGGACATACTGTCCGATCTGGCCCGCGATGACGACCTCAGCATGGAGGAGTTGGTCGGCATCGCCTTCATGCTGCTGCTCGCAGGCCATGAGACCACCGCCAACATGCTGGCACTGGGCACCTTCGCGCTCCTCGAGCATCCGGAGCAGCTGGCCGAACTGCGCGCCGACCCGGGTCTGCTACCCGATGCCGTCGAGGAACTGATGCGCTACCTGTCCGTTGCCGACATCTTCTATCGCTACGCCACGGAGGACATCGAACTCGGCGGTGAAACGATCGGCAAGGGATCGACCGTCGTTGTCTCGCTGCTGGCCGCCAACCGCGACCCCCAGCGCTTCGACAACTCCGACGCCCTGGATATCCACCGGACGGCCCGAGGTCACACGTCCTTCGGCCACGGCGTGCACCAATGCCTCGGCCAGCAATTGGCCCGCATCGAGATGCGCGCCGGTTTCGCCGGACTCCTGCGTCGCTTCCCGACCCTCGAGCTCGCCATCCCCGCCGCCGAGGCGAAACTCAAGACCGACATGAATATCTACGGCGTCCACGAACTGCCGGTCACCTGGACCGAAACGCCTCGGTAATACCCAGGCGGATACCGGAAAAGCTACCTCGGCACCCGCGGTGACCACCGGGCTAGCAGTATCAGCCCAGGCTGCGACGACATCGACACCGCAGCAGGCTGACTGGTGGACGGTCGACTTCCTCGGCTGAGCGTTTGCGCTGAAACCGAGAGGTTGCGTCGGCCGCTCCACCATCCACCGCATCATCGGCAACGCGCCGCGGGGGTAGCTCCACTGTCGGTTCTCGAAGGCGCTTCAGTGATTTTCGAAGTCACGTTCAGTGGCAGTTCTCAGGATTACCGCGACATGTCCTCGGCCGACTCGGCGAGACCGCGGTGAGTTCGTAGCGCAGCGAGGCTGGTCGGCAACGATGTCGTGTGCCATTTCCGGTTCGGTTGTCCGGCGGGTGCATGCTGGTGTTGGATTCGGGACAGCGATCGCGGCCACCGACCAGGCAGCAATGACCAGACGCGGATCGCCCCGGCAAGGATATACAGAAGCAAAGCTTCATCTGAATTCGTTACCGCAGTTGACATTTGGCTGAATCTCTAATAGATATCAGCGGCGCCGCTCGGCGATTGGGCTGCTCTCACCAGTCGATTGCGACTCGGGAACAGCTTCTTTCACCGATCCCGTGGGGCCCGGGTTCGTTGATCTACGCACAGGAGGCTCCATTGGTTTCGCGACTGCGGCGTGACGGTTCTCGTCGAATCAGCGCTGTGGTACTCGCACTTGTCTGCAGTGCCGCCGCGCTCGGCACGCCCGCCGCGGCCACCGACGGTGTCGACGCCTATCTCGATGGTCTCGCCGAGGCCGCGCCGACACCGGAACTGCACTGGTCCGAGTGCCAGGACGGCTTTCAGTGCACCGCCGCGCGAGTGCCGCTGGACTACCACCAGCTCGATGGCGACCACATCGACCTTGCGGTGATCAAGCTGCCGGCCGCTGATCCGAGCCGTCGCATCGGTACCCTGTTCGTCAATTTCGGCGGCCCCGGCCCATCCGGCGTCGACCGGCTCCGGGAGCGGGCCCGCTGGCCGTGGTTGTTCTCCGATGAGCTGCGGTTGCGCTTCGACCTCGTGGCCTGGGATTCGCGGTCGGTGGCGCGCAGCTCGGCGACCCGCTGCTTCCCGAACACGGACGAACAACTCGCCTTCCTCGGCGCCAGCCCGGAAATGCCCACCGATGTCAGCGGCGAGGCCGAGTACTTCGCGTACGCCGAGGAATTCGCCGACCGCTGCGAACGCAACGCCGGGCCGATCCTGAATCACGCGGCCACCGCCAATACCGCGCGCGATCTGGAATTGCTGCGCCGCGCGGTCGGCGATCCGCAACTCACCTACCACGGAATTTCCTACGGCACCCAACTCGGCGCGAGCTATGCGAACATGTTCCCCAGCCGAGTGCGGGCGATGGTGTTCGACGGGTCGCTGGACTTCGAGGGCAACGTCAACGGCCATGACGGACAGGGCACGACAGTCCCACTGGACACCAGACAGAATGTGGCCGCCGGTATCGCGGACACCTTCGACGAATTCCTCCGCCAGTGCGCGGTAGCCGGTCCACGCTGCGCATTCGGTGCGGGCGATCCGCGACTGAAATGGACGGTGCTCACCCAGCGGGCGCGGCTGGCGCCCATCAAGGTGGCGGGTCAGACCTGGACCTATTCGGCGATCATCGGTGCGGCCAGCGCGCTTTCGCAGCCGTCGACCTACCCGGACCTCGCCACCCTGTTGCAGTCGCTGTTCGATTCGGGCACCAGCCTTCCGGCTCTCGCTGGCCTGCAGGCGATTGCTGAGGCCTCGTATCTGGGCAATCGCACCGAGGCGTATTACACGATCCAATGCAGTGACAGTGCCGTGCCCACCGATCCCGCCGTCTATAGCCGCGCGGCCATCGCAGAGGACCTGCGGATACCACACTTCGGACGAGTCGGCGTTTTCGACACCACCGTCTGCGCCTTCTGGCATGGCCACGACGCCGACCGGTACACCGGCCCGTGGAATCGCTCGACCTCGGCCCCAATTCTGGTCCTCAACAGCAGATTCGATCCGGCCACACCGCTGTCCGGCGCGGTCACGGGCGCCGCCGAACTTGCCAGCGCCCAGGTGGTCGTGATCGAGGGTGCGGGCCACAGCAGCATGTACGTAGCGAGCACCTGCGCCGAACAGGTCAAGCGGGAGTACCTGACGTCCGGGCAACTGCCCCCGGCCGGTACCAGCTGCGGCATCGACAAAGCCCCGTTCGACTGACCGCATGGTCGGTGATCGTCCTCGTCATCGGTATCGGCGGGCCGCGACCCGGACACCGAGCACTCCCAGGAACGGCGCCTCGATCTGCGTCACGCCGGCGATGCGCTCCTACACGTCGGGCGATTCACAAAGTTGCGCCAACAAGCTGCTGGTAGTCCCCGTTCCGGGCAACCAATTCGTCGTGTGGGCCGCTGTCGACGATCCTCCCGTCCTTGAGGAACATGACGATCTCCGCCTCGCGGATCGTGGACAGGCGATGGGCAATGACCAACAGCGCGCACTCTTTTCGCACTGCCTGGATGGTCACGTTCAATGCCTTCTCGGTCTCGGTGTCCAGCATCGCCGTGGGCTCATCCAGCATCATCAGCACCGGACGTCGTATCAAGGCGCGTGCCAACGCCACCCGTTGTCGCTCGCCGCCCGAGAGCAGAGCGCCGTGCTCACCGACTGAAGTGTCGAGGCCACGAGGCAGTCGTGCGACAAGATCTGCCAGACCGGCGAGCTGTATTGCGCGCTGCAGGTCGTCATCAGCGAGGCCCGGCTCCCGGTATGTCAAATTGTCTCGAAGACTGCCGAACAACAGGGGCGCATTCTGTTCCAGCAAGCTGATCTCCGAGCGCCATGCCCGGCGCGGTCGATCGACGTAAGACCGACCTCCCAATAGAATGTCACCGTTGTCCGGATTGTAGAATCTGCTCACCAATGAGAACACCGTAGATTTTCCCGCACCCGAATGTCCGACCAAGGCCACATGTCCGCGTGCGGGGACCGAAAAAGTCACACCGTTGAGAATTGTCCGCTCATCGTACGAGAAATGCACGTCCCGGAACTCCAGTGCGAGATGCCCATTTTCCGCCGGCTTTTCGATCGTTGCGCTCGTCGATCTACCATCTGGTTTGATATCGCTCTGCTGGATGTCGTCGACGTCCTCGGCAGGCAATTCGAGTGTCGACTCTATCCGGCTGAGCGCACCCAGGGCTTTCTGCAGCCCGACGGAGCCATTGAAGAGATCGCCGACCGGAATCAGCAAATTCATCGCGAGGAGCATCATCGACACCAGGCTGCTCAACTCCATCTGGTGATTCGCCACCCGAACGCCACCGACCAGCAGGGAAACAACGAACGAACCGGTCACCGCCAGGTGCATTGCCGGATTTCCCAATGCTTTCAATCTGGCGGCGCGCACGCCGGCGGAGAACGCTGCACCGGCCACCTCGATCAAGCGCTCGTGCTCACGGTCCTCGGCATTGTTGACTTTGACCGTACGCACGCCGGTGAGCGCGCGTTCAATATCTGCAGAAAGTGCGCCGACGCTCTCTTGCAATCGAGTCGAGGCTACCTCGATTCTCGTCATAACCAGCAACATCGCACCCGCGGCAGCACCAACGGTAACAATAACGATCGAGAACAGCAGCCAATCGAGGTATATCATCACCGCGACGGTTCCAATGAGCGTGATCGACCCGGTCAATATTTGAACGAGGCTGGCCCCGACGGCGTTCCGAACCACCGTCGAATCGAGTGTCACGCGTGAAATCAAGTCCCCAACCCTGAGCGATTCGAGTGTGGGAATTCTCAACCTCAGCAGATGTCCGGCCAAGCGATTGCGCACAGACAAAAGCACGGACTCACTGGATCGCTCGAGGATGTAGAGTCCGCTGGTGTCGGTTACGGCATACAGGAGATAGGCGCCTATCAACGCGGTAAGGGACCATATGATTGCCGCACCCGAAACCGCATCCCGAATGACCTGTCCGGCCAGCAGTGGTTGCACCAATGACAATCCGGTACCCACGAGAAGAAGTGCCGTTGCTGCCAACAAGGAATTTCGATGTGGTGCGATCAACCTGAGCAGAGCCCCGACTCTGCGCAGCCACGAATCGTGCTGCCGAGCGTCACCGTTGTCAGCTGACATCTTCACCCACTTTTCGCATGCCGGCCGACCACGATCAGTCGGCTGAATGTAGTCATATCTCCCGCCTCACCGACGAGCTTGCCGTCTGCTTCGACCCATGCGTGCGCGGCGAACGGCAGTTCTGTGCGAACGCCGACACACCACGTCGTCCACGCGCCATATCTTCGGCTCAAGAGGGTGGTTGCCACAGACCGCATCAGACACCCGTATCGTCCGGCGGCATCGGGGCTGACTTCCACTACCTGCCGTCTCCATCTTTCGGCATCTTCGAACGAAGCCGGATGACTTCCTCGGTTCAATTGCTTCAAGGACCACTCGATTCGCCGCGGCGGCAACATGACAACGATCCTCGCGGCTCGAACAGCCCACCTCGCGGAAAATCGTTCCCCCCTGCGTCCGTCCGCATCGAATTCGGTCCCGAGGGCCATATGATAACTCACGCGAGCACCAATCCGACATCCCGAAGGTGGTCCAAGAGTTCTTTTACATCACGCCGTACGGTAGCCGCGTCGACATCGAACTGATCGAGCACTGCCGCAATGGGATCGGCGCCGCCATCCATGACAAGCGACGAAAACACCTCCGCCGCTACCGGATTCAGCCGCCAATAGTCGCCTAGCTGCATATCTAGAATCACACCCCCGTACTCGGTTCGTACGAAAGACAAGCCTGGTCTCAGTGTCACGGTATCCATGTTCCTGCTGTTCCCTCATGTTCTTCCTGCGCTATTGATTTTGCGGTTCGACGAAATTTCGCTCCAGGTCTCGCAGCCAGAGCTCGCATGCGATCGTTGTATACATCGTTCCCTCCTCCAATTCGAACGAACTGGGATTCGCGCACAACTGCTTCAGTTTCTTCGAATCGATGAGGCCGATGTCGCCGAGCCGCGACCCTTCCCATAGCGCCACGAGTTCGTCGCGATGCTTTCGCAATCCGATCTCGACATCATGAGAGCCGTCGTCCTTCGTCTGCCGTTGCAAAACCACATCAGGAACGATCCCGCGTACCGATGCTCTGAGCAGGGGTTTGTATGTCCACGCGCTGACCCGGTGCTGAACGGCCACCGACAAGGAAGCGGAGATCACTCTGTCGTCGAAATAGGGTGCCGCCAAAGGTGGTCCACCCGCAGCCAACGACATCCGATTCAAGACCGCCACCGTTCTGGCGCCCTCGATTACGGTCTCGAGTTCAACATGACATCCACGCTCGGGTGCCAGCGGTTCAGTAGCGGATGCCATCCAGAAGATGCCTTCGCTGATTGCCTTTTTAGCGGTTTCTGTCGCCCACACCGGCACGGATGGAGTAATTGCCCAGCCCAGCATCGGTTTACGCTTTTCTGGCACACCCACGACCGGCCTGGAGTTCTTCTTCCACCACGAATGGAAACCGGTCGGCTCAACAGCGTCGTACAACAGGTCTCGCAATCGCCATCCGCCAAGGGCCCCAAAGCCCCGCAACCCCCGCCACGCGGTGAACGGACGATGCCACAGCAGATCGCGATAGCGGGTGGGTAAACCACTGAAGATGTGGTCACCCCCGTGGCCGGTCAGATGCACACTGGGACCGAAAGTCGACGCCAATCTTGCGAGCGCACCGACCCGACTTCTGCCGACGATCAGCGGTGACGGCTCGTTCAACCAGGTCGGCCCATCCTCCAGCCCGGCATATGTAAAAGGTAACTCGGAATCCGGGAGAATCGTGTGTTGCACTTCTGGCAGGTGCTCTGCGGCGCGCAGAGCCCACCCGAGGTCCTCATTCGCAGAATCGCGTCCGCGCGCGGTCAGCAGCTTGATCTTTGCCGGTCCCCTCGCGGCTATGAAGCTTATCGATGTCGAGTCGTAACCGCCGGAAAGCTCGGAAGTAACCGTGCCACCCGCGGCTGTGCGAGCCGATACCGCACCCACAAGCCGGCTCCGGACCTCATGCGCCCCTTCGTCGAGGTCCCGAACCAATGTCGTTTCTGTCCTGTCCCGGACCGACCGGGACGTCCCTCTCGGCGTGATGATCAACCCGGAGCCTGGGGACATCGGCTCAATTCCATCGAGCAACGGACGTTGTGCAAGGTGATGGGGTATCGGCTCGAGCAGATGCGCGGCGAGGGCGCCGACATCGAGCCCTCCGCCGACAAGGTGCTGCAGGGCGTGCACCGTGTCGGCAGCAATGTCGATACCGTCCACTCGAGATCGGTACAGGCTGCGAGACCCGTATATGGAACCATTCACATAGATGTCGCCATTCACATTGACGACAGAGTGAAAGCATCCATCGATCGCGTCGAGAACGACTCGCCATCGGGCTGCCGAATCAATCGACATCGCATACTCGAGAACCGCGTCTTCGTCGATCAGAGCGTGTCCGAGTATCACTACTCGCGCCGCGCGCCCAACCTTGTACAGGATGGGCCGGTCTCGGCAATTTCCAACAATCATCGGCCGTTCCGAAGGGTGTTCGGCCAACACTTTTCCCCACGGGAGAAGACGCCTGGCGATGCTCGCTCCTCCCTCATTATCGGGGAGTACGACGAATCCTGTCCGAGCATCGCCAGTCATCTGTTAACCTCCTGCGATTCGAGCTCGCTTATGCTGCCGAATCAAATCATTCCGCGACGTCCGACCAGCAAGTCGGATTCCGTCGTGAAAACCCCTCCGGTAAGTGTTCGAAAGTCCCCGCACTTGGCAACGACCGGCTTCTCGTACGCCTTCTTTTCCGGGTTCTCTTCCATCTTTCCCTTTCCTTTCTTTACTCGCACTCCGCCTGGGAGGCGCTCTCATCCTGAGCCGGGTCTGCACCGGTTCAGAAGAATCAAATGAAATAGACAAATCTATGTTGTCGAAGCAAATATCGTCGCGGCTGGACGTGTTCGTCGACTAGATGCCGAATCGGCAAATATCGGAGTTAGATCGACTTCTGGCCGATGTGCTTGTTGACACAGGAAATGTCGTGCCGGCTTTGTCATCTCTACTGATCAACCCCCGTACCGAGTCCGAACAAACATTTGGTCGTCGTTCCGGACGTACAGCTGCCACCCAACGCGGTTATTTCGGGCTATTTTGCGAACCATCCCCCGTGCCGCCTGGCGATTGCTCCCCGTCCCCGATCACCATCTTGCGCTGCAGTGTGCAGCTCGTCAAGTAGTCGACCCAGAAAGTCAATCTCGAGTGTGCACAACGGGACTCGGGGTCGGCGCTCGCCTGCTGCAGTAGTAGCGAGGAGTTGGCCGCGCCCGAGAATTGGGAAACTTCGAACGCGCGCAACCGTTGTCACCGAGTGGAATCCGCTGAACCGCGACGCAACTGGGCCGCCGGGAGGCGTTGCCCACCGGCGGCCCAGCCACTCTTCGCTGTCAGGCGTAGGTGCAGGAGATTCCGTTACTGGTTCCGCCCTGCGGTCGTTACGGTGATCAGCACCGTCCCCGCCGCCTCGGCAGGGGATACGGCCGTGATCTGCGAGGCGGAGTCGACGGAGAACGAGATCGCCGGTGTGCCACCGAAACTCACCGCGGTCGCGCCGGTCAGGGCCGTCCCGGTGAGGGTGACGGCGGTTCCGCCGGCCGTCGTGCCCGACGTCGGACTGACCGTGGTCAGGGTGGGAACCGCCGCGTAGGTGAACGCGACACCGTCGACAGTTCCACCCGGAGTGGTGACGGTGACCAGCACCCGGCGGGGGTGACCGCCGTGATCTGCGTGTCGGAGTCGACGGTGAACGATCTCAATCGTCAAGCCGCTTATGCGGTCAATGATTGGTTGTTGGCACAAGAGCACACCGGGCGCATCGAAGTGCCCACGATCTCGGCGGACCTGTTGCAGGTCGCGCGCAAGGTGCAGAACAGATACATGGCCATGCGCCTGGATCTCACCGACGCCACCAATGTGTCATTAGCCGAGCGATACGAAACTGTGGCGGTGCTGACACTCGACCGACGTGCTTTCCGCGCGGTTACCCCGCTCACTGGTCATACTGCGTTCCGCCTGCTGCCCGACGAACTCTAGCCGATCTGTCGAACCCTCTCCGACGTCGCTGCCGAACTGGACGGCGATCTGGCCGACGACGAAGGCGCGGCCGGATTCCGCATCCGGGCATCTCTCCCGATCCGTCGCGCCCACAGGTGCATCAGCTTCTGCGCGTCGCATCCACTACACAGGCATCCACGGCTCGCACCCGCTCGTCTCCCGGCGAGATACTCAGCGGTGACGACGAGGCTTTCGGGAATTGCGAGTTGCTGCGTGCGCCACCGGTGGAGGCGAAGACGACGTGGTCGCGCAGGATCCACACGTCCGAACGCTCTTCCATCTGTCCGGATGCGTCGAGGGTCGTTGCAGCGAAGAACGTGAGACGACCGTCAATGATCACCGTGGCGTTGGTGAGCCGGTAGCCATCCATGGTGAGGCCCGCTTGCACCTGCGCGACAACGTTTTCCGACGCTGGCGCGCATCGCGGATCCGACAGGGACGCGGGCGCAGCGGCCGGTGTGGTCGGCGTCGCGGTAGGGGCAGAGCTGCTCGTTGTACTCGCCGCAGTCGATTCCGACTCTTCGTCACCCAGGCCGAGCGCCTTTGAGATGAGCACGACGAGGACTATCAGTGCGAACACACTGACAGCGCTGGTGATCAGGGCCCGTACCACAGCATTGGCTTGCCCGCGTATGCCGAGGTGTTCGTCTGGTTCGATGGGCATGGGAGTCTCTCTGTGTGATCGACGGATTGGAACCGTGCCGCGAGCACCGAGTACCAGGCACGCGCGGGCATCGTTGACGGCCGAATCTGGCAGCGGCACAACCGAAGCCAGACAGACAAGGGGTCATCGACGGTGTAGATGTTCGGCTCTCGGCCACGCAGACTGCCGCCGAACATGCTCGTGCACACCGGAATCGACCCGGTTGCGCCGCTCTGCACGGCTACGTGGATCCAAAGCCGCAGCAGCGATACCAAGCAACACCAGCACGATGATGACGCCCACGACAGATCCGCCGATCAACAACAACCTTTTCCTATTCCCTGGACAGATGCGCGGCACGAACACCGCCATCGATGATCTGATAGCCCTTGCGGCACAAATACTTTCATGTCACACCTCCACAAACCAGCCCCGCGAGCGCGGTCCTGCCATGCACTCGGGTCACCACGGGTACCTACGTGCTGCGCTACTAGGTGCACCATCAGCAATGCAACAAGCGGATGTTCGGCGAACCCGCAAGAACTACGGCTACTACACCTGTCAGCCGCAACTGGATCGCGTCGCAACCCAGAGGCGTACGTCGACCACCCCCGAGCGGTGTACGTACGCGAAGACGCGCTGCCGGAGTGCGTACAAACCTTCTTCAACGAGCGAGTGTTCGTTCCCGACCGCACCGCGTGCTACGCCACCAAACTGCGCGGCCACGCTCCAGCGACCGCCACGACATCGAGCAGCGGATCGCCGCGATCGAAGACGATCGCCGAGGTCACCCGCCGCCGGAACAACCTTCTAGACGAACGCGAATCCTGCTCCACCTCCAACGGTGGCGAGGTCGCCGACGCCTGGGTCGAGCGGCTACGCCACCGGTTCGCCGAACTCGAACACAAACACCGCACCAAAAATACCGAGCTGGACTCCGCGAACGAGCGAACCACCACGTGCGCCAAGCCGAACCGGCACGCGATAAAACACGACAGGCCGGGCAACAACCGAAAGTTGCCCACGTTTTCGGTGCCCTCGGCAGGACACGCAAAACATGGGCAACTGGGAACCGCCTGGTCATCGTGGGTGCGTATCCAGTTCGAGTATCGCAACTACGCTGAGGATGCTGGCGGCGGAGACATCCAAGCGCGGCCTCAACATCGCCTTCAACCGCTCCGCGTATTCCCTCGAGAGAAGCTGCCGTAAGACTTGTCATCCACGGCGACATACGCATCGGCGACCGTAATGTCAGCCGCCCGCACGAGCCGACGTGGCGGCGTGTACCGTGCTGCTGTTCTGTTACTCAGGCGGTACGGCTCCGGTAGCAGCCTGTGAGTTCGGCGCGCAGTCGCGAATCCCCTTTGGGCACCTTATCGATCCCGCGTTGGGGCTGATCCGCCGACGGGATGGCAGTGTCGCCACCTGCATGGGCGGCGATCCCGGAACACTGGACGCTGGTCGGCGGAGAAGGGGCCCAGTTGCAGTCTGCGGGCACGCCGGTGCGAGTTCTGTTGTGGCGTAGCTGTTGTCGACCGGGTTGTTGGGTCTGCGGGCGGGGCGAGTTCGTCGATGCCCGGCGTGGTCTGCTCAGCTGTTATCGGAACGTGTCGCGTGATCAGTGTGGACTTCGGTTCGATCGCCGGTGTCAGTGGTGGTCCGGTGCTGGGCGGCCCAGCTGGCGAGGAATGATAGCTGTTCGTGTGCGGGGGTGTCGGGGACTGCGCTGTAGGCGATGACGACCAGCCCGTCGCCGGGTAGATGCAGGGCGTCGCCGGTAAGTTCAATGTCACCGACGAGCGAGTTGTGCAGGGTTTTGCTTGTTGTGCGGTGCAGTCGTACGGCGTGTCGGGCCCAGCGGGTGCTGAATTCGTCGCTGCGCGTGGTGAGTTCACCGATCAGGTCGCTGAGGGCCCGGTCGGTGGGGGAGCAGCCGGCCTCGGTGCGCAGAGGGTGCTGACGATGTGGTCGGCCATGGTGTCCCCGTCCGCGAAGAACTCGTGGGAACGCCCGTCCAGGAAGACGAATCGGGGGAGGTTCACCGGAAGTACACCCGGATCGAGGATTCCCTCATAGAGAACGGTGCACAGGGTGTTGGCCGCGACGATGTCCATGCGGGCGTTGCGGACGTAGGCCGGTGTTCCGGTCATTCCGGCCTGGGGATTGGCCGGCACCGGGGACATCCTCACCCTCTCCAGCCGCCCGCTCCGGCGTGATTCGCTCGCCCGAACCGGACATTGCCCCGCGGAGCGTCACCCGGCATGGTCGGGCCGTCTTCGTATCGATGCTCGGACGTCGAGCAGCGCGGCGATCATATCCAGCCAGCGGGCGAACAGGACGTCGCGGCCGAGATCGGGCGTGGATGAACACGCGGCGGTGAGCCAGGAGTGGGCCAGGCGGGCGGGCACCGCCCCCCGCAGCGGCTCGGCCAGTTCGCTGCATGCGATGATCCCCATTGCACGTACACAGTCGGCCAAGTACCTGACGGCATAGGGAATCACCTGCTGGCCCTCCAGTAAATACGACGCGGCGATCGCCGACTCGGTGAACAACGGGTGCAGATTGGCTGCGGGGACCAGCGCTCCTTCCGTTATGGCGGCGACCACGTCAAGGACCCGCAGCGCATCGTCGGACCTGCGTATCGGACTTTCGGTGCTCAACTCGCCTCCGCCTCGAACCGCCGATGACCGGACGCGGATCCCGGAACCGGATCGCGCACCACCGGAGGCGGATCGCGGTGCGTGGCCGGATCGTGCAGATCGCGTTGAAGATCGTGCTGGAGCTGATCTAAGCGATTGCTGAGATCGGTCGTCGCCACCGGCGGATCGTTCTGCACCGGAACCGAATCGGCCGTCACCGGCGGCGGATCGTTGGGCGACAGCATGCGAATGGTGTGGCCACCCTTGATGTCAGCACTCTCGTAGGCTCCTGTTACGCATGCCATCGCCTGCACAAACTCGGCGAACGCTCCTGCGGCAGTCTTGGCCTCTGCCGACCACGCCTCGTGAAATGCCGTCCATGCCTTTCCGACGTCAGGATCACCGAGTTGCGCCTCGGTGACATCCGTGGTCGCCAATGGCAGCATGGTATCGGCGAAGTCATCGAAGATGTGGCCGAGCCGACCGGCCACACCTGGCAGTCGGTCGGGGTCCATCTCGAACCCGTACGCCGACCATCCACCCAGACCGCTGTCATTCTCGGGAGCTCGCACCATCCATCCACCGTGCCGCGTCCGGGCCGGGGCGAACATCCGCTATCACACCGAATTTCTAGCCAGGGATCATTGCGGTACGTCTATTTCCCGAGGGACCGGCTCGTGGCCATTCGTGAGATAGCCGAGTTTTCCTTCTACGAAATCGGTTTCGGGCACCCATTGGGTAAAACCCCACGGATTGTAGATCTCGAGCTGATCGCCATGATGGCCGATGATCATCATCTGGTGACTGTCATGAAAGGCGTTCTTTGCCAGGTGGGCGTCTTCATAAACATGCACGACGACAGGCTTGCCCATGTCGACGGAACCCTCAATCTGCTTCAGGGCCGCACTTCGGGTGGCTGAGGTATCGATATCGCGCTCTGAATAGTGACCGCCCGCAGGGCCACTCAACCATTCGTTCGCCAGTGCGTTGGAATGTCCTCCACCCCAGCCGTGGTCATCCATCGCAAGGTAGGTGTTCTGCAGTCGTGTCTGCACCGCGGCGGGCGTATCAACCCCTTTGGGCGGATTGTTCTGCCAATCCTTGCCGAATCCTGTCGTCAGTCCGAGCATGTAGACCGGGTCGTTCATCGCCCGTGCCACAACGGTCGAGGCCGCAACACAATCGCCGTGATCACCTTGGTCGAAGATCGCCACCCCTTTATAAGTGGCCTCGGCCTTGCTCCCGAACTTCGGATACAGTGGAGGAATCAGATGTTGGACCAACCAATTCGTATCACTGCCGTGCGGATGTATCTCCGCCTCGAATAGCCGTATGACATCGAGTGAGTTCCCGGCGGCCAGGGCCTTCCACAGAATGCCCGCTTCCATCGGGGAGCGGCTCTGCTCGAGCATCCGCTCGAAGGCATCGCGCTGGTCGGCAGGCAATGCGGCATAGCGCTGACCGGCCAAGTCCAGAGCGTTCGGGGTAAGCAAGCCCGGAGTGCTGTAGGCCAACGTGACCGCGCTGAGCGGATCGATTGGTTGCACACCGAAGATCCAACGCACGCCACGGTTTTGGGCCAAGTGCGCACGGGCATTGGCAGCGAATTCGGTGAGGTCCCTCGCCACCGTCGTTGCGGCAGCGTCGTATTGTTGGGCGGCCTGCACCAGGCAATCGCATCCTTGGTGGGCCAGCGTCATGGCCTGTCCCAACGACTTGCCCGACAGGAGGGGGCGGCCGTTGATCACGCGTAGTGCTTGGGTGACCAGTGCACGACCTTGCCCATCAGTCGCCACTGCGGCACCGACGGCGCTACTCCACTTTTGGAGACTGTCCCCGGCGCTTTGGAATGCGCCATGACATGCGGATATATCGGCGGCAATCGCTTTCAGCGCCGTACCAGCGTTCTCTGCGGCCTTGCCCCGCCATGCCGCCGGAAGTTGGATCGTGTGGATGATCTGCATAGTGTCATCGAGCTCCGCCAAACGGGTCGCAATCCCGTGGTAGCCCTCAGCCTGGCGGGCGATTTGACCGGCGTCTCCGGGTGGTGTGGGCAGCTTGAGCGCCCACCGCAGCGCATGTTCCAGCTGTCCCGCGTTGTACGCCGAGTGGACGAAGTGCTGCACGGACTGAGCAGCTTTCGACAGGCTCACGCGCCCACCTCCTCCGAGATAATCCGACCGCAAGCGTGGCCTAACACCCCTTGTTCGATGCCACCAATAAAGGTCGAGCACCTGATCGTACATTGCCGCGATCCCATCGGAACATTGCCAGTCACGGAAAGACCCGACTGAATCGCCGTACCGGGGCGAACATTCGGCCATCGCGGCCGGGTGAGCGTAGATCCCAGTAGCCCTTCGTGCGATCAAAAGGCTCGTTCGCACGGGCGAGCGCACTGACCTGATGACCTGACCTGTGACGTATCAGGATATCCTTACCGTTTCGTGTTCCGGACATCCTTTCCCTGATCCTGGCGTGAGAAATTGTCAAAACCTGTGGTTCGGCAGGATTCAGGCGACCTCCGACTGGGTGGTGTCGGCCGGGCCTGAAGCTTCTCAATCCGAACACTCGTCGGTCCGGAACTTGAGATTGAGCCTGTCGGCACGGGGGCTGTCTCAACACGGCGTCTCGGCGGCGGCGGGACCGCGTGCACTCTTCGCCGCACACGGACACGATCCGAAGGCTGCGAAGTCGCGAATTCCATTGGAATTCAATCGGGTCGGCGCACTGCCCCTTTAGAGTCACCGCCGGGCTCCATGTGGGTCCGCGCTAGCCGCTCGAGTTCCGCGTCGATGTCGTCTCCGCGGCCCAGCGCGACCGACGTGTCCAGCCGGCCTACGGCGGCATACTGGGCGGATTCGTCGGATGTGGAGGCAATCACCTGGTCGTAAATGTGAAGCGCCCGTTCGGGTTCGCCCGCGAGCTGCCACTGCCCGGCGGCCTCCAGTAGTATCTCGGCCCGTTCGCTCGGATGGTCGGCGACCTCACGTTCATAGCGCTCGGCGAGCTTGCGCGCCTTCAGCTGATTCGATACGCGCTCACCATAACCCAGAGCGAACCACACCTGGCGGCTCGTTCTGAGCCGAGGCGTTTAGGCGTTGGACCAGGGGCTTTCATGGGGCCAGACGAGTCCTGCGCGCGGCAGCGGCTTCTTCCGCATGGCTCCGGCCGGACCGACTCCAACGCCGCCTGCATCGTCCGGAATCCGACTCTGTGCATGTCAACGGAACGCGACGCCATGTTGGCCTTGTGCACGACGATGACATCCACCCAACGCCGCGCCGCCGCAAACACCGCGGCCGACCTACTCATCGGCCAACTCTGAACGAGCACACCGACATTCGACGGCCGGATCAGCGACCCAGCCTCGGTCGTGACCGTCGCGCGGATAGGCTCCCGCCTGCGCGAGCTGGAGTGTGATTTGATCGAGAATCTATCGAGTGGCTGCGAGCCACGATGTCGATCCCGTCGGCTGGGTGGTGCCTGAGTCGGGTGCCGGTGGCTGGGGCTCGATGGGCGACCGAGGCAGAGGTGGGGACCAGCAACATGCGGATCGGACTGTGGTCAGGAGCGCATCGCTGCCGTGCTGATCGAGCAGGTCGCTCATCGCCGCAACGTTCTCGGCCAGCTGTGCTTCGTAACGTTTGATATCGGCACGTTTGATATCGGCGACCAGGTCCTTGGCCAACAACTTCTGGACACGGTCGGTGCCACTGATCGGGCGCATACCACGGAGAACAATTGTGGCCTTGGCAGCGGTTAGGTCCGTGGGCACTCCACCGGGCAGCAGCTCGCGCAGCAGCGCATGTAATTGGTTGACCGAGCGAGTTCGTTTCTCGGACAGGGTTTTCCGCCGATCATTGAGTAAAGCGAGGGAGGCGGCGTGTGTTTCTGGGCGTACCGGCCGCGCATCACCGTGCATCGCCGCGACGCTGGCCGCCGCTGCGGCATCGATACGGTCGTTCTTGCGTCGGCCGCCGCGGGAGAGCTGCCGCACTCGCGCCGTCGCAGCAGGTGCTACGTCAACGCGCCTGGGGATTGGATCCGGCGTGCGCGGATGATCACGGCGAGTTGGGACGGTATGTTCACTGCGGAGATTGCGAGCGAACTGGGCTGTCATCGGCAGACAGTGCGAGAACGGTTGCACCGGTTCAATACTTACGGCTTGGATGGTCTGGGCGATCGGCGAGGGGCAGGGCGTAAACCGCGGCTGACAGAAACAGAGCGCAGCCGGATCGTGGCCTTGGTCGCCACCACCCGCCGGGGCGTTTGACCCGGCGATCCGACGGGGCTGGAGGCCGAGCACGTCGGAGCGCCGTCGAGCTGGACCCTGGATTCGCTCACCGCGGCCCTGCGTGCCGAAGGCATTGTCGTAGGCCGTAGTCAGGTGCGCAGAATCCTTGCGGCAGAGGGTGTTCGATGGCGTAGACCGCGGTCGTGGACGGCGAGTAAGGACCCGTACTTCGTCCCAAAAGGACCCACATCGTCGGTCTCCACACGCAGCCACCCGCGGGCGCCACGGTAGTATGCGCCGACGAACTGGGCACGGTCTCACCCCGAACTTTCGGACCCGCACCAGGGTGGTCCGTCGACGGGCACCGGATCAAAGCGCCACTGGAATACTCGCGCGGCCCGGACAAGACCTGGGTCTGCGGATCGATCCGCGTCCGCGACGGCCACGCCGTCACGCTCACCGCGTCCTCCCACAATAGCGTCAAATACCAGCGCTTCCTCGAACTGATCGAACAAACCAATCCGACCGGTGACATCTACATCGTCACCGACAACCTGTCCAGTCACAACAGCAAATCCACCCGCTAATGGCTCGAGGACCATCCGAGGATCAAGCACGCGTTCATCCCCGTCGGGGTGTGCTGGCTCAACCTGCAAGACCATGGTGGCGGATCTTCCGGCGAGAAGCCCTTGCCGGACAAACCTTCGCCGACCACACAGAGATCGACCGAGCCAACCACCAAGCCACTGCTGCCCTAGATGCCCGCGCACGACCATGGATCTGGGGCAGACCAGCCCCGAAACCCCGAACCCTACGCCGCCGCTTTGTGTACCACCTTTGAGGAACGCAGCACTAGTGCAGCAACTCGTTGGTTCTGTTTTGTGTCCGGGGATTCGGTGAAGCGGTTTCGCATTCGAGTTCGGTGTGCCTGGTGATAGCACTGGTACCGATCGATCAGCTCGGTCTTGTGCGAACCCCGGCGGTGCCGCAGCCGAACTCGTTGGTCGAGCAGCAACAGTCAGTGCTCGCAATTGCAACCTGATCGCAACTGTTTCGCTTGTCCAATCGGTGCCCTCGGCAGGATTCGAACCTGCGACACCCGCTTTAGGAGAGCGGTGCTCTATCCCCTGAGCTACGAGGGCTGATCTGGTGGGTGCCGGGGGCGCCTACCGGGACTTCGGGGAGTCTACCGGGTCGGGTGCATAGGGGCCGCATCGATTTGGTGGGGAGCGTGATGGGGGCGTCATTTGGTCGATATCGGATTGGCGTTGACCGAGGTGGAGCGACTGTCTGAGACCATTCTTTGGCTCGGTCTGTTTTTGGCCGGTCTCCGGGCATGCAATGACGCAAGCTGGAGGCTCTGCTCGGGGTGGCGATGGCTCCGCGGGAGCGGTGGCTCGATGTCGCGACGGGTCGCTATAGGTGTGTCGAGCGTTCGACTCCGGAGGTGTCGACCCGAAGGTCGCCGCTGGTGTGGAGCCGACTTCCGCTAGGTGTCGGCCCCTGGCGTGAGGTCGGCTTTTGTCACGCAACACGCGAAAGTTGTTACTGCGCAGCGATTCTCGTTGATGCGGGGCGCCGAATCTGCGGTGACGAGTTTGCCGCCGGGCTGTGGCGCTCGGAATGTTTCGGCCGAAAAGCCTTGCGTAGGAAGGGAAGTGAAAGTCAACTTCAGGGCGGTGACCTTGGTGGTCGACTTGTCCGTTCGTGGAAGATCGAAGGCGGAACCGAATCCGTAGTAGATCAAGGAAAACTAAACGCTCTGTCTCAGACAACAAAGCAGCGGACGAGAGTTGCGTCCGCGGGAGGGCTATTCCGGTAAGACCGGCCTGTGCTCAGCCGGGTGGTCAGAACCCGCCGTCGAACCCGCCCCCGTCGAACCCGCCGCCATCGAATCCACCCCCATCGAACCCGCCGCCACCCGAGTCGTATCCACCTTGATCGCCGGAGTACCCACCTTGATCGCCGGAGTATCCACCTTGATCGCCGGAGTATCCGCCCTGATCACCCGAGTCGTACCCCTGATCCCCGCTGGCCGCATCGAGCCCGTCTTGATATCCCTCGCCATAACCACTTTCGAAGCCCTGCACGTCATACCCCACCCCGGACATTCCGGAGAACAGCGACGAGAACAGCAGCGCCGAACCCAAACCCCATGCGCCGGCGATCAATGCGGGCCGCCACCATGGTTCGGAGTACCAGCCCGCGGGCACCGGCCGCCCCGCGACCCGGCCGCCCGGATAGTAATTCGGTGTCTCCGCCGAGGGGTTGGGTGAGGCGGCGACCTGGCGGCCGTCGTATTCGACGACCCGGTTCTCGGTGACCCGACCTGCGGTGTCCTGGCCGTCCAGTGCTGGAATCACCGGACCGGGATCCATGCCCATCGCGATGCGCGCCGCCCGGATGTAGTACATGCCCTCGGCCGCGGTCTGCTTGGCCAGCCGCGCCTGGGCGGGCGTGCGCGCCTGCTCGATCTGCGATCCGGCCGCGATATGCCGTTCCGAGGCGTCCGCGAGTGCCTGCTTTGCCGCCTCGCTGGTGCCGTTGAGGTTGTACACCTGGCCCGCGAGTCGTTCGATCATCTGCCTGGCGTCGGCGGCCGCGTCGTCGAATTCCCGCACCGCGCGCTGTTTGGTCTGCTGCGTCAGGAAGACGACATAGGCCGCCGCGAGCAGAATGACAACGCCGATCAGTAGCCACAACACCGCTCGCGCCCCTTTCATCCTCAGTTTCAGGTCGCCCCCAGTTTACTGGGGACTTGCTGAGACTCGGCTGAGCTCGGCGGCGGGAAGAGCCGCCGTCTCTATTGTCCGGCGAGCTGGCGTGCGATGACCAGGCGTTGGATCTGATTGGTGCCCTCGAAGATCTGCATGACCTTCGCCTCGCGCATATAGCGCTCCACCGGGAAGTCCTGGGTGTAACCGTAACCGCCGAACACCTGTACCGCGTCGGTGGTGACCTTCATCGCGGCATCGGTGGCTATCAGCTTGGCGACACTGGCCTGGCGCGAATAGGGCAGCCCGGCATCGCGGCGGCGGGCGGCGTCGAGGTAGGTCGCGCGCGCCGAATCCACCGCCGCGGCCATATCGGCGAGCACGAAACCGAGGCCCTGGTGATCGATGATGTGGCGACCGAAGGCCTCTCGTTCCTTGGCATAGGCGACGGCATCGTCGAGGGCGCGCTGGGCGAGACCCGTCGCGACCGCGGCGATGCCGAGCCGGCCCGAGTCCAAGGCACTGAAGGCGATCGAAAGTCCTTGTCCCTCAACGCCTATCAGGTTTTCAGTGGGTAAAAAGGCGTCGTCATAGGCGGCGGTGGTGGTCGGGATGCCGCGCAGGCCCATTTTCGCTTCCGGCTTGCCGAAACTCAGGCCTTCGGTGTCGGCGGGCACCAGGAAGCACGAGATTCCGCGCGAGCCCTCGCCGGTCCTGGCGAAGAGCGTGTAGAAGTCGGCGCGGCCGCCGTTGGTGATCCATGCCTTCGATCCATTGATCCGATACCCGCCCTCGACCGCGGCGGCCCGGCAGCGCAGCGCGGCCGCATCGGATCCGGCGTGCGGCTCGGAAAGGCTGTAAGCGCCGATGGTTTCGCCGGAGAGCATGGTCGCGAGCCAGCGCCGCTTCTGCGCATCGGTGCCGAAGGTGAACAGCGGATGGCAGGACAGGCTGTGCACGCTGACCGCGACGGCGACCGCGGCCCAGCGGCTCGCCAACTCCTCGAGCACCTGCAGGTACACCTCGTAGGGCTGATCACCGCCGCCGAATTCCTCCGGATACGGCAGACTCAGCAGCCCGGCCGCGCCGAGGGCGGGAAAGACGCCGTCGGGGAAGGTCCCGGTCCTCTCGGACCCGACTACACGCGGCTCGAGCACCTTGTCGGCGATATCGCGCGTGAGCTCGATCAGGTCGCGGGCCTCTGGGGTCGGCAGCATCCGGTCAACAGGCATGTCGCCTGTTCTACCCGGTCGATGCCGGGTCGCGACAGGGTGGTCGCCTGTGTCCAATTGGACACGGCATCGCATCGGACTCGACGCCGATAAATGGCGCGTCCGCAATCAGCGGTAATTGCTCTCCGCTGTGCGAAACTGGCCCCGCACAGCTGACAATTTCGAGCGACCTGCAAGCAGTCGCTACGGTTGCACTCCTCACCCTCGGAGGACTGTCCATGAAGAATTCTGTTGCGTCACTGGAGCTACCCGAACCCCTGGTCATAACGCTGGGGAATCTCAAAGGCGGCGTCGGAAAGACCACATCAGCGTTTTTCTTGGCCGCATATTTCGCGCAGATCCATGAATTGCGCGTGCTGGTGATCGATGCCGACCCGCTCAGTCAGACCGGATATTCCTGGTATCGGCGGCTGGTCCGGGGCGGTATCGAGGTGCCATTCGAGTTGATCGCCTTCCCGTCCCGGCACGTCAACGACTGTATTGCCGACAATTCCGGGACGTACGACGTGATCATCGTCGATGCCGGAGGTGAGTCGGCCGAGATATTCAAGGCCGCCATTCCGCAGAGCGATGAGCTGATTCTGTTGACCAGCGTGAGTCCCTCGGAAGTGAAGCGGGTACCGAGTACGTACAAGGCCGCGGAGGAGGCCGCGATGGATAGCGGTCGCGAGATCAGGGTGCGCGTGCTGATGACCAAGGTGCCGGTGACGATGAAGAACGGCGTGAACGTCTCGACCGAATATCGCACGCAGCGCGGAAATCTGGAGGATGCGGGCTACGACGTATTCGAGTCCTATTTGAGCGCGTGGAAATGGTATCGGGAGGCGGCCGACGGCGAGGTCGGCCAGGGTGCCGAGAATCCGATCGTGGACCTGGGGGAGTATCTCCAGGTAGGAGACGAGTTGGTCAGTCCGTATGGGGTCGCGGTGGAGGTGCCTGCCTGATGCCTCCGCAGCGTAGAAAGGGTTCCATCGGATCCGTCGGTAAGGGCTCGATCGGTGGCGCGAATCCGTTGGCGGACAGCGCCGAACACACGCCGCCGGTTTCGCCGCTGCGCGACGCCGAGTGGCGCACGGGTGCGCTGAGTGCCGCATCCCTGGATGTGATCGCCCCGCCCGCGAACGCAACCGCACCGGTCGCGAACGCAACCGCACCGATTCCGGCTGCGACGGTCCCGCTCGCCGACGTGACCGCACGGGTCGCGAACGCAACCGCGCCGATTCCGGCTGCGACGGTCCCGCTCGCCGACGTGACCGCACCGCTCGCCGATGTGCTGACGATGCCGCTGCCCGTGCCGAGCGGGGCCGAGCTGGCGGGTCCGCTCGACGCTCATGAGCAGGCGCAGTTGACGGCCTGCGAATCGTCCATCGATGGTCTGCGCGTTGCCTTCTGGACCGCCGGACGGGCGCTCCAGATCGTGCGGGACGGTCGCCTGTACCGCGATCGGCACGCGACCTTCGACGAGTACGTCGAGCAGCGCTGGGATATGCAACGGTCCTATGCGCACAAGCTGATTCGGGCTTGGCCGCTCGCCGCGAAACTGCATCCGGTCGCACCGGCTATCAATGAGGGACAGGTCCGCGAGTTGCTGCCGGTCGCGGTCCAGCACGGTGAGGATGCCGCGGTCACGGTGTATACGACGATCGCGGGCACCGATGATGTGAAGGTCACCGCGGGCAAGCTCCGGGAGGCCGTCGCATTGCTGCCGGAGCAGTTCGATAAGGCCGAGGTGGTCGCGCTGCTGCAGGCATGGTTGCGCGGGGAGCTGCGGGACCGGTCGAACCAGCGGGCCGTCGATCTGTTCGCGGCCGTGGAATCGCGATTCGCCGCGCTGACGCGACGAGTTGTCAAGGGCTCGAACAATGATCCGGTGGCGGCGCGTGAATTCGCCGCGAAACTACGAACTCTCGCCAGACAGATCGAGGAACAGATCACCGCGTGAGTAACCGATTGCCGAAAATGCCCCGTCGCGAAAGCAGTTGCGCGACGGGGCATTTTCGATTAGTTATGATTTTGTTATCTCGATATCGTGTGTTGCGCCTTGCAATTCGCTAGAACTGTCGAAATATAGACGTTCGGATCCACTGGACTACAGATCACCGTGATGGTTTTCGAATCAATTCGAGGTCTTGGTGAAGTCCTACACGCCGATGCAGTGCGGCGTTGCACGGCCAGCCAGGGCCTTCGATACGAGGATCGGAGGACCGGATCATGGCATCATCTTCGGAGGGTCGATATTCCCGCTTCCTGCGGCGCGCACTCCCATGGGTCGTCGGCGCAGGGGTCATCGCAGGCGCGGCCATTGCCGCGACACTGCTGGGAGGACAGGCCGCGGCACAGCCACTGACGATTCCAGGTATCGGGACATACGAAGTCCCGGACGACTTTTCGATTCCAACCGCGATTCCCGGCGTCGATTTTCCGACGGAGGGGCATGCATCGCCCGATGCAATTCCCGCGGTTGCGGAATCCGCTGTACTTCCCGAATTCGCCTCTGCTGAAGTTCTGGGGAAGGAACTTTCGGCTCCGCTCGCGGTTCCGAGTGCGGAACTGCCTGCACGCCTCGCCATTCGCGGCGCGGAACACGCTGTACCCCTGGTAGTTCGGAATGCGGACCTCCCAGCCCGGTCGGAGTCGCTGGCAGCCGTGCGTTCGGCGCTCCCGGTGATTCCTGCCAGCGGTGATCCCGTCGCTGTCTCGGAACTCGCGCCAGTTGTGGTTTCGGGTAGGGAGCTCTCGGCTCCGCTCTCGGTTCCGAGCGCGGATATCTCCGCGCCCCTGGCGGTTCCGGGCGCAGACCTCATGGTCCAGTCGGTGACTCCGTCGGCCTTGCGTTCGGCGCTTCCCGTGGTTGCTGCGATCGGTGATTCCGTCGCCCCGGTGGAGGCCGCGCCGACCATCGCTTCTGGTAAGGAGCTTTTGGCACCGCTGGTGCGTCCCGGTGTGGGACTCGCTGCGCCGCTGCGTGTTCCGGGGATTGCGCGTTCGGCGCTGCCTTTGGTTGCTGCGGTTGGTAATTCCGCTGCTCCGGTGGAGATCGCTCCTGTCGCGGCCGCCGGTCAGGAACTTTCGGCTCCGCTCGCGGTTCCGGCTGCGGAACTGTCCTCGCCTCTGGTCATCCCCGGCACGGAACTGACGGTTCCCGTTGCGGCGGTCTCGCTCCCATCGGAAGCTCTGGCGGCCGCGCGTTCGGCGCTCCCGGTGATTCCTGCGATCGGCGATTCCGCCGCTCCCGCGGACCTCGCGCCGGTCGCGGTTCCGCCGACGGAACTTTCGATACCGCTCGCGGTTACGGGTGCGGACTTTTCAGCGCCACTCGCGGTGTTCAGCTTCGGGCGTCCGGCTCCGCTCACGGTGCCCGGTGCCGAACGTGCGCCGACAGTTCCGGGGATCGAGGCCGCAGCGCCCATAGTGATTCCGGGGACCGCGACTTCGGCACCGCTGACGCCTCCCGGGGCGGAACGTTCGACGCCCTCGGCGGCTCAGGGCACGGACCGTCCGGTGCCCCTCGGAATTCCGGGTGTGGAGCTGTCGATACCCGCGACTGTTCCGGGGACAGGGATTCCACTGCCCGTCGATGTGATCCGCAATGAACTCGCATTACTCACCGGTGTACTCGGCATCAAGCCGCCTGCTCCGGCGCCCGCGCCCGCGGTGGCGCCGCCGCGCACGCACGGCGCGATCGCGGTCGACGCCGCGCGGACCAAAGTCGGCACCGAGTACAGCATGGGCGCGACGGGTCCGGATGCATTCGACTGTTCCGGACTGGTCCAGTGGTCTTACGGACAGGCCGGGGTGAAGGTGCCGCGCACGAGCTATGAGCAGCTGTCCGCCGGTACTCCGGTTTCCCGGGACGAATTGGAACTCGGTGACGTGGTGTCCTTCTATGGCGGCGATCATTCGGCCCTCTATGCCGGTGACGGCAAGGTCATCCACGCCTCGACCTACGGGGTCGGTGTGACGACGTCGCCGCTGTCCTCGATGCCGTATGCGGGGGCCCGCAGGTACTGACCGCCCGTCGCCGGCGATACGACATGCTTCCGTCTCATTTACGCCATTGTCGGCAGGTCGACTGGCATAAATGTGCCGCACCGACTAAGACAATGAGCTGTTCGAAATGGGGCGGACCGGTCTGTCGGCGGCCGAGCAGGGGGTGTCGCCGCCGGACCGGTCCGAAGGGACGGTTTCGCTACGCGGCCCACCGTTCTATTATCTGCGTATGAATGCAGATAGCGAGCTAATTCGGCCGCCGCTCGCGGAGGACCAGGTCGGGCTGGTTGTCGAGGTCTTCCGGATGCTGTCGGACTCGACCCGCGTGCAGGTGCTCTGGGCGCTGGTGGACCGGGAACTGTCGGTCAATGATCTGGCCGGTCGTATCGGCAAACCCGGCCCTTCGGTATCGCAGCATCTGTCGAAGCTGCGGATGGCTCGCTTGGTCCGGACCCGCCGCGCCGGTACCACGATCTTCTACAGCCTGGAGAACGAACACGTCCGCCAGTTGGTCGTCGACGCGGTGTACAACGCCGAACACGCCGGGCCCGGCGTGCCCGCGCATCACCGCGGCGATGGTGTGGTGCGCGAACTGCCGTCCCGTGATCAGGCGGTGGCGGAATGAGTCACGAGCGCAATCCCGAACGGTGGCGGGGTATTTCGCACGCACACGGTGACGAAGTCCAGAATGCCGAGGCGCACAGCCATGTGGCGAATGCTGGGAACGGCCATGGTGCCCGAGACGGCCGTGCGGTCGACCGCGACCATGGACCGGATCACAGCCACGGACCAGGGGATGGTCACGAATCCGAGTTCGGTCATCGGCTGGGCAACGGGCCGGATCACGACCACGGAGTGGGACACCGGCATCGACATGGACACGGTCACCATCACGCGCACGAACCGGAGCACGACCACGGGCATCGACACGGACACGGTCACCATCATGCGCACGGTGCGGATCACGACCACGACCATCCGGGTGGTCTGCGGGGAGCTCTGCGCGAGATCTTCGTGCCGCACAGCCACGATGCCGCGGACAGTGTCGATGATGCGTTGGAGGCCAGTGCGGTCGGCATTCGTGCGGTGAAGATCAGTCTGGGGGTGCTCGGGGTTACCGCGCTGCTCCAGGTGCTGATCGTGATGGTGTCCGGGTCGGTCGCGTTGGCGGCGGACACAATTCACAACTTTTCCGATGCGCTGACCGCGGTGCCTTTGTGGATCGCATTCGCGCTCGGTCGCCGGGCCGCGACTCGGCGCTACACCTATGGATTCGGGCGGGCCGAGGATCTGGCCGGGTTGTTCGTGGTCGGCATGATCACGCTGTCCGCGATCATCGCCGGATACGAGGCGGTGCGCAGGCTGATCGATCCGGTGCCGATCCAGCATGTGAGCTGGGTTGCGGCGGCGGGGCTGATCGGGTTCGTCGGCAATGAGACCGTCGCGCTCTATCGGATCAGGGTCGGGCGGCGCATCGGTTCGGCGGCACTGGTCGCGGACGGATTGCACGCGCGGACCGACGGATTCACCTCACTGGCGGTGCTGATCGGCGCGGGCGGTGTCGCGCTCGGCTTCCCATTGGCCGACCCCATTGTCGGACTGCTGATCACCGTCGCGATCCTGGCCGTGCTGCGGACGGCGGCACGAGATGTGTTCCGCCGCTTGATGGATGGTGTCGAACCCACGCTGGTGCACACCGCCGAGCAGGCATTGGCCGCCGAACCCGGCGTGCTGGGGGTGCGCAGCCTGCGGATGCGCTGGATCGGGCACCGCCTGCACGCCGATGTCGAACTGGATATCGCCCCGACCATCACCCTGGCTGATGCCCACCGCCTGGCCCACGGCGCCGAGCACACCCTCACCCACGCCATTCCCAAACTGGACACCGCTCTCGTGCACGCCTATCCGGCCCACGTCGCGGTCTGAACCGGAGTCATCCGGGCGCCTCGAAAGACCATGTGACGTGTCGCGCCAGGTCGCCGCCGAGCTGCGCCGTGCTCGCGCTCAGACCGCTCGACATTGCCGATGGGATCGGCTGCTGGACTCGGCTGCGTTGCGGCGCAGCGCCGGGTCGCCGCTGAGCTGTGACAACTGAGGGCACCTGCCCGCTCATGTGATTCGCGGTCGCCCCGTCCGTCCGACCTACCCTTGGGTAGCATCCGGGGGTGTGATGTGGCTCATGGTCGGCAGGCCGCCGTAGCCACCGAAGAAAAGGAGTACCGATGTTGAGCACCATGCAGGACGAGCCGTTGTCGCTGGCGACGTTGCTGCGCTACGCATCGACGTTCATGGGCGATTCCACCGTATCGACCTGGACCGGAACCGGCGTACGCACCATGACCTACCGCGAGCTGGGCGCCGAATCGGCGCGTCTGGCAAATGCGTTGCGCGGCTTGGGAATTGGCGTCGGCGATCGCGTCGGCACCTTCATGTGGAACAACAACGAGCATATGGTCGCCTACATCGCGGTGCCCGCGATGGGGGCGGTGCTGCACGCGCTCAATATCCGGCTCTTCCCGGAGCAACTGGTCTTCGTCGCCAACCACGCCGAGGACCAGGTGGTGATCGTCGACGGCTCGCTGCTGCCGATGTTCGCCCAGTACCTGCCCAATCTGAAGACTGTCCGCCACGTTATCGTGGCCAATGGCGACGCCGCCGCACTGCAGGCCCCCGAGGGCGTCCAGGTGCATTCCTACACCGAACTGCTCGCCGCGCAGCCGGATACCTACGACTACCCGGTGATCGACGAACGATCCGCCGCCGCAATGTGTTACACCTCCGGCACCACCGGTGACCCCAAGGGTGTGGTGTACTCGCACCGCTCCAACTGGCTGCACGCCATGCAGGTCTGCCAGCCGACCAGTATGGGCTTCTCCGCTAGCGACTATGTGCTCGCCATCGTCCCGCTGTTCCACGCCAACGCCTGGGGCTTGCCCTACGCGGCGCTGATGTCCGGCGCGAATGTCCTCATGCCGGACCGCTTCCTGCAGCCCGGCCCGCTGCTGGAGATGATGGCGTCGGAAAAGCCCACCTTTGCCGCCGCGGTCCCGACCATCTGGGGCGGCGTACTCGCCGGACTCGCGGCCAAGCCGCAGGACATCTCGCATCTGCGTTCGGTGGTCGTCGGTGGTGCGGCGGTGCCGCCGTCGATGATGCGCGCCTTCCAGGAAAAGCACGGCGTTCGCATCCTGCACGCCTGGGGCATGACCGAGACCTCCCCGCTCGGCAGTGTGGCCCACCCGCCCGCCGGGGTGACCGGCGATGCCGAATGGGAGTACCGCTTCAGCCAGGGCCGCTTCCCCGCCAGCGTGCAGGCACGCCTGATCGGCGACGACGGCAGTGTCGTCCCCAATGACGGTCGATCCCTCGGTGAGTTGGAAGTTCGCGGCCCGTGGATCACCGGCTCGTACTACTCCCCGGACGGCGCGCAGATCGACCCCGATAAATTCGACGATGGCTGGCTGCGCACCGGCGACGTCGGCAAGATCAGCCCCGACGGCTATCTCACCCTGGTCGACCGTTCCAAGGATGTGATCAAGTCCGGCGGCGAATGGATCTCCTCGGTGGATCTGGAGAATGCGGTCATGGGCCATCCGGCCGTCGCCGAGGCCGCGGTCATCGGTGTGCCCGACGAGAAGTGGGACGAGCGCCCCCTCGTCGCCATCGTGCTCACCGACGGCGCCGAGACCAAACCCGAGGAGCTGCGCGAATTCCTCGCCGACAAATTCGCCAAATGGCAACTGCCGGAACGGTGGACCTTCATTGCTGAGGTGCCCAAGACCAGCGTCGGCAAATTCGATAAGAAGCGCCTGCGCGCGCAGTACGCCGACGGCGAGCTGACGGTCACCACGCTGTCCTGACGGAACGACCCCGCGTCACCACTTCAGCATGGGCAGTGGTGACGTGGGGTTGGTTCGGATCCGCTGCGCCGTCAGTTGCACCAACCGGCGGTGGAAGCCCTTGTCCGGATGGCGCTTCGCCAACTCGCGGTAGGTCGAGCGGGGTACGCCGAAACGTCCGAGTAGGCCGAATTCGACGTCGATGGCATCTGCTCGGCGGAAGATTTCGATCGGGTCGGTGCGCTCACCTGCGGGCCGAATCTTGTGGTGCTGGTCGATCATGGTGACGACGAGATGGGCGAGGTCGGGTCGGTCGATCTGGTCGAGCCACTGCAGCGCGAGGTCGGCGGAGGGCGCGAGGTAGTCGAAGGTGCCCGCCGTCCAGATGCCCAGGTCGTGAAAGGCCGCGGCCGTCAGGTACTCCTCGCGGGTGCTCGGCACGGGCCCCGAGCCACCGGCGAGCAGATCGCACAGCTGCAGCACCCGCAGCACATGATTGGTATAGGCCACGCGATCCGAACCGAGTTGCGGCAGCCAAGGATCGAGGCGCCTGTCGACCTCGTCACGAAGATCATTGCTGCTCATGCGCGCTCACATTACGCGCGATACCGCCGATACGGCGGGAGCATCGGCGCTATCGCCCAGCACGTCGGCGCGGCCGGAAGTCCGTGCCGCGCCGAGGTTTTGTGCTGTTGATCAGCAGTTGCGGAGTTCGGGGCTCTGGTTCAGCAGTTGGGCGCGCGTCCCGATGAAGGTGGAGTAGGTGTCGCCGCCGACCGCGGAGATCGGGAAGGCCGCTACCCGGTGGCAGTTCTGGAAGGCGAGTTTCACGTTGAAGTGGCGTTCCAGGCCGCCGCGGATGGCGTCGGAGGCCATGGCTCGCAGCAGTTGTCCACGGGCCACTTCATCGGGCGGAGCGACGATGTTGTCGGCGAATTCGACTGTGCCGGAATGCAGCTCACCGGCCACCCGGCTGACGACCTCCCAGGCGTAGGGGAGGGAGAGCCGGACGACCTCGACGAAGTCGGCGTCGTCGACCTCGCCGCGTTCGGCGCGTTCGAGTAGGGCGGTGGGAACATCGAGGGACATAGCGCTCTCCTGACCTGGATGGCTGTTGCGATGCCCCTCGATTCTAATCGGAAACTGTTGTCAACAAGACTGGATTCGTCCCGAAAGTGCTTTGGTCAGTGCGGTTTTCGCATCCGCGGCCAGCTGCCGGACCAGATCGCCAGCCGGTAACTCGGGTGCCAGTTCGTGGGTCTGGCCCGCCCACATATTCACCTCTTCCGGGTCGCCCGCCGCCCGTGCGGCAGCCCGCAGCGGCGCTGTGGCGTAATGGATTTCCGGGTAGGCGGACGGTGCCGTCGCGGTGTGTTCGTCGATGAACCGATTACGCAGGCCACGCGCCCGGCGGCCGGTGAAGGCGCGGGTCAGCACGGTTGGGGCAGCCGTGCTCAGCGCGGCGCGGTGCAGCGCATTGGTGCCCGCCTCCGGACAGCGCAGGAAGACGGTGCCGAGTTGGACGGCCGCCGCGCCCGCCGCGAGTGCTGCCGCGATGCCAGCGCCGGTGGTCAGGCCGCCGGTGGCCACGATCGGCCGGTCCACGGCGGCGTTGAGCAGCTGCAGCAGGGCGAGCAGTCCCAGCGGGTCGGTGGCGTCATCGGCGACGCGATCGACGAAGGTGGCGCGGTGCCCGCCCGCCTCGGCGCCCTGTGCGATCAGCACATCGGCGCCCGCCTCGACCGCGAACCGGCCCTCGGCGACCGAGGTGACCGTGACCCACACCTCCGAGCCCGCCGCGTGCAAGCGGGCGATCTCCGCGGCGCTGGGGCAGCCGAAGGTGAACGTGACCACCGCGACCGGGGTATCGACGAGCAGTGCCAGCTTCGCGTCCCAGTCGTCGGTGTCGTACTTCGGCGTGCCGAGTTCGTGCGTGCGACCCAGCTCGGCCAGGTAGTCGGCGAAACTCTCGGGCGGTGAAGCGGGTCCGGGGGTGAAGAGATTCACCCCGAGCGGCGCGGTGGTGAGTTCGCGCGTGGCCGCGAGTCTTGCCGCGGTATCGGCGACGGTCAGATATCCGGCGGCCAGCAGTCCCAGCCCGCCCGCCGCGGAAACCGCCGCGGTCAACTCCGGAGTGGACGGTCCGCCCGCCATCGGCGCCAGCACGATCGGAACGCTCGTGTTGTCGAGGATCACGCATCTCAGTCTGGCTCATCGGCCGTCGCCGGTGACCGGCGTCGCCCGGAAGTCACGACGCCGTGATGTCCCGCTAGGCGTCTGACCAGGCTCTTACCCAGGACTTGGGCAGGAAAGGTTGCGGAATGGTCACGACGGGGTAGAGTTCCCGTCACAACGGACACCGAAACGTTACAAATTTCGGAACCGGCGAATCGTTACAGAACGGTCGGGGCCGACTCGGGATCCATTGAGTCACTGTAGGTCGAGTGCAAGGACCAGCTTTGTCGCAGCATCGGGTAGGCCCCAGTTCCATAACCGTCATGAGTCTGATCGGTGAAGGCGTTGCGGGTCGGCCGGCGCGGCATCGCGCCGAGCCGTCGACCACCGACCGGGTGAAGGTCGCGGCCGGTGTCGCGGTCGCCGCCGGCGCACTCATCGGCGCCACCGCCCAGGTCGCTCCGGCCATTGCCGCCCCACTGCTGCCGGGCGCGCACGACGGGGACGAGGAAGCCGCCGCGCCCATGACGTTCAAGGGCACGGCGGAATTGCCCGTCGAAGAGATCAAGGCCGCGACTCCGGTCGCCGAGGTCGCGCAGGC
Organism: Nocardia sp. NPDC004278; assembly: GCF_053602975.1. NCBI lineage: Bacteria > Bacillati > Actinomycetota > Actinomycetes > Mycobacteriales > Nocardiaceae > Nocardia > Nocardia sp. NPDC004278. The sequence continues at coordinate 95,010 of NZ_JBSGEQ010000017.1, forward strand.
CGTCGCCACTCCGGTGGCCGCACCGGTCGCGGCTCCGGTCGCCAACCCGTTCGGCATCGGCGGTCTGCCGCCGGAGATCGCGGGCCCGCTGGCCCAGGTCGAACAGATTCTCAAGGGCGCACAGCAGCAGATCGCCCCGGCCGCCGCGGTGCGGCCGGTCGCCGGTGAGATCAGCTCCGGATTCGGTTCCCGCTGGGGCGAATTCCACTACGGCCTCGACTTCGCCGACCAGCTCGGCGCGCCCATCCACTCGGTGAGCAATGGCACCGTGATCGAGGCGGGCCCGGCCTCCGGCTTCGGACTCTGGGTGCGGGTGCAGCAGGACGACGGCACCGTCGCGGTCTACGGCCACGTGAACGAGATGTTCGTGCAGGCGGGTCAGCGGGTGAACGCGGGCGATGTCATCGCCACCGTCGGCAACCGCGGCAATTCGACCGGACCGCATCTGCATCTGGAGATCTGGGATCAGAACGGCAGTAAGGTCGATCCGATGCCGTACCTTGCCGCCAAGGGTGTCCCGCTCCAATGGGGCCCTTCGGCGCACTGATTTTCTTGCCCGGCTTGAGATTTCGACGTTCACAAGGCCCCCGCGGCGACCGGTCGGTCGTTAGGCTCGGGCCCGTGAGCGAGCGGAGTGCCGGCGAGGTGCAGTCATGACCGAGCTGGGCGATATCTTCGAGCCGGGATCACCGCATGGGCGCACCTACGCCGTGCTGGTGCATCATCCGCGTTCCAGTCTGGCCGAGATCGCGGGATATCTGGGTATCTCGAGCGAGGCCGCGTCCGCATCGCTGGAGGTGCTGACGGGGCTGCAGGCCGCGGTCAGCCAGCTGTCCACCGACGGCGAGGCCATCTGGGACGCGCACGCCCCCGAATCGCTATCGGAGGCCGAGGCGCGGCGCAGACAGCATGAGATCAACCAGATGCATGCCGCGGCAGCGCGACTCAGCGAGACCTTTCGTTCGGTGCGGCGCTCACCGCGCACCAATGGCGCGATCGTTCCGGTCTTCGAACGCATGGAGATGCTGGCGGATTTCGAAGAGGTGCAGACCTCGGCCCGCACCAGCGTCAAGGTGATCGAACGCGGTCCCTACCTCAGCGATCCGGAACGCGAGCGACAGCTGTTCCTGCTCAAGCGCGCCCGGATCGGCGAGGGCATCCGCTATCAGACGCTCTATCAGGACACCATCTACCAGGACGCGGAGCGGCTGCGGCATGCGCTGGCCACCAATGCCAGCGGCGCCCAGGCACGTACGCTGCCGGAACCGCCCTTCAAACTGATCATCAGCGATGATGAGCGGGCCAGCCTGGTGCTGCATGTCGACGAGCGGCGGCCGGATCCGATGGGGCTGCGCATCACCGGATCGCCGGGACTGCGGCTGCTGGTGAAGACATTCGACGTGCTGTGGTCGCTGGCCGCGCCGATTTCGGTGAATCCGACAGCCGATGAGCTCGACGAGCGGGACAAGGCGATCCTGACCCTGATGGGTTTGGGTGCGACCGATGACACCATTGCCCGCAGGCTCGGCATGTCCCGCCGAACTGTGGTCCGGCGCACAGCGCGGCTGCTGGAGCGCCTCGGCGCCAGCACCCGCTTCCAGGCCGGTGTGCAGGCGACCAGACGCGGGTGGTTGTGACTTGGGCAACTGAACTGCTCGAGTGGACAACATGGGACCGATGCTGAACGATCAGTGACCCGGGATTTTTGAGGGCTTGTGTCGCAACGGATTCGGAGGTACTAGGGCACCCTCCGCGATTCGCGGAAAGTTAGCTCTCTACGATGTCCCGATTGCGTTACGTGGCGGCGAGCACGGCGGCGGTATTCCGCGTCCGATGTTCGGCGCTGCGATGTTCGATGTGAAAGGCAAATGGTTTCGAATGGATAGGGCGCGTCGATCTGTTCGGACCAGCCGTCGACTCCGCGCCAGCGCCCCACTGCTCGGGCAGCTGCTCACGGCCGCCGTTGACGCCGCCCCCGATGCGGTGGCCATCCGCTTCGACCCCACCGGTGATACGGCCCAACAGCGCGAGCTGACCTATCGCGAATTCGACGAGGCGTCCGCACGGCTGGCCAGGGAGCTGATCGCGCGCGGCATCGGCCCCGGCGACATTGTGGCTACCGCGCTGGCCCGCTCGGTCGAATCGGTCCTCGCGGTGTGGGCGATCGCGAAGACCGGCGCGGCCTATGTTCCGGTCGATCCGGCCTATCCCGCCGAGCGGATCGCGCATATGGTGTCGGATTCCGGCGCCGTGCTCGGGCTGACCATATCGGCGCACCGGGCGGCGCTCGGCGATGCGGTCCACTGGATCGAACTGGACGATCCGGTGGTCGCCGCGCGGATCGCCGACCGGCCCGAACGGCCGATCTCCTATGCCGATCGGGTTCGTCGCCTGGATGAACGGCATCCGGCCTATGTCATCTACACCTCGGGTTCCACCGGTCGGCCCAAGGGCGTCGTGGTCACGCACGCCGGATTGGCCGGGCTGGCCGCGGTCGGGCAGCAGTACGCGCTGACCGGTGCTTCGCGGGTCACCCATCTCAGCTCGCCGAGCTTCGACTTCTCGCTGATGGAGCTGCTGTTCACCTTCTCGGCGGGTGCGACGCTGGTGATCGCGCCGCCGACGGTGTTCGGCGGTGTCGAACTGGCGGATCTGCTGCGCCGGGAGCGGGTGACGCATCTGCTGATCACCCCGGGCGCGCTGGAATCGGTCGATCCGGCCGGGTTGGACGAGCTGCGGGTAGTGGTCACCGGTGGCGACAAACTGGGCACCGAACTGGTCGACCGTTGGGCTCGCGATGGCCGGGCCGTTTTCAATGCGTATGGCCCGACCGAGGTGACGGTCATGGTCACCACCGGGCAGATGGTGCCCGGTGCGCCGGTCACCCTGGGCGGCACCATCGCGGGTGTCGGGGCTTTTGTACTGGATTCGCGCCTGCGTCCGGTGCCAGCAGGTGTTGTCGGCGAGCTCTATCTGGCCGGGCCCGCGCTCGCGCAGGGCTATCTCGGACGGCCCGGACTGACCGCGGAAAGGTTCGTGGCCAGTCCGTTCGGTGCGGAAGCCGATTGTCCGGGTGCGCGTTTGTATCGCACCGGAGATCTGGTGCGGCGCGGCGACGGCGGGGTGCTGGAGTGTTTGGGCCGCTCCGATTTCCAGGTGAAGATTCGCGGTTTGCGCATCGAGCTCGGTGAGATCGATAGTGCGCTTACCGCGCATCCGGATGTCGACTTCGCGGCCACTCTCGGCCGGAGCCTGCCGTCCGGCGTGACCGCGCTGGTGTCCTATGTGCTGCCGCGCGCCGGGGCGGTCGTGGATACCGCCGACCTGGTGACCGCGCTCGAGCGGTCGCTGCCCGCGTTCATGGTGCCCGCGGCCATTGTGGTGCTCGACGAGATTCCATTGACGCCGGTGGGCAAGCTGGATCGGGCCGCGCTGCCGGATCCGGTCTTCGCCGCGCGCGAGTTCCGCGCACCGTCGACGCGGGTGGAGCAGGTCATCGCCGATGTGTTCGCGGCGCTGTTGCTCGCCGATGGTTCCGCAGCGCGAGCAACGGGCACGGAGGCGATTGGCAGTGGGGGGCCGTCGGCGCCGGAACCCGGAGGGGATACGCGCATCCACGCGGGGCACTGTGAATCGGACACTGCTGCGCGGGTCGGTGTCGATGACGACTTCTTCGCACTCGGCGGCAACTCGCTGCTGGCCGCGCAGGCCGCCGGGCGAATCGGGGCCGCACTGGGCACGCGGGTGCCGGTGCAGTTGGTCTTCGAGGCACCCGGTGTCGCCCAACTCGCGCAGCGGCTGACGGCACATATCGGTGCCTCGGCCGAGCACGCGCTGCGGGCGCAGCCGCGCGCAGCGCGGGTTCCGCTGTCCTATGCGCAGCAGCGGATGTGGTTCCTGAACCGATTCGATCCGGCCAGCGGTGTCAACAACATCCCGCTCGCGGTGCGGTTGTCCGGTGTGCTGGATATCGACGCTTTGCGGGCCGCGGCGCGCGATCTGGTGCTGCGGCACGAGGTGCTGCGGACGGTGTATCCGGAGATCGATGGCGTGGGCAGTCAACTCGTCTTGCCGATCGAGGACGCCCGCGCGGTACCGGAACTCGAGCTCGTCGCCGCGACGGCGGCGGATCTGCCCGAGCTGGTAACCGCCGCGGCCGTCGCCGGATTCGATGTCTGTGTCGCACCGCCGATCCGCTTGCGACTGGTGCGGCTCAGCGAATCCGACCAGGTGCTGGTGTGCGTGGTGCACCATATCGCGGCCGACGGAAGCTCCATGGGACCGCTGGTGCGTGACCTCATGTCCGCCTATTCGATGCGGGCGGGCGGTGCGCGACCGCAGTGGCAGCCACTCGAGGTGCAGTACGCCGACTACGCGATCTGGCAGCGGGCAATGCTGGGCACCGAAGACGATGCGCAATCGCTGCTCGCGCGGCAGATCGCCTTCTGGCGCGCCGAATTGGCCGGACTGCCCGAGCAATTGGCGCTGCCCACCGATCGGCCGCGGCCCGCGGTGCTGTCCAGCCGCGGTGCGGTCTTCGCCTTCGAGATCGATGCCCAGGTGCATACCGCGCTGGAGCGGCTGGCGCGAAGCCATAATTCGACGCTGTTCATGGTGGTGCACGCCGCGTTCGCGGTACTGCTGTCGCGACTGGCCGGAACCACCGATATCGCCATCGGAACTCCCGTTGCCGGTCGCGGGGAGACCGCACTCGACGATTTGATCGGCATGTTCGTCAATACGCTGGTGCTGCGCGCCGATGTCGATCCCGAACGATCGTTCGACGAGCTGGTGCGCGCCGTTCGGCGCACCGATGTGGCGGCCTTGGGACATGCCGATGTGCCATTCGAGCGACTTGTCGAACTGCTCGATCCGGTGCGGTCGATGGCGCGGCATCCGCTGTTCCAGGTGATGCTGACCTTCCAGAACATGGCGCAGCCGGAGCTGGAACTGCCGGGACTGACCGTATCGGGCATCGATCTCGGTGTCGTGCAGGCGAAATTCGACCTCGAACTGACCGTGGTGCCGCGCGATGACAATGGCGCGGCGAATGGTTTGGCGGCGTCGTTCACCTATGCCACCGACCTCTTCGACGAGGCGACGGTGGCGGGCTTTGCCCAGCGGTTGCACCGCGTGCTGACCATGGTGGCCGAGGATCCGCATCGGGCGGTCGGGGAGATCGAGCTGCTCGAGCCCGCGGAGCGGCAGCGGATCCTGCGAGACTGGAACAATACCGCGCACCCGGTTGCCCCGGAATTGCTGCTCGATGGGTATCGACGTGCCGCACTGGCGTATCCGGATGCGATCGCGGTGGCCTATGAGGGGACCGAGCTCACCTATCGGGAATTCGACGAGCGCGTCAACCGGCTCGCGCGGTTGCTGATCCAGCGCGGTGTCGGCGCGGAATCCCTGGTGGGACTGGCGGTTCGGCGTTCGCTCGACCTGGTGGTCGGCATGTATGCGATTGTCACCGCCGGTGGTGCGTACGTGCCGCTGGATCCGGATCACCCCAGGGAGCGGATCGCGCACATTCTCGACACCGCGGCACCGGTCTGCGTGCTGACGACCTCGGATGTGGTCGCGGTCTCGGACGGTATTCCGGTTGTCTATCTGGATGCCGTTGAGCTGGGGGCATTCTCGGGAATGCCGGTGGCGGCCGATGAACTGCTGCGGCCGGTATCGTTGGACAATCCCGCCTACGTGATCTTCACTTCGGGGTCCACCGGACGGCCGAAAGGCGTTGCGGTCACCCACGCGGCCATCGATAACCAGATCAAGTGGATGCTCGCGCACTATCCGCTCGGTCCCGATGATGTGTATCTGCAGAAGACCGCCACGACATTCGACGTATCCCTGTGGGGATACTTCATGCCGCTGCGGGCCGGTGCCGAGCTGGTGGTCGCCACGCCCGATGGCCACCGCGACCCCGCCTATCTCGCGGAAACGATTGCCGCGCAACGGGTTACCGTCACCGACTTCGTGCCGTCGATGCTGGCGGTCTTCGCCGCGCACCTGACACCGGGATCCTGCCCGACGCTGCGCGATATCTTCGTGATCGGCGAGGCGCTGCCGCCGGAGACGGTGACCGCGGTGCGCGCGGTATCGGATGCGTCGGTGCACAACCTGTACGGGCCGACCGAGGCGGCGGTATCGGTGACCGCGTGGCGGGCGCAGGTGTTGGACCAGACCAGTGTGCCGATCGGCCTGCCGCAGTGGAACTCTCGGGTCTATGTGCTGGATTCGCGATTGCGGCCGGTGCCAGCGGGTGTCGTCGGTGAGCTGTATCTGGCCGGTGTCCAGCTGGCGCGCGGCTATGTGACCCGGCCCGATCTGACGGCGGACCGCTTCGTCGCCGACCCGTTCACCGCGGGTGCGCGGATGTACCGCACCGGTGACCTCGTCGTCTGGCGCGAGCATCCGCACCGGTTGGAATATCTGGGCCGCACCGACTTCCAGGTGAAGTTCCGCGGCCAGCGCATCGAACTCGGCGAGATCGAAACGGCGTTGCTCGCCCAGCCCTCGGTGTGCCAGTCCGTCGCGGTGGTCACGCCCACGGGTGACCAGCTGGTCGGATATGTGGTGCCGCTGCCCGGCCAACAGGTCGAGCCAGCAGAATTGCTGAGTGCGGTCGCCGAAGTGCTTCCGGCATATATGGTGCCGGCCGCCATCGTGGTGCTGGACGACTTTCCGTTGAATACCAGCGGCAAACTCGATCGCAAGGCGCTGCCCGCGCCGACCTTCACCGCGTGCGAGTTCCGTGCCCCGATCACTTCGACGCAGGAGATCGTCGCGGCCGTCTTCGCCGAGGTGCTCGGCATGGAACGGGTCGGTCTGGACGACGACTATTTCGCGCTCGGCGGCAATTCACTGCTGGCCACCCGGGTCGTCGCGCGGATCAACGATGCGCTCGAGACGAATGTCGCGGTGCGCGATCTGTTCGAGACCTCGACCGTCGCCGGACTGGCGGACCGGGTCGTCCCCGGCACCGGCTGCGCGGCGGCGGCCCGAGTGCCGCTGACCCGGGCCGAACGACCCGCGCGAGTCCCGCTTTCCCTTGCCCAGCAACGGATATGGGTGCTCAACCGGATCGATCCGGAGTCCCCGGCGTACAACCTGCCCTTCGCGATCCGGCTGACCGGCACGCTCGATGTCGGGGCGCTGCGCCGGGCGGTCGAGGATGTGCTGATGCGCCACGATGCGCTGCGCACCCGGTTCCCGACGGCGGGCACCGGTGGGCAGGCGTATCAGGAGATACTGCCGGTCGCCGAGGTGCTGCCGAATGGACTCGAGGTCGAGACCGCCGCCGATATCCTCGGCCGGGTGGTCGAGCTGGCCTCGGCCGGATTCGACGTCACCGAACAGGCACCCGTGCGGGCCCGGCTGCTGGTCGATGCCGCAGCGGATGAGCATGTGCTCGTCGTTGTCGTGCACCACATTTCGGCCGACGGTGCCTCCCTCGCGCCGTTGGCTCGGGATCTGGCGACCGCCTATCTCGCCCGCGTCGGCGGCACCGCGCCCGGTTGGTCGCCGCTCGCGGTGCGGTACGCGGATTACGCGCTCTGGCAGCGCGCGGTCATCGGTATCGAGGACGATGAGAACTCGGTGGCCGCACGGCAATTGGCGTACTGGCGCGAGCAGCTTTCCGGGCTGTCGACGGCACCGGTGCTGCCGCTGGACCACCAACGCCCGGCAGCACCGTCGGGTCGCGGTGCGTCCGTCGGCTGGACCGTACCCGCCCAGGTGCACGAAGGTCTCGTCCGTATCGCGCGCGAGCATCGATCCTCGCTGTTCATGGTGGTGCACGCCGCACTGGCGGTGCTGCTCGCCCGGCTGTCCGGCGGCTCGGATATTGCGATCGGTTCGCCGATCTCCGGTCGCGGTCAGCGGGCGCTGGACGATCTGGTCGGCATGTTCGTCAACACGCTGACACTGCGCACCGCGGTCGACCGCGGCATGGCCTTCGACGAACTCGTCGAGCACACGCGGGCAACGGATCTGGCCGCGTTCGCGCACGCGGACCTGCCGTTCGAGCGGGTCGTCGAGGCGGTGGCACCCGGCCGTGGCGCGGCATCGCAGCATCCGCTGTTCCAAGTGATGCTGGCGTTCCAGAATCTGGAGCAGCCGAGTCCGGAGCTGCCGGAGCTGACCGTCGCGGCCTTGGACGCGGGCGATATCGTCGCGAAACTCGATCTGCAGGTGGTCGTCGAACCGCGTCAGCTCGCCGACGGCAGGCCCGGTGAGCTGGTCATCGTATTCACCTATGCCACCGACCTTTTCGAGGAATCGACGGTGCGCGGGCTCGGGCGCATGCTGGAGCGCATTCTGGCCGCGGTGGTCGCCGATCCGCGGGCGCGCATCGGTGGCATCGATATTCTCGACGCCGACGAGCGCGATGAGGTGCTCACCGCGGGGGCCACGCAGTCCGATGCGGTCACCGGCGGAACCGAGCTGACCCACCTGCTGACCGCCGCGGTCGAGGACGATCCGGACGCACCCGCCCTGGTGTGGGGCGAGCGGGAAATGCCGTACCGGGACCTCGACGCCCGATCCTCGCGGCTGGCCAGGGTGCTGATCGAGCGCGGTTGCGGACCGGGCACCGGTGTCGCGATCCGGTTGGATCGTGGTGCCGACTGGGCGGTGGCGGCCTGGGCGGTACTCAAGGCGGGGGCGGCGCTGGTGCTGCTCGCCTCGGCCGGGGAAGCGGTGCCCGCCGGGCCCGAGGTGCGGATCGGGTTGACCACCGGCGCCGATCCGGTCGGCAGCGGCATCGACTGGCTGCGGCTCGACGATCCCGCGACCATCGCCGAAATCGCCGCGCAATCGGCGCGACCGGTCAACCATGCGAATCGGACCGGGGTGCTGAGCGGATCGCATCCGGCCCTCGTGGTCGCCGCGACCGGGGTGCGGATGAGCTATGACGAGGTGGCGACCGCGGCGGATCGGCTGCGCATTCGCACCGGGCTGACCTTCGAATCACGCACCTTCCAGCACGGTCGTTCCGATTCGGCGGCGGCGTTGCTCGAGGTGGTCGGTGTGGGCGCGACCGGGGCCGGTCTGATCGTGGTGCCGGGTGCGGAGACCGATCTCGGCGCCTCACTCGCCGAGGAATGGGTGACTCATCTGATCGCCGATCGGGCCGCGCTGGATGCCATTGATACGACCCGGCTCGCGGATCTGCGGGCGGTAGTGCTCGAACGCGGATCATCCGCCGGGGTCGCGCTGCCGGGGTCGTCCGCGGTGGTCTTGCTCGACGAGTTGCTTTCGGTGGGGTGGCGCTGAGGGTTCGACAATGCGTGGGGGTGGTGATCTGGCGCGGGGGTGGTGATGTAACGACAAACCCGAGGAAGTAGCTCCCTGATGGTCGGCCTGTTCGAATGTGTGTTGGTGGCGTGCGCGCGCCGTGCGCGACCGGGGTTCGGCGCATGACGCGGCCGGATCGCGAGCGGCTCAACCGGACTCGACGCCCGCGGATCAAGACCCTGCCGCAGTTGCTGACCACCGCCGTGGAGGCCAATCCGGCGGGAGTCGCGATCGTCCTCGCCGATGCGACAACGACATCGGCGCGGCTGAGCTATGCCGAACTGGATGACCGGTCGACTCGCCTGGCGCGCTTGCTGATCGAGGCCGGTGTGGGGCCGGAGGATCTGGTCGCGGTCGGCATGCCACGGTCGGTGGAGTCGGTTGTCGCGGTGTGGGCGATCGCCAAGGCCGGTGCCGGATTCGTGCCGGTCGACCCGAACTATCCGGCCGATCGCGTCGCCCGCATGCTGTCGGACTCCGGTGCGGCACTCGGCCTCACCGTGGCCTCGGTCGGCGCGCGGCTACCGGATGGGCCGCAGTGGCTCACCATCGATACCGCGGAGTTCGAGCAGCGGGTCGCGGGATTTTCGGCGGAGCCGGTCACCTACGCGGACCGGATGCGGCAATTGCGCGCCGAACATCCGGCCTATGTCATCTACACCTCGGGATCGACCGGCACGCCCAAGGGTGTGGTCGTCACCCAGGCCGGTCTTTCGAACTTCTGCGATGAGCAGCGCGAGCGCTATCGGCTGACATCCGATTCGCGCCCACTGCATTTCGCCTCACCCTCGTTCGACGCGTCGGTGCTGGAATTGCTACTCGCGCTGAGCCGGGGCGCGACGATGGTGGTTGCCGCGCCGACGGTCTACGGCGGTGCGGAATTGGCCGCGGTGCTGCGTCGGGAGCGGGTGACCCACGCCTTCATCACCCCCGCCGCACTCGCCTCGCTGCCGCCCGAGGGGTTGGACGAGTTGCGTGTGGTGGTCGCGGGTGGTGAGACCTGTCCGCCGGAGTTGGTGCAGCGCTGGGCAGTGCCGATCGCGAATGGCGTGATCCGGGAATTCTTCAATGGGTACGGGCCAACCGAGACCACCATGATGACCAATATCAGTGCGCCGATGGCACCCGGGCAGCCGGTGACCATCGGTGCGCCGATTCGCGGAATCACCGAATACGTGCTGGATGAGGAGCTTGCGCCGGTACCGGGCCGGGTCGTCGGCGAACTGTACATTTCCGGTGCGCAGGTGGCCCGCGGCTATCACGGCCAGCCGGGACCGACCGCCGCCCGGTTCGTGGCCGATCCGTTCGGCGCGCCCGGCGCCCGGCTCTACCGAACCGGCGATCTGGTGCGCTGGACGGCGGATCGGGAGCTGGAATACCTGGGGCGCAACGATTTCCAGGTGAAGATCCGTGGGTTCCGGATCGAGCTCGGCGAGATCGATGCGGTGCTGGCCGCGCACGACAGCGTCGGGTTCGTGGTCACCGTCGGACATGAACAGGACAGCGGCGCAACGGTTCTGGTGTCATATGTGCGCACAGCCGACGGCAAATCGGTCGATACCGCCGAATTGACCGCGCTGGCCGCGCGGAAGTTGCCTGCCCATATGGTGCCCAGCGCCATTATGGAACTCGACGAGATTCCGCTGACCCCGGTCGGCAAGTTGGATCGGCGGGCGCTGCCCGCACCTCGATTGGCTACCAAGGCCTTCCGCGCGCCCTCGGGTGCGGCGGAGCCGGTGATCGCCGAGCTCTTCGCCGAGGTCCTGGCACTGGATGTGCCGGTCGGCGCGGATGACGACTTCTTCGCACTCGGTGGCAACTCGCTGCTCGGCACGCAGTTGATGGCGCGCGTCGGGGAGGCGCTGGATGCCATGGCGCCGGTGCGCCTGCTCTTCGAGGAACCGACCGTCGCCGGGCTCGCCGCCGCGGTCGCGCAGTACGCCGGGACCGGCGCCCGCCGGGCCTTGCGCGCCGGTCCGCAACCGGATGCCATTCCGCTGTCGCTGGCCCAGCAGCGGATGTGGTTCCTGAACCGGTTCGATCCGACTTCGGCGGCCTATAACATTCCGATCGCCGTGCGGCTCACCGGTGCGCTCGATGTGGCGGCGCTGCGGGCGGCGGTCGCGGATCTCGTTGCCCGTCACGAGGTGCTGCGGACGGTGTATCCGCAGACCGAAGCCGGTCCGGTGCAGCTGATCCTGCCCGCGGCGGTACCCGAGCTGATGGTTCGAACGGTGCCGGCCGAACAGCTCGAACCCGCGGTGCGCGAACTGCTCTCGACCACCTTCGAGGTGACCGTCGAAGTGCCACTGCGGGCCGGGCTCTTCGAGGTCGAGACGGCAGCTGCGCCAGCCGAATTCGTACTTGCGCTGGTGGTGCACCACATTGCCGGTGACGGCAGCTCGATCGGGCCGTTGACCCGGGATCTGATGACCGCCTACGCCGCTCGATCGGCGGGTTCGGAGCCGGGCTGGGCGCCGCTGCCGGTGCAGTACGCGGACTACAGCATCTGGCAGCGCGAGCTGCTGGGCAGTGAAAACGATCCGGAATCGCTGGCGGCCGGGCAGATCGCCTACTGGCGCGACGCGCTCGCGGGGCTGCCGGATCAGCTCGAGCTGCCGATGGATCGGCCACGGCCCGCGGTGCAGTCCTTCGCCGGTGGCAAGGTCGCGGTGCATATCGATGCCGAAACCCACCGGGCGCTGGCCGAATTGGCGCGCGCCGAGGGTGCGACGCTGTTCATGCTCGTACACGCGGCATTGGCGGTACTGCTGGCCCGGTTGTCGGGCACCGATGACATCGCCGTCGGCACGCCGGTGGCCGGACGCGGTGCTGCGGCATTGGACGAGCTGATCGGCATGTTCGTCAATACCCTGGTGTTCCGGACCCGGGTGGATGAGTCCGCGCCGTTCACCGAATTGCTCGCGCGGCAGCGCGAGACCGATCTCGCGGCATTCGCGAATGCCGATGTGCCGTTCGAACGGCTCGTCGAGGTGCTCAATCCGGTGCGCTCCACGGCGCGGCATCCGCTGTTCCAGGTGGGATTGTCGTTCCAGAATCTGGCCGCGACGAATCTGGAGCTACCCGGACTGACCGTCTCGGGCGTGGATTTCGATGCGGCGGTATCGCAGTTCGATCTGCACTGGATCGTCGGCGATCAGTACGACGAGGCCGGTCGACCCGCTGGTATCCGGGGTGCGGTCACCTACGCGCGCGATCTGTTCGACGAGGCGACGGTCGCACGTTTCGTGGCGCGTTTCGTGCGGATGCTCGGCGAGATCAGCGCCACGCCGAGTGTGGTCGTCGGCGAATTGGAACTGCTCGATGCCGCGGAACGGACCGAACTGGTATCCGGCCGGAATGCGACCGACCATGCGGTGGACCCGACGGCGACGCTGGTCTCGCTGTTCGATGCGACCGTCGCCGCGACACCGGGCGCGGTGGCGCTGATGGGTGCCGATGGCGAGCCGGTCACCTATGGTGAGTTGGATGCGCGGTCGAATCGTCTTGCGCGGCATCTGATTTCGCGTGGTATCGGACCCGAGTCGCGGGTGGCGCTGGCCCTGCGGCGGTCGGTGGATCTGGTCGTCGCGATGTATGCGGTGGCCAAATCCGGTGCCGCGTATGTGCCGGTGGATCCGGATCAGGCCGCGGCGCGCACCGACTACATATTGGGCTCCGCGGCACCGGTCTGCGTACTGACCAATGCCGAAACGTCCTTCGATACCGCCATCGCACCGGTGGTCCGGCTGGACCGGCTCGACCTCGCCCGGTTGGCCGCGACGCCGATCGAGGACCGTGATCGGATCGCGCCGCTGCGCGCTGTCAATACCGCGTACGTGATCTTCACATCGGGCTCGACGGGTCGCCCGAAGGGCGTTGCGGTGTCGCATGCCGCGATCGTCAACCAATTGCTGTGGAAGACAGGCGAATTCGTGCTCGGTCCGGGTGATGCGGTGCTGTTGAAGACGGCTGCCACCTTCGATCTCTCGGTATGGGAGTTCTGGTCGGCGGCCGTCTGCGGCGGCCGATTGGTGCTCGCCGCGCCGGACGGACACCGCGACCCCGCCTATCTGAACGACCTGATGGCACGGGAATCGGTGACCACCCTGCATGCCGTGCCATCGATGCTGGATGCGCTGTTGACGACCGGTCGGCTGCCGTTCACACTGCGGCGCGTGCTGGTGATCGGTGAGGCGCTGCCCGCCTGTCTGGCGCAGCGGTTCCGGGCGACCTATCCGCAGAAGGAACTGTTCAATCTGTACGGTCCGACCGAGGCGGCGGTATCCATCACCAGCCATCGGGTGACCGATGCGGACACGGTATCGGTGCCGATCGGTGCCCCGGAGTGGAACAGTCGTGTCTACGTGCTGGATTCGCGTTTGCGGCCGGTGCCGGTTGGCGTCTCCGGAGAGTTGTACCTGGCCGGTGCGCAATTGGCGCGCGGCTACTTCGGGCGGGTGGATCTGACGGCGGAGCGGTTCGTGGCGAACCCGTTCCAGCCGGGCGCGCGCATGTACCGCACGGGTGACCTGGTGGCGTGGAATGCCGCAGGGGGTTTGGAGTATCGGGGCCGCACCGACTTCCAGGTGAAGATTCGCGGGTTCCGGATCGAACTCGGCGAGATCGAGGCGGTGTTGACCGCGATACCGCAGATCGCGCAGGCGGCGGTCATCGCCGATGCCGATCCGCGCACGGGTGACCGGCTGGTCGCGTATCTGGTTCCCGCGGCGACCGATATCGATGTGGCGCGGGTGAAGTCGGCGCTGAGCGGTGCGCTGCCGTCCTATATGGTGCCTGCCGCCTACGTGGTCCTGGCCGAACTTCCGCGCACCGCCAACGGCAAGCTGGATCGAAAGGCATTGCCCGCACCGGAGTTCGAGACGCGAGTCTTTCGCGCGCCGTCCACGCCGATCGAGGAGATCATCGCCGCGGTGTTCACCGATGTGCTCGGGGTGGATCGCGTTGGGATCGACGACGACTTCTTCGCGCTCGGCGGCAATTCGCTGGTCGCCACGCAGGTGGCGGCGCGTGTCGGTACAGCACTGGATACGCAGGTGCCGGTGCGGATGTTGTTCGAGGCGACCACTGTTGCCGCACTGGCGGTCCGGGTCGAGCAGCGGGTCGGCTCCGGTGGGCGGGCGCCATTGATCGCGGGTCCGCGACCGCAGCCGGTGCCATTGTCACTGGCACAGCAGCGGATGTGGTTCCTGAACCAGTTCGATACCGCATCACCGGTGTACAACGTGCCGGTGGCGGTGCGGCTGTCCGGTGCGCTGGATATCGACGCACTACGGCTGGCCGTCACCGATGTGGTGGCCAGGCATGAGGTGCTGCGCACCGTGTACCCGGCCCGCGACGGCATTGCCCATCAGGTGGTCCTGCCCGTGGGACAGGCGGTTGCCGACCTGGCCCCGGAAGATGTCACCGCGGGCGAGCTGCGCGAGCGGATCACCGAGCTGGTCGGTACCGGCTTCGATGTGACCGCCGAGGTGCCGGTGCGTGTCGCACTGCTGCGCTGCGATGGCGATCATGTGCTGGTAGTGGTGGCGCATCACATCAGCGCCGATGGCTGGTCGATGGGTCCGCTGACCCGTGATCTGATGCTCGCCTATGTCGCGCGCGGCGGCGGATCGGCTCCGGCGTGGACGCCATTGCCGGTGCAGTACGCCGACTTCGCGATCTGGCAGCGCGCCGTACTCGGTTCCGAATCGGATCCGGATTCCCTTGCCGGACAGCAGATGTTGTACTGGCGGCAGGCGCTCGCGGAGCTACCGGACGAGCTGAACCTGCCCGCGGATCGGATCCGGCCAGCGGTCCGCTCGTTCGTCGGTGGGCACTGCGATATCGTCATCGATCCGCAGTTGCACCGAGCGCTCGTCGATATCGCTCGCGAGCACAATGCCACGCTGTTCATGGTGGTTCACGCCGCTCTCGCGGTATTGCTCGCGCGACTATCGGGCACCGACGATATCGCCATCGGTACGCCGGTCGCCGGACGCGGTGCGGCCGAACTCGACGATGTCATCGGCATGTTCGTGAATACGCTGGTGCTGCGCACCGAGGTGCCGGGTGCGAATACCTTCGCCGAACTGCTCGCGCACGTCAAAAACGTCGACCTACAGGCGTTCGCGCATGCGGATATCCCCTTCGAGCGTTTGGTGGATCTGCTCGAGCCGGAGCGCTCGACGTCGCGGCATCCGCTGTTCCAGGTGGCGCTGTCGTTCGAGAATCTGCCGGAGAGTTCCTTCGAGCTGCCCGGATTGCGGGTCGCCCCGGTCGATTTCGATATCGCGATCGAGAAATTCGATCTGTCGCTGGTGATTCGCGAGTCGAGTGCTGGCATGGTGGCCGCGTTCTCCTACGCGCGTGACCTTTTCGATGACGCGACGGTGCGAGCCTTCGCGGACCGGTTCGTGCGACTGTTGGCGGGGATCGTCGCGAGTGTGGATGTACCGGTGGGTGAGCTGCCGATGCTCGCCGAATCCGAGGTCGAATCGCTGACCCGGGTGCAGCCGGACGATGTGATGGCCGGTGGGTTGTTGCCGGATCTGCTGGTGCGTGGACTGCGCCATGGAGCCCGTCGGACGGCGGTTCGCTATCAAGGGCGTTCCATCAGTTACCGCGAGCTGGACGAGTACTCATCGCGGTTGGCCAGGGTGCTTATCGAGCGAGGTGTCGGTCCGGAAAGCCTGGTGGCGGTCGCCTTGCCGCGCTCGTACGAGATGGTTGCGGCCGTCTTGGCGGTGTCGAAGGCCGGTGGTGCGCATGTGCCGGTCGATCCGAATTATCCGGTGGATCGGGTGCGGTACCTGCTGACCGACTCGGCCGCGATCCTCGGGCTCACCGCCGCTGATTACCTTCCCGGCCTACCCGGTGACGTGCACTGGCTCGCGCTCGATGACGCCGAGACGGATGCGTTGTGCGCCAGCCGGTCCGCCGCACCGGTGACCGACACCGACCGGATCACGCCGCTGAAACTGCACCATCCGGCATACGTCATCTACACCTCGGGTTCGACGGGTATGCCCAAGGGCGTCACCGTCACCCACGCCGGTCTCGGCGGTCTGCTCGATCACGCGGTAGCGCTGTACCGGCTCGAGTCGCACCATCGCTTCCTGCACATCTGCTCGCCGAGCTTCGACCCATCGGTGCTCGAATGGCTGTGTGCCTTCTCGAGCGGTGCGACCCTGGTCATCGTGGCGCCGAAGGTGATCGGCGGCGCCGAACTCGGCGACCTGCTGCGCACCGAGCAGGTGACGCACGCGATCATCACTCCGGCGGTGCTCGGCACGGTGGATCCGGCCGGGTTGGATCAGCTCGAAATGCTGTCCGTCGGTGGCGATGTGACCACTCCCGAACTGCTGGCCAAGTGGCAGCCGGGGCGCCGGTATTACAACGGCTACGGCCCGACCGAAACCACCATCATCTCCTCGTACGCGGAATTGACCGCAGGACAGCACATTACGATCGGTAAGCCGGTCAACGGCATGTCCGCGCTGGTACTCGACGCGCGGCTGAATCCGGTTCCGCCCGGCGTGACGGGTGAGCTGTATCTGGCGGGTGGTGCGCTGGCGCGCGGCTACCGGAATCGGCCCGGACTTTCCGCAGCGCGCTTCGTGGCCGATCCGTGGGGCGAGCCGGGTGCGCGGATGTATCGCACCGGTGACCTGGTCCGCTGGTACACGTCAGCCGGTGCCACCGCGTTCGAGCTGGACTATGTGGGCCGCAGCGACTTCCAGGTGAAGGTCCGCGGCTTCCGTGTCGAACTCGGTGAGATCGATGCGGTGCTCGGCGGCCACGAGGACGTCGAATTCGCGGTCACCATCGGCCGCGCGACGGCGGCGGGTGGCACGGCGCTGGTGTCCTATGTGCTCGCGGCGACCGGCCGCACGGTCGATCCGCAGGGGCTCACGGAGTTCGCGGCGCGCGTGCTGCCATCGCATATGGTGCCGTCCACCGTCGTCGTCCTCGACGCGATCCCGTTGACCGCCAACGGCAAACTCGACCGCGACGCACTGCCCGAGCCGGAGTTGACGGCCACGGTGTCGCGGCTGCCGTCGGGTCCGCTGGAATCGCGGATCGCCGAGCTGTTCGCCCAGGTCCTGGGCGTACCGCAGGTCGGTGCCGACGATTCCTTCTTCGCCATCGGCGGCGACAGCATCGTCTCGATCCAGCTGGTGGCACGGGCCAAGTCGGCCGGAATCAGCTTCACCCCGCGCGATGTGTTCGAGCAGAAAACCGTTGCGGGGCTGGCCCGGATCGCGGTCCTCGGCACGGAATCAGCGGCGACGGTGCTGGCCGAGCTGCCCGGTGGCGGCCTCGGCGAAATCCCGATCACGCCGGTGCTCGCCGGATTTCTGGCAGCCGGATCGTTGCGCCGATTCGCCCAGACCATGGTGCTCGCGCTGCCGGAGGGTATCGATCGCGCCGGACTGGTCGCCACCCTCACCGCCGTGCTCGATCACCACGACATGTTGCGTGCCCGCGTATGGCACAGCGACGGTCGGTGGCGCCAGGAGGTGCCCGCACCGGGAACCCTCGACGCATCGGCATCGGTATCGGAGATGCACCTGCCCGCCGACGCGGCACCGCACCAAATCGGCAATGCCGCCGTGGCCGCCGCGCTGGCGGCACTGGATCCGGCCGCTGGCCGAATGCTCGGATGCACCTGGCTGCGCAGGCCGGACGGGCGCGATCTGCTCGTCGTCGCGGCGCACCACTATGTGATCGACGGGGTGTCGTGGCGGATTCTGATCCCGGATCTCATGACCGCCTGGGCGCAGCGCGCCGCGGGGATAACGGTCGCATTGCCCGAGGTCGGCACCTCGTTCCGGCGCTGGGCACACGGTCTGGTCGAGGCAGCGGGCGCGCCATCGCGGATCGCCGAACTCGACTACTGGCACGATGTGCTGGCCACACCGGATCCCCTGCTCGGCCATCGCGCACTCGATCCCGCCGTCGATACCAACGCGACGGTGCGGCAGGTGACCGTCGAGGTGCCGGTCGAGGTGGCCGATGCGGTACTCACCACGGTGCCCGCGCGGTACCGGGGCGGCGTCAACGACGGTCTGCTCGCGGCGCTGGCCATGGCGGTGCGGACCTGGCGAGCCCGACGCGGTATCGACGCCCAAGTCACCAAGGTGCGGCTGGAGGGTCACGGCCGCGAGGAAACCACGGTGCCCGGCGCCGATCTGACGCGCACGATCGGCTGGTTCACCAGCGTGTACCCGGTCGCGCTCGATCTCACCGGAATTGCCGAGGAGACCGCGGCGGTGCTGCGGTCGGTGAAGGAACAACTGCTCGCGGTGCCGGAGCGGGGCATCGGCTTCGGCCTACTGCGCCAGCTCAATTCGGCGACCGCCGAGGCGCTGTCCGGTGATCTCGGACAGATCGGCTTCAACTATCTGGGCCGAGTGGCCGCTGGCGGTGCGCCGGAGGGGCTGACCGATCCGGGCTGGCTCCCGTCCGGCGAGCTGGGTGAGCTGGACGGCGGCCAGGATCCCGCGCTGCCAGCGAATGCAGTGGTCGATATCAATGCGATCGTCGTCGATACCGATGCGGGACCACGGATGGATGTGGCGTTCCAGTACGCGAGCGAAATCCTCGGCGAGGCGGCGGTGCGCGAATTCGCCGACGACTGGCTGACCGCCCTGACCGCGGTCGCCCGGCACGTCGCGGACCCGTCCGCCGGTGGCCTGACGCCATCGGATGTGCCGCTCGTCCATGCCACCCAGCACGAACTCGACGCCTGGCGCGCGGACCATCCGGGCCTGGCCGATGTGCTACCCGTGTCGCCGCTGCAAACCGGCCTGCTGTTCTTGATGGAAATGCTGGCGGATTCGGTGGACCCCTATGTCATCCAGGTAGCGGTCGGGCTCGCGGGCGAACTCGACCTCGATCGCCTGCACCGTGCCGCCCAGGCGGCACTGGACCGGCATCCGAACCTGCGCAGCGCCTTCACCATCGGCGCGGACGGTAGGCCGGTGCAGCTGATCGCCGATGGCGTGCGGGTGCCGTGGCGCATGGTCACCGAGGTGCCGGATGCCGATCTGCCGGATCTGCTGGCCGCCGACCAGCGCACCGGATTCGACCCGGCCACCGCGCCGCTGCTGCGATTCACGGTGTACCGCACCATATCCGGGGCCACCCAGCTGGTGCTGACCGCGCACCACATTCTGCTCGACGGCTGGTCGATGCCGCTGCTGATGAAGGATCTGCTGGTTCTCTACGCGACCAGGGGCGAGGCCGCGCAGCTGCCCGCCGCGCGGCCCTATCGCGACTATCTGGCGTGGTTGGCGCGCCAGGACCGGGAGAACACGCTGCGCGCATGGAATACCGCGCTGGCGGGCGTCGAGCCGACGGTACTTGCCCCGGCGCTGGTGCGACCGGCGTTGCCGGACACTGGTTTCGGCAGGTCGGCATTCGAGCTGTCGGCGACCGAGACGGCGGCGCTGACCGCCTTCGCCGCGGCGGCCGAGGTCACCGTGAATACCGTGCTCCAGGCCGCATGGGGCGTGGTTGTCGCCGGTATCACCGACCGTGACGATGTCGTCTTCGGCGTCACGGTATCCGGTCGGCCACCGCAGCTCGACGGGGTCGACGAAATGGTCGGCCTCTTCGTCAACACCATCCCGGTGCGGGTCCGATTCGATTCGGCGACAACGGTTTCGCGGCTGCTCACCGAGCTGCAGGCGGAGCAGGCCGCACTGCTCGAACATCACTATCTCGGGTTGGCCGAGGTCCAAGGTGTCGCGGGCGGCAGCGAACTGTTCGATTCGCTGGTGGCCTACGAGTCGTATCCGGTCGATGCCGATGGCCTGCGGCAGGCGGGCAGTGCGATCGACGGCCTGCTGGTCACCGGGGTGCGTTCGGTCGACTACACGCACTATCCGGTCACGGTGCGAGCCGAACTGGGTGCCGGGCTGCGGGTGGAGGTGCTCTACCGCGGCGATTCCGTCGCCGATTCGGCGGCGCGGGCCCTCACCCAACGGTTGCGTGGCATGCTCGGCGAATTCGTCACCGCGCCACAGCGTTCGGTTGTCGCGGTGCGCAATGGCGTCGCCACCGACGTGCTCACCCAGGTTCGGTACTGGCGCACCGCACTGGCGGGTCTGCCGGATGAGCTGACATTGCCGATGGATCGACCGCGCTCGGCGGTGCCGTCCGATGCCGGTGCCCGGGTCGGGTTCGAGATCGGCGTGCACCTGCACGACGGGCTGCGCCGACTTGCCGAGACGCGCAATACCTCGATGTTCGTGGTGGCGCACGCGGCGTTCACGGTGCTGTTGGCGCGGCTGTCCGGCCTGGCCGATATCGCGATCGGGACCCGCACCGAAACCGCGAGTATCACTGATGGTTTCGGCAATACGGTCGTGCTGCGTACCGAATATGACGCCGGTGCTTCCTTCGACGCGTTGCTCGCCGCAATCGGTCCGGTCGACGCCGCCGCATTCGCCTATGTCGATGTGCCGCTGGACCAACTCGTCGAGGTGCTCGACCCGATCCGGGTGCCCGGCCGACATCCGCTGTTCCAGGTCGCGATGGGCTTCCAGGATGACGCCGATCCGATCGCGGTGGATCTGCGCCTTTCGCTCACCGAGCGGGTCGGCCCGCGCGGTGATACGCGGGGCATGCTGGCCGAATTCACCTATGCGACAGATCTGTTCGACGCCGCCACCGCACAGGGCTTCGCCGATCGATTTGGTCGGATCCTCGCCGCGGTGGTCGCCGATGCCACGGTGACCGTAGGCGATATCGATCTGCTCGGACCGGATGAACGCGACAGTGTGTTGCGCGAATGGAATGCACGCGGTGCGTGGGTACCCGCCGCGACCCTGCCCGAGCTGATCGCCGATCAGGCCAGGCGGCGACCGGATGCGGTGGCCGTCCGCTCCGGCGACACCGCAATGACTTTCGCGCAGTTGCGGCGGCGGGCGAATAGGGTGGCCAGGGCGCTGATCGCCGCCGGTGCCGGACCGGAGTCGCTGGTGGCCGTCGCGGTTTCGCGTACCGAGGAGCTGCCGGTCGCCCTGCTCGGCGTGCTCACCGCCGGTGCGGCCTATCTGCCGATCGATACCACCTATCCGGCGCAGCGACTGGCCTTCGTGCTGTCGGACGCGGCTCCGGTCTGCGTGCTCACCACCGCGGCGCAGCGCGCCGATGTGCCGGTCGGCGACCAGCCGGTGATCTTGCTCGAGGACACAGTGGAATTCGCCGATGGCCCGATCAGCGATGCCGACCGCAGCGCACCGCTGCTCCCGGACAATCTGGCCTACGTCATCTACACCTCGGGCTCCACCGGTGTGCCGAAGGGCGTCGGCGTCACGCACCGCAATGTGGTCGAGCTGTGTGCCAATACCCAGCCGCTGTTCGGTTTCGACGAGACCGATGTGTGGACGCTGTTCCACTCCTTCGCCTTCGACTTCTCGGTGTGGGAACTGTGGTGCGCACTGGCCACCGGCGGCACCGTCGTGGTGGTCGACTACGCGACCTCGCGCGCACCGGAGCTGTTCCGCGAGTTGCTGATTCGCGAGCGGGTGACCGTGCTGAACCAGACGCCGTCGGCGTTCTACCAGCTCATCGAGGCCGACCGGGCCGCACCGGAGGCCGAAGGCGATTTCGCGCTGCGCCACGTCGTATTCGGCGGTGAGGCACTGGATCTGCGCCAGTTGCGGCGCTGGTACGACCGCCACCCCGCGGACGCGCCGCGGCTGGTCAATATGTACGGCATCACCGAAACCACGGTGCACGTATCGTTCCTGGCGCTGGACAAGCAGATCGCGGACAATCCGGCCAGCCTGATCGGGCGCGCACTGCCCGGTCTGGACGGCTATGTCCTCGACGAGCGGTTGCATCCGGTGCCGGTCGGTACACCGGGCGAGATCTATGTGGCCGGGGCCCAGCTGTCCAGGGGATATCTCGGCAGGCCGGGGCTGGCCGCGGTGCGGTTCGTCGCGAATCCGTTCGGCCCGGCGGGATCTCGTATGTACCGCACCGGTGACCTCGGGCGCTGGGGCAACTTCGACGAGGTGACCGGACTGGCGTACGCCGGACGCGGTGATCAGCAGGTCCAGTTGCGCGGCTTCCGAATCGAGCTCGGCGAGATCGAATCCGCGCTACTCGCCCAGCCATCGGTCAGCCAGTCCGTCGTCCTGGTCCGCTCGACCGAACGCCTCGGCGATCAGCTCGTCGGCTATGTGGTGCCCGCCTCCGGCGCCCGCCTCGATCCGGATGAACTGCGCACGCAGGTGGCCGAATTCCTCACCGGCTATATGGTCCCCGCCGCGATCGTGGTGCTCGATGTCATGCCGCTGACACCGAACGGCAAGCTGGATCGGCGCGCGCTGCCCGATCCGGCATTCGAGGCACGCCAGTACCGCGCGCCCGCCACGCCGATCGAGGAAGCCGTCGCCGCCGTCTTCGCGCAGGTGCTCGAGCTCGATCGATTCGGTATGGACGACAACTTCTTCGAACGCGGCGGCAACTCGCTGATCGCCACCAAGCTCACCGCGCGGCTGAGTTCGGTACTCGGCGAGAAGATTCCGGTGATGCGGGTGTTCACCGCGCCGACGCCGGGCGAATTCGTCGCGGAGATGGCGCGCCGGGCCAGCGGTCAGGTCGAGGGCGAGGCGGCCTTCGATGTGGTGCTGCCGCTGCGGGCCAGCGGTTCGGCCGAACCGCTGTTCTGCATCCATCCGGTATCCGGTATCGCGTGGTCGTTCGCGGGTCTGGCCGCCTCCCTAGATCCGGATCGTCCGATCTACGGCGTGCAGGCGCCGACGCTGGCCGCAGCGGCGGTGCTACCGGACACGATCGAGGAGTGGGC
Organism: Nocardia sp. NPDC004278; assembly: GCF_053602975.1. Classification (NCBI taxonomy): domain Bacteria; kingdom Bacillati; phylum Actinomycetota; class Actinomycetes; order Mycobacteriales; family Nocardiaceae; genus Nocardia; species Nocardia sp. NPDC004278. Next base: position 118,138 of record NZ_JBSGEQ010000017.1, read on the forward strand.
GCGCATCTATGTCGATGCGATCCGCTCGGTCCAGCCGCAGGGGCCGTATCACCTGCTCGGCTGGTCGATGGGCGGTGTCTTCGCGCACGAGATCGCGGTCCAGCTGCAGCGCGCGGGACAGCGGGTGGCCACGCTCGCGGTAATGGACAGTTATATGGCCGATCCGCCCGACGAACGCGCCCAGGGCGCGGGCTCGCCGGTGCCGGTGGCCGAGCTGATCGGCGGATTGCTCGGTGAACAGGCCGGTGACCTCGGCTTCGACACCGACGTGGACTGGGACGCGCTGGCCGAACGACTGGTCGAGCTGCCCGAGCCGTTCGCCTCCTTCGGCTCCGAGCGGTTCACCCGGGTACTGGATACCGCCGTACATTCGGTGGTCCTGCGCAATGACTATCGTCCGGCCCGCTTCCACGGCGATGTCATCTACTTCACCGCGGCGCTCGACGATGCCACCGGTTCGATCGGTGCGTCCATCTGGGCCGAGCTGGTGCACGGCAAGCTGGACAACCACGCGGTCCCAACCACCCACTGGCGAATGACCACCGCCCCCGGTCTCGCCGAAATCGGCAAGGCGCTGACCCAGGTATGGCACCCCAGGTAGGCGATCAAGATCAGGTGGAACTGGTGGCGGTAGCCTCTCGCGTTTTGCCACCATGATTTCCACGTGATCATCCGTCCAGTCGAGCGCCCTGGGTGGTGAGGGCGGTGCGGATGCGGTCGAGGATGACGTGGGGGCGGTGGTGGAGGAGGGTGGCGTTGAGGCGGATTACTCGCCAGCCCTGGGCTTCGATGCGGGCTATGCGGTCGATGTCCTTGGTGCGTTGGGTGGGGTTGGTCCAGTGTTGGGCGCCGTCGTATTCGACGGCCACCTGCCACTTCCGCCAACCGAGGTCGACGCGCGCGATGAATTCGCCGTAGTGATCACGGATCACCAATTGTGTTGTGGGGCGCGGTAAGCCGTTGTCTATCAGGAGTAAGCGTGTGTGGGTCTCGGGTGGGGATTCGGCGCCTGGATCGACGACAGCGAGCGTTGTGCGCAAGCGGTTGAGGAAACGTGCGCCCGGATGTTTCGATGCCAAGGTCGCAACCTCACCCGGTTCGAGTCCGGTGGCTGCACATAGTGCGTCCAGAATCGGTGTTGCCCGCTCGCGCGGCAGCCGCCGACCCAGGTCGAATGCTGTGCGCGCCGGAGTTGTGACCGTGAACCCGTCGACCTCGCAGCATTCGCTCGGCTCGATAACTGAGCGGATAGCACGAATCCCGCAGGGCGGGCGGCAATGTCCGCCCCTGGCGATCTCCGCGGGTTGATCGGCGTCGAGCCAGCGGGTGTTATGCATCGCGGCCGCCGAGCAACCGATCAGAACACCATCACCTTTTGCCCAATGCGCCGCGGCGCGGGCCATGCCTCCCGCATCGAGCGACCCCCCTTTGCGCATATAGACATCCGGAAACACCCGCACAAAGTTGTGCCGCAACTCCCACCGCGTAACCAACCCCGCCGCCACCGCCCAAGACCCCACAAACGCCTCATCCAATACCCCCATCCCCCCACTATCCCCACCCCCACCGACAACCCGTCCAGCGATCAAGATCAGGTGGCACTGGTGGCGGTGGCTTCTCGGGCGATGCCGCCATGGATTCCACATGATCATTTGTCCAGTTCGGACGCGGGGTGGTGGGTGTTTTGTAGAGAACGCGAGCACGGCCAGTTGACTGGGCTGGAAGCTGTGGGTCTGTCCACCTGGCTGCGGGAGGTAAGTCGGGTACGGCACTCGACGTGCCCAGCACTACACCGGCAAAACCACGGGACGCCAAACCATTTCGGGTCCAGCAACCCGGGAAGTCGGTGCAGGACAACAGGACCTACCGCAGGCCAACCAACCCGAACGCACCCCTATCCCGGATAGGCGAGCACTCGGGAATGTATTGGTGGAGGGACGCTCTCGGCGTTTTTCCTGCGAGGATGCAGGTGATCGGTTGTCCAGGTTGGCACGTGGCCGGAACCAGCGCTGGACGGCCTCAGTTGCCGCGTGTTGGGTCGAGGCTTTGTGTGCGGCGCTGAGTTCGGTGCGTGATGATGGCTATGAGGGCTGGTTGAACTCGCCAGCCTGCATGCCAGCGGTGAAAGCGTCCCGCTGGTCAGGGGTGAAGATCAGTGCGCACTCGATGGGGCGTTGTGGTGGACGCGGAGGGGTGGGTGGCCGGGGCGAGGGGTGCGTTCGGGTTGGGTGGGCTGCGGTAGGTCCTGTTGTCCTGCACCGACTTTCCGGGGTTGCTGGACCCGAATGGTTTGGCGTCCCGTGGTTCTACGGGTGCAGTGCTGGGCGCGTCGTGTGCCGTACCCGGCTTACCTTCCGCAGTCAGGTGGGCAGGCCCACGGCTTCCAGCGCGGTCGACTGGCTGTGGTTGCGATGGGCGAGGGCTCGAGAGTGTATAAGTTCTGGCCGGGCTGGCGGCTATGGGCGCGGGTTGAAATCGCCGTCGTGCACGCCAGCGGTGAAGGTGTCCCATTCGGTTGGTGTGAAGATCAGTGCGGGGCTGGGGTTCTTCGAGTCGCGGATACCGACATGACCGGCTTCGAGCCAGGCGACTTCGACACATTCACCGGCCGAACCGCATGGAAGACGCGCCAAGCCCTGGCAAATCTCACCGACCGTGCGCTCGTCGTGACCACCCAAGCAAGGAAGGGGCGCTACCAGATCACTCAGTCGGGCCGAAACACCTTGGCTACGAAGCCATTCGACCTCGGACAGTTGGGGGTGTGAAGCAATTGTGTGCCAAATGTGCGGGTGCCGCCTCGAATCTGCTTGTCTCCCAACGATGCTGGCTTATGAAACGGATCCGGCGGCATGAGCGGGCGACAGATACTCGTTACCGCGCCGCCGCTGTGCCATGCCGTGGACGTGATGTTGGCGCACGGTCTGTGGCAACGGCATCGCGCGTGCCGTATCAACCGGTGCATGTGGAAGGCGGCGGCGTATCAGACGCTCATGCTCGCCGGGCGGCTGGTTCCGCAATCGATGAGCCCGCGTGAACGTGCCGCCGCGAGAGGTATCGATTACCCAACAGCGGCCGGGATCGCCGCACTACCGCCCGGCGGCCACTCACCGGGCACGTTGCGTGAGGTGCTGGACGGGCTCGAGTCCCTGGCGTGTGATCCGTACGACTCGCGAGCCCGATAGGGGTGGCCGGGACGGGCGAGCATCGCACCGAGGTAGACGGCTGGTCGGCCGAGTGGCAGGTAGACCACGACCGCATTCGTATAACGCTGGTACACGGCGGGTCCGAAACCCCCTGATTTCGTTCATTGCGGCTTCGGCCCCGGACCTGGTGCAGATGCGAGAGCGCTTTCCCAAGCTCTCGCCGTTATGGGATGCGATTCGGCATGGGTACTGGGCGGAAGTTGCACCGCCCCTGAGGAATTCGCGAGGGCGGTTCGTTCGATGAGCGACGACAGGCGGCTTCGGCCGGAACTAACTGATCCTTTATCTGTGCGGCTTCGACAACTCACCGCGCGAGCCGGGCGTGCGGGATATCGGCTCGAACGCGCGGCCAGGGTGCCGTACGACCGGATGCTGCTCGACGCCGAAGACGGCTCGAATATCTATTCGACCGCAGACCTCGATCAGATCGAGCGGTGGCTCGACGAATGAGGTGATGAGGTGGTTCCTCAATGGGGAATCCCCGTCGAAGGTGTACCTGCTATGTGACGTATTTCACTGAAATCGAGCGCATCGCAACATCGACCGTCTGAGACCGATACACATCTGTCCCGCCTGCGCCCATGCGGCGCAGGCGCGACCGCGCATGCAGCAGGCTTATATGATGGCTCGGACTGCGCTGGCCCGGTGCAATATGCCCTCCACGGAGGGTGGGGCAGGTCCTAGCTCGACGCGAGAGGTAAATGCACTCGAATGGAAACTGCCCGCCGTTCCGCCCGTGGTAGTCGTCGCCGCAGGTCGGGCAGCCCGCTGTTTGCACAGCTGCTCACCGCCGCGGTGGAGTCCGCGGCGACTTCGGTCGCGCTGCGGTTCAATCCGACCGGCGCTGCGGCCGATCAGCGTGAACTCACCTACCGCGAGCTCGACGCCGCCTCCTCGCGGGTGGCGCGCGAGCTGATCGAGCGCGGGGTCGGCGCGGGCGATTTCGTCGCGATGGGCATTACCCGTTCGGTCGAATCGATCGTCGCGCTCTGGGCGATCGCGAAGACGGGCGCGGCCTATGTGCCGGTCGATCCCAACTATCCGCCGGACCGGATCGAGCACATCGTGACCGATTCGGGCGCCGAATTCGGCCTGACCACCAAGGCGCATCGGGCCAAGCTCGGCACCTCGACCTATTGGATCGAACTGGATGATCCGGTGGTATCCGAGCGGATCGCCGCCCGGCCGGGCCATCCGGTCTCCTATGCGGACCGGGTGCGCGTGGTGAATGAACAGCACCCCGCCTATGTCATCTACACCTCGGGTTCCACCGGTAAGCCGAAGGGTGTCGCGGTCACCCACACCGGTCTGGCCGGTCTGGCGGCGGTCGGTGAGCATTATCTGATCGATGCCGATGCGCGCGTGTCACATCTGAGTTCGCCCAGCTTCGACTTCTCGCTGATGGAGACGCTGTTCACCTTTTCGGTGGGTGCGACGCTGGTCATCGCGCCGCCGACGGTATTCGGCGGTGTCGAACTCGCCGATCTGCTGCGCCGCGAACAGGTCAGCCATCTGCTGATCACGCCCGGTGCGCTGGAATCGCTCGATACCGACGATCTCGATGACCTGCAGGTCGTGGTGGCCGGTGGCGACCGGCTCGGCGCAGATCTGGTGGCGCGCTGGGGCGATCACGGCCGGTCCATGTTCAATGCGTACGGGCCGAGCGAGGCAACCGTCATGGTCACCAGCACTGCGGCGCTGGCGCCCGGTGAGCCCGTCACCGTCGGCTCCGCAATTTCGGGCGTCGGCGCGTTCATTCTCGATTCCCGCTTGCGTCCGGTCCCCGCGGGTGTCGTCGGTGAGCTCTATGTCTCGGGTGCGGTGCTCGCACAGGGCTATCTCGGCCGCCCGGAGCTGACCGCGGAGCGCTTCGTGGCCAGTCCCTTCGGCACGGAGGCCGATAACCCGGGTGCGCGCCTGTACCGCACCGGAGATCTGGTGCGGCGCACCGATGCCGGTGTGCTGGAGTATCTGGGGCGCTCCGATTTCCAGGTCAAGATTCGCGGCCTGCGCATCGAACTCGGCGAGATCGACAATGTGCTCACCGCGCATCCGGATGTCGACTTCGCGGCCACCCTTGGCAAGACCCTGCCCTCGGGCACGACCGCGCTGGTGTCCTATGTGCTGCCGCGCGCCGGTAGCACGGTCGATACCGGTGCGCTGGCGGCCCATATCGGGGAGTCGTTGCCCGACTACATGATTCCGGCCGCCATCATGGTGCTGGATGAGATTCCGCTGACCCCGGTCGGCAAGGTGGACCGGGCGGCGCTGCCCGAACCGGTCTTCGCGGCGCGGCAGTTCCGCGCGCCCTCGACACCGGTCGAGGAGATCGTCGCCGAGGTCTTCGCGGCCCTGCTGCTCGGTGATGCGCAGGATGCGCGCGTCGGCGCGGATGACGATTTCTTCGAACTCGGCGGCAATTCGCTGCTGGCCGCGCAGGCGGCCGCGCGCATCGGTTTCGCACTCGACGTGCGGGTGCCGGTGCAGGTGATCTTCGAGGCGTCCACGGTCTCGGTGCTGGCCGAACGGGTTGAGCAGCATGCGGGTTCGGCCAGCGGCCGGGCGCTCACCGCGCAGACCCGCCCCGATCGGATTCCGCTGTCCTACGCACAGCAGCGGATGTGGTTCCTGAACCGCTTCGATGCCGCGAGCGCGGTCAACAATATTCCGCTCGCGGTGCGGCTGTCCGGGCGACTGGATATCGACGCCCTGCGGGCCGCGGGGCGCGATCTGGTCGAGCGGCACGAGGTGCTGCGCACCATCTACCCGGAGATCGACGGCGAGGGCTTCCAGGTCGTGCTGCCCGCGGGCGATGCGCGCGCGGTGCTGGAACTCGCGGTGACCAGCGCGGCCACACCGGAACTTTCGGATCTGATCATCGCCGAGGTGCTGGCCGGATTCGATGTGACGACCGCGCCGCCGGTGCGCCTGCGGCTGTTCCAACTCGACGAATCCGAATACGTGCTGGTGTGCGTGGTGCATCACATCGCGGCGGACGGCTTCTCGCTCGGCCCGCTGGCCCGCGATCTGATGTCGGCCTATTCCGATCGGGTGCGTGGCGGACGGCCGGAGTGGCCGCCGCTTGCTGTGCAATACGCCGACTACACCATCTGGCAGCGCGAAACCCTGGGCAGCGAGGACGATCCGGAATCGGTCTTCGCCCAGCAGATCGCCTACTGGCGCAACGAATTGGCCGCGCTGCCGGAACAATTGGATCTGCCCGCGGATCGACCACGTCCGGGCACCGCATCCAACCAGGGTGCCGTCGTCGCCTTCGAGGTCGGCGCGGACATCCACGCGCGATTGAATCAGCTTGCGCACGGACATAATTCGACACTCTTCATGGTCGTGCACGCGGCGCTCGCGGTGCTGCTCGCCCGGCTGTCGGGCACCCGCGATATCGCGGTGGGCACCCCGGTGGCCGGTCGTGGCGAGGCGGCGCTGGACGATCTGATCGGCATGTTCGTCAACACCCTGGTGTTGCGGACCGAGATCGATCCCGCCATGACCTTCGACGAGCTGCTGCGCGCGGTGCGCAAGACCGACGTCGCGGCCTTCGGCCATGCCGATGTGCCGTTCGAGCGACTGGTCGAGCTGCTGGATCCGGTGCGCTCGGCGGCGCGGCATCCGCTGTTCCAGGTGATGCTGGTATTCCAGAATCTGGCGCGCACCGAACTGGAGCTGCCGGGGCTGACCGTCGCGAGCGTGGATCACGCGGTATCGCTGGCCAAATTCGATCTGCAACTGGAGATCGCGGAAAATACCGACGCACATGGGATGTCGGCGACCTTCACCTACGCCACCGATCTGTTCGATGCCGCGACCGTGCAGGACTTCGCCGATCGCTTCCTGCGCGTACTGTCCGCGGTAGCAGCCGATTCCGACGCGGTGCTCGGCGATATCGATCTGCTCGCCCCTGGCGAGCGCGAGCTGGTTCTGCACGAATGGAATTCGGACGGGGCGACGGTGCCCGACGTGACCCTGGTCGACCTCATCCAGGAACAGGCGCGCCGCCGTCCGGATGTGATCGCGGTCCGATTCGGCAATACCGCACTGAGTTTCGGCGAACTGCAGCGGCGCGCGAACCGGGTGGCGCGGGCGCTGATGGCGCGCGGCGCCGGGCCGGAATCGCTGGTGGCCGTTGCCGTGGGGCGAACCGAACAGTTGCCCGTCGCACTGCTCGGTGTGCTCACCGCCGGTGCCGGATACCTGCCGATCGACACCACCTACCCGGCGCAGCGGCTCGAGTTCATGCTCACCGACGCCCAGCCGACCTGCGTGCTGACCACCGCCGATCTGATGGCCGATATTCCGGCGACGGAGCTGCCGGTCGTGCTGCTGGAGGACACCGCGGGCTTCGGCGAATCGTCGATCACCGATATCGAGCGCACGGCCCGGCTGCGTCCGGACAATCTGGCCTACGTCATCTACACCTCGGGCTCCACCGGGGTGCCGAAGGGCGTCGGCGTGGCCCACCGCAATGTGGTGGAACTGTTCGCCAATACCCAGTTGATGTTCGAATTCGACGAGACCGATGTGTGGACGCTGTTCCACTCCTTCGCCTTCGACTTCTCGGTGTGGGAACTGTGGTGCGCGCTCGCCAATGGCGGCACCGTCGTGGTCGTCGACTATCTCACCTCCCGCTCCCCGGAACAGTTCCGCGAGTTGCTGATTCGCGAACAGGTCACGGTGCTCAACCAGACGCCGTCGGCGTTCTACCAGCTCGCCGAGGCCGACCGCGCCTCGCACGCGGGCGATCAGGGCAAATTCGCACTGCGCTATGTCGTATTCGGCGGCGAGGCACTGGATCTGCGCCAGCTGCGGCGCTGGTACGAGCGGCACGCCTACAACGCGCCGTGGCTGGTCAATATGTACGGCATCACCGAAACCACGGTGCACGTGTCGTTCCTGGCGCTGGATGAGCAGCTTGCCGAGAATCCGGCCAGTGCCATCGGTCGCGCGCTGCCCGGCCTGGAGAGCTATGTGCTCGACGATCGCGTGCATCCGGCTCCGGTCGGGGTGGCCGGCGAAATCTATGTCAGCGGTGCGCAGCTGTCCCGCGGCTACCTCGGTCGGCCCGGACTCGCCGCGACCCGCTTCGTGGCCAATCCGTTCGGGGCGCCCGGCTCGCGCATGTACCGCACCGGCGACCTCGGCCGCTGGGCCGGTTTCGGTGGTCAGGCGAATCTCGAATACGCCGGTCGCAGCGACCAGCAGGTGCAGTTGCGCGGCTTCCGTATCGAACTCGGAGAGATCGAGGCGGCGCTGCTCGCCCAGTCCGGGGTCAGCCAGTCCGTCGTGCTGGTGCGCTCCGATGAGCACGCCGGTGACCGGCTGGTCGGATATGTGGTGGCCGAAGCCGATTCGCAATTGGACGACACCGAACTCCGTGCCGCCGTTGCCGAATTCCTCACCAGCTATATGGTTCCCGACGCGATCGTCGTACTGGACGCACTGCCGCTGACCCCGAACGGCAAACTGGACCGAAAGGCGCTGCCCGCACCGGAATTCGTCAGCGGTATCACCTACCGTGCCCCGCAGACGCCCATCGAACAGGCCGTTGCCAGCGTGTTCGGCGGACTGCTCGGTGTGCGCGATGTCGGCCTCGACGACGACTTCTTCGGCCTCGGCGGCAATTCGCTGCTGGCCACCAGGGCGGTCAGCCGGATCAATGAGGCGCTGGACGCGAATGTCTCGGTGCGCGAACTCTTCGAGGCCTCGACCGTCGCGGCGCTGTCCGCCCGGATCGTGCCCGGTTCGTCGAACGGTTCCCGTGCGCCGCTGGTTGCGTCGGTGCGTCCCGAGCGGGTGCCGCTGTCGCTGGCCCAGCAGCGCATGTGGGTGCTCAACCAGTTCGATACCCGCTCGGCGGCGTACAACATCCCGCTGGCCATCGGTCTGACCGGTGCGCTCGATGTGCAGGCGCTGCGCGATGCGGTCGCCGATGTGCTGGAACGGCACGAGGCGCTGCGTACCCGCTACCCGGCGACGGGTCCGGGTGGGCTGCCGTACCAGCAGGTCCTGCCGGTCACCGAGGCGTGGCCGGGCGGGCTCACGGTCGAGTCGACCACCGAACCCATTGTGCGCATCACCGAGCTGATGTCGACCGGATTCGATGTGACCGAACAGGTTCCGGTGCGCGGTGCGCTGCTGCGCGGCGAGACGGAGAATCGGTATCTGCTGGCCATGGTGGTGCACCACATTTCGGCCGACGGCGCCTCGATGGCCCCGCTGGCCCGCGATCTGATGCTCGCCTACGCAGCGCGCTGTGCGGGCAATGTCCCGACCTGGACGCCGCTCGAGGTGCAGTACGCCGACTTCGCGCTCTGGCAGCGCGAGGTCATCGGCAGCGATGACGACGAGAATTCGGTGGCCGCACAGCAATTGGCCTACTGGCGCGAACAGCTGGCCGGACATTCCGGCGCGCTGGAGCTGCCACTGGACCGGCCGCGCCCCGCGGTGCCGTCCATGCGCGGCGCGTCGACCGGTTTCACCCTCTCGCCCGAGGTGCACGCCGGGTTGATCCGCATTGCCCGCGAACACAATTCGTCGCTGTTCATGGTCGTGCACGCCGCGCTCGCGGTGCTGCTCGCGCGGTTGTCGGGCAGCTCCGATATTACGATCGGCACCCCGATCGCCGGCCGCGGCGAGCGCGCGCTCGATGATCTGGTCGGTATGTTCGTCAACACCCTGGCGCTGCGCACCGCGACCGAATCGGCGACCACCTTCGACGCCCTCGTCGAACATGTTCGCGAAACCGATCTTTCGGCCTTCGGCAATGCCGATATCCCGTTCGAGCGGGTGGTCGAGGTGGTGCTGCCGAACCGCGCGACCTCGCACAATCCGCTGTTCCAGGTGGTGCTGTCGTTCGACAATATCGAGCCGCCGCGGTTGGAACTGCCCGGTCTCACGGTCGCGGCACTGGATACCGGCGCGGTCGCGGCGAAGTTCGATCTGCAGCTGACCATCGAGCCGCGCCATCGCGAGGACGGTGCACCCGGTGAGCTGGTCGCGGTATTCAATTACGCGACGGACCTTTTCGACGAGTCGACGGTGCAGGCCTTCGGCCGCAGGCTGACCCGCATCTGCGCCGCCGTGGTGGCGGATGCGCAGGTCAGCGTCGGCGATATCGATATCCTCGATGCGGCCGAGCGCGATCGCGGCGCGGCCGCACCGGATAGCGCGCTGGAGCAGGCCGCCGACGGTGTTCCGGTCACCAGCGGTGCGGCGCTGACCCAGGCGCTGGCCGCCGCGGTTGAGGACGATCCAGACGGGCCCGCGGTGGTCTTCGGAGAGGACGCCGTGTCCTTCCAGGAACTCGACGCCAGGTCTTCACGACTGGCGCGGGTGCTGATCGGCCGTGGCTGCGGGCCACGCACCGGTGTCGCGATCCGGCTCGATCGGAGTGTGGACGCGGTGGTCGCCACCTGGGCGGTGCTCAAGGCCGGTGCCGCACTGGCCCCGATCACCACATTCGACGGACCACCGCTGGCGAGTGCCCGCAGCGCGGCACTGCCCGATGGGTTGGAAATCAAGGTCGGCCTGACCATCGGCCACGCTCCCATCGATACCGGCGGCATCGACTGGCTCGCCCTCGACGATCCGGCCGTACTCGGTGCGATCGCCGCCGAATCGCCGCGACCGGTGACCTATGCGAACCGGACCCAGGCGCTGCGCGGTGAGGATCCGGCCTTCGTGGCCGGGGTGACGCTGTCCTACAACGACATCGCGCTGGCGACCAAGCGACTGCGGGCGCGCACCGAGCTGACCTTCGAATCGCGTCTGTTCCGGTATGGCCGCGCGGATTCCGCGGCTGCGCTGCTGGAGGTCGTCGCGGCCGGTGAGAACGGTGCGTCGGTGGTGCTGACGGCGGGCGGTGAGCTGGACAACGTAACGCTGTCGGCATTGTTGGCCGACGAATGGGTGACGCATCTGTTCATCGATCGTTCCGGTCTCGGTACCGTCGATGTGGCGGGGCTGGAGGATCTACAAGCCGTGATGCTCGACGATGGCGCGCCCGCGCCGGAATTCGGCGCCGTCGCGGCCGTCGTCGAAGTCGGTGTGCTGCTGGGCGTCCAGCGGCCGGGCGACCCGAGTTGATCTTCCATCCAGAAGATCCATTGGCCTGTGTGCGCACAGGTCGACACCGGCGGCGACCGGTTTGCGAAGTGACTATGGGCGAGGTGAGGAAAGTTCCTATGGTTTGGGTGCCGGGACATCGGGTGCTTGGACAGGATCGGGCGCGTCAGCGTCACGATCTGATGTGGACGGTGTCGCATTCCGCGACCCGCGAGCAGGCGCTCGGAGGGATGTTCGCGTGACCCGGCCCACTCGCACCCGCCCGGTCCGGACCCGGCAGCCGCGGGTCACCACGCTGCCGCAGCTGATGGCGACCGCGGTCGAGGCGAATCCGGACGGCACCGCCGTCGTCTTTGCCGATGCCACCGCGACGCTGGGACAGCTGAGCTACGCCGAACTCGACGACCGGTCCACGCGGCTGGCCCGGTTGCTCATCGAACGCGGTGTCGGTCCGGAAGACCTCGTGGCCGTTGGCATTCCGCGATCGCTCGAATCGGTGGTCGCGGTCTGGGCGGTTGCCAAGACCGGTGCCGGATTCGTGCCGGTCGATCCCAACTATCCGGCCGAGCGGGTCGCGCATATGGTGACCGATTCCGGTGCGGTGCTCGGCCTCGCCGTCGCCGAGGTGGCCGAGCGGCTGCCGGATCGGGTCGAATGGCTGGTCATCGATACGCCCGAATTCGCGGTGCGCCTGGAGGAATACTCGAGCGAGGCGATCACCAATGCGGACCGGGTCCGCGCGGTGCGGGCGGAATATCCGGCCTATGTCATCTACACCTCGGGCTCCACGGGCAAGCCGAAGGGCGTTGTCGTCACACAGGCCGGACTGTCCAGCTTCTGTGATGAACAGCGGGAGCGCTATCGCGTCACGAACCAGTCGCGCACACTGCATTTCGCGTCGCCGTCATTCGACGCGTCGGTGCTCGAGCTGCTGCTCGCGCTCGGTGGTGCGGCGACCATGGTGGTGGTCGCGCCGAATATCTTCGGCGGCGACGAACTGGCGACGCTGCTGCGCAGGGAGCGGGTGACGCACGCGTTCATCACCCCCGCCGCGCTCGCCTCCGTCGATCCGACCGGACTCGACGATTTCCGGGTTGTTGTCGCCGGTGGTGAGGCCTGCCCGCCGGATCTGGTGCGGCGCTGGGTACTACCGATCGCGAATGGTCGAACCCGCGAGTTCTTCAATGGCTACGGGCCGACCGAGACCACCATCATGACCAATATCAGCGCGCCGCTGACACCCGGTGCGCCCGTGACGATCGGCGGGCCGATCCGGGCCATTACCGAATATGTGCTCGATGACCGGCTGAATCAGGTGCCCAGCGGTGTGGTCGGCGAGCTGTACATCTCGGGCGCGCAGGTCGCCCGCGGCTATCACGCCCGCCCCGCGCTGACCGCATCGCGTTTCGTGCCGAATCCGTTCGATCCCAGTGGTGCTCGGCTCTACGCCACCGGCGACCTGGTGCGCTGGACCGCCTCCGGCGAGATCGAATATATCGGCCGCAATGACTTCCAGGTGAAGATCCGCGGCTTCCGCATCGAACTCGGCGAGATCGATGCGGTGCTCGGCGCACACGACAGTGTGGACTTCGCCGTCACCATCGGGCACAAACTCGATACCGGCGCAACGATTCTCGCGTCCTATGTGCACGCGGCGGGCGATGCGGCGGTGGACACCGACGAGCTGACGGCCTTCGCCGAACGCTCCCTGCCCGCGCATATGGTGCCGACCGCCATTATCGTGCTCGACACGATCCCGCTGACCCCGGTCGGCAAGCTGGACCGGCGGGCACTGCCCGCCCCCGTACTGGAGACCAAGCAGTACCGGGCGCCGGAAACCGACATAGAACGGGCCATTGCCGAGGTGCTCGGCGAGGTGCTCGGCATCGAGCGCATCGGTCTCGATGACGACTTCTTCGCACTCGGCGGCGACAGCATCACCTCCATTCAGGTGGTGTCGCGGGCCAGGGCACGCGGTGTGATCTTCACGCCGCGAGACGTTTTCGAATCGCGCACGGTGGCCGCCCTCGCACCGCTGGCCACCATGGGCGCACCGGCCGAGACCGACGTGCAGTTGGCGACCGGGCCGCTGGTCGAGCTGTCGCAGGACGATAGCGACCGCCTGGCGCGGGAATACCCGAAGCTGGCCGAGGTCTGGCCGCTGACCCCGCTGCAGTCGGGCATGCTGTTCCACGCGCAGCTGGCCGAATCGTCGGTCGATGCGTACATGACCCAATTCATGGTCGATCTCGGCGGCGATGTCGATACCGAGCGGCTGCACGCCGCGGCCGTCGCCGTGGTGGGCCGGCACGTCAACCTGCGGGTGGCCTTCGCCGAGGATTCCGGTGGCAATCCCGTGCAGGTCGTGCTCGATGCGGTCGAAGTGCCGTGGCGCGCCATCGATCTCACCCATCTCGGGTCGGACGACGCCGCCGCCGAGCTGCACCAGATCATGGCGGCGGATCTGGCCGACCACTTCGATATGCGCGCCGCGCCGCTGCTGCGCTTCGCATTGATCCGTTCGGCGACCGACGCCTACCACCTGCTGGTCACCAGCCATCACATCCTCATCGATGGCTGGTCGATGCCGCTGCTGACCCAGGATCTGCTGACCCTGTACGTCCTCGGCGGCGACGCGTCCCAGCTGCCGCAGGCCCGTTCCTACCGCGACTATCTGGCCTGGCTCGGCGCACAGGACCACAGCGCCGCCCGCGCCGCCTGGCGTGAGGTGCTGGCCGGTATCACCGAGCCGACGCCGCTGGCCCCGGTCGATCCGGCACGCGAAATCTCCGCTGGCGTAGGTGAAATCGACTTCGAGCTGTCCGAGGACGACACCAAGGCGCTGAGCCGGTTGGCCGCCGATGCCGGGGTCACCGTCAATACCGTCATCCAGGCCGCCTGGGGTCTGCTCATCGGCCGCACCGTGGACCGCGACGATGTGGTCTTCGGCGCCACCGTCTCCGGGCGGCCGCCGCAGCTGGACGGCATCGAGACCATGGTCGGGTTGTTCCTCAACGCGATTCCGGTTCGGGTGCGGCTGAATGCCGACGACACCCTGGCCGATCTGCTGCGCCAGCTGCAGGCCGAACAGGCGGCACTGCTCGACCACCACTATGTCGGGCTGAGTGAGATCCAGGAAATCGTCGGCGTCGAGGGGCTTTTCGATTCGCTGGTGGTCTTCGAATCCTTCCCGGTCGACGGCAAGGCGCTGACCGCGGCGGCGGGCGCGATCGATGGCATGAGTATCACCGGCGCGGTCGCGGTGAACGGCACGCACTATCCGGTGACCGTGGTGGTCGTGCCCGATATCCGGATGCACGTCACCCTCAAGTACCTGCGCGATATCTACGACGAGACGGCGGCACAGGCCCTCGCACAGCGCTTCTCGGCGCTGATCGGCCGATTCCTCAGCGATCCGCTCGCCAGGATCGCCGAAGTGGACGCGCTGACCGACGCCGACCGGGCCGTGCTCGACGCCGCCAATGCCACCCGAGTGCCCGAGCTGCTGGATGATTCGACGCTGCTGACGCTGTTCGACGCGCAGGTCGCCCGCACGCCCGAGGCACCGGCGGTGATCTTCGGCGATACCACCCTCAGCTACGCCGAACTCGATGCCCGCTCGCGCGAGCTGGCCCGGGAGCTGGCCGGTCGCGGCGTCGGATCGGAATCGCCGGTGGCCGTTGCGATGCGGCGCAGCATCGAGATGGTTGTGGCGATCTACGGTGTGCTGCGGGCGGGCGGTGCGTATGTGCCGATCGATCCCGACCATCCGGCCGAGCGCAGCGAATATGTGCTCACCAGTGCGGCTCCGGTCTGTGTGCTGACCACGACCGCGACCGGCTTCGACACCGAGACCGCCGCACCGCTGGTGCATGTGGACGTGCTCGATTCCGGCGATGCGCTGATCTTCGGCGATCTGCTCGCCGATACCGTCGCGGCGACGCATCCGGACAACACCGCCTACATCATCTACACCTCCGGTTCGACCGGTCGGCCCAAGGGTGTGGCGATCACCCACCGGCAGATGGCAAACCAATTCCGTTGGGCACAGCGCACCTATCCGCACGGTCCCGGTGATGTGGTGTTGCACAAGACGCCGATCACCTTCGATATCTCGACGTGGGAACTGTTCTGGACCTTGCAGACCGGTGCCGCGGTGGTTATCGCCGAACCGGACGGACATCGCGATCCCGCGTATCTGGCCCGGGTGATCGACGAATACTCGGTCAGCACTGTGCATTTCGTGCCGTCGATGCTGGATGCGTTCCTCGATGGCGCGCCCGCGGGGACGACCGCGCATCCATCGTTGCGGCGGGTGTTCGCCGCCGGTGAGGCGCTGTCCGCGGAGACCGCGACGCGCTTCACCCGCTTTCTGCCGGATGCGGACCTGTTCAACTGGTACGGGCCCGCGGAGGCCACCGTCGTCACCGCCTACCCGGCCGCGGTCAATGGGGGCGTTGCGATCCCGATCGGTACCTCGGTCGCGAATACCCGAGTGCACGTCCTGGACCGGCAGTTGCGGCCGGTACCGGTCGGCGCGGTCGGCGAGTTGTATATCGCCGGTGTGCAATTGGCGCGTGGCTATGTGAACGCACCGGCGCTGACCGCCGAGCGGTTCGTCGCGCTCGCCGATGGTGAGCGCCTGTACCGGACCGGCGATGTGGTGCGCTGGGTGCCCGGCAAGGGCGCGCATGCGCTGGAATACCTGGGCCGCAGCGACTTCCAGGTGAAGCTGCGTGGTCAGCGCGTCGAACTCGGTGAAATCGAGACGGTGCTGCTCGGCCTGGACGCGGTGCAGCGCGCGGCGGTGGCGCTGGTCAAGGGGAGCACCGGCGATCGGCTGGTGGCCTACGTGGTGGCCGCCCCCGGTGCCCGGATCGACGATGACGCCCTGCTCGACCACGCGCGGGCCGCGCTGCCCGCGTACATGGTGCCCTCGGCCATCGTCTGGCTGGATGCCCTGCCGCTCAATGCCAGCGGCAAACTCGACCGCAAGGCGCTGCCCGCACCGGAGTTCATCGGGCGGCCCTACCGCGAACCGGCGACTGCGCTGGAACGCACCGTCGCCGAGGTATTCGCCGAGGTGCTCGGCATCGAGCGCGCGGGCGCGGACGACGATTTCTTCGACCTCGGCGGCAACTCGCTCGTCGCCACCCGCGTGGTGGCCCGGCTCGGCACCGCCATCGGCGGCCGCGTCCCGGTGCGCGCCGTCTTCGAGGCGCCGACGGTGGCCGCACTGGCGGCGGCAATCGCACCGAGCGCCGGTCAGCGTCGCGCGGTGCCATTGGTGGCCGGTCCGCGGCCGGAACAGATTCCGCTGTCGCTGGCGCAGCAGCGCATGTGGTTCCTGAACCAGTTCGATACCGAATCCGCGGTGAACAATCTGCCGGTCGCCGTGCGGCTCACCGGGGCCCTGGATATCGCCGCCCTGCAGCAGGCCGTCGCCGATCTGGTGCAGCGGCACGAAACCCTGCGCACCGTCTACCCGGCCGACCGGGACGGTATCGCGCATCAGGTGATCGTGCCCGCGGCGCAGGCGGTTCCGGATCTGACGCCGCAGCCCATCGCGGCGGATGCGTTGCGCGCGAAGGTCGTCGAGATCATCGCGGCCGGATTCGACGTCACCGATCAGGTGCCATTGCGCGGTGCGCTGTTCCAGGTCGTCGCGGCCGAGGTGCCGTCGGACGAGTATGTGCTGGTCTTCGTGGCCCATCACATCAGCGCGGACGGCTGGTCGATGGGACCGATGACCCGCGATCTGATGCTGGCCTATGCCGCGCGTGCGGCCGGTGTGCTGCCCACATGGCAGCCGCTGCCGGTGCAGTACGCGGATTTCAGTCTCTGGCAGCGGGAGGTGCTCGGCTCCGAGGACGACCCGGACAGCCTGATCACGGCGCAGACCGAATTCTGGCGCACCGCGCTGGCGGGTCTGCCCGACGAATTGAACCTGCCCGCCGATCGGCCCCGCCCGACGACACAGTCGTTCGCCGGTGGCACCGTCGGCTTCACCGTCGAGCCGCGGGTGCACCGCAGGCTGCAGGAGCTCGGCCGCGAGCAGAACGCGACCATCTTCATGGTCGTGCACACCGCGCTCGCGGTATTCCTGGCGCGTCTGTCGGGCACCGAGGACATTGCCGTCGGCACTCCCGTCGCCGGACGTGGCGCGGCCGAATTGGACGATGTCATCGGCATGTTCGTCAATACCCTGGTGTTGCGGACCCCGGTGCGCGGCAGCGCGAACTTCGCCGAACTGCTGTCCGTGGTCAAGGATCGTGACCTGCAGGCCTTCGCACACGCCGATATTCCGTTCGAGCGCCTCGTCGATCTGCTCAATCCGGAGCGGTCCACGGCGCGGCATCCGCTGTTCCAGGTGGCGCTGTCCTTCCAGAATCTGCCGGAGAACTCCTTCGAGCTGCCCGAATTGCGGGTCGGTGCGGTCGATCTCGATATCGATACCGCGAAATTCGATCTGTCGCTCGCCATTACCGAACTGGCGGCCACTGCGGACGGTGGCGGCGGCATGTACGCCGAATTCTCCTTCGCGCGTGACCTGTTCGACGAGTCCACCGTCCGGGTATTCGCCGATCGGTTCGTGCGCCTGCTCGAGGCGATCACCACGCGGCCGGAGCTGGCGGTGGGTGAGCTGCCGCTGCTCGCCGAATCCGAGGCGAAATTCCTGACCCAGGTGCAGCCGGACCATGTGATGGCCGGTGGGTTGCTGCCGGATCTGCTGGTGCGCGGACTGCGCCGTGGTGCCGATCGCACGGCCGTCCGATACCGGGGTCGTTCGGTGAGTTATCGCGAGTTGGACGAGTTCTCATCGCGGTTGGCCAGGGTGCTGGTCGAGCGTGGTGTCGGTCCGGAAAGTCTTGTGGCGGTTGCCTTGCCGCGATCCTATGAGATGGTTGCGGCGGTGCTGGCGGTGTCGAAGGCCGGTGGTGCGCATGTGCCGGTCGATCCGAATTATCCGGTGGATCGGGTGCGGCACATGTTGACCGATTCGGCCGCCGTTGTGGGTCTGACGACTGCCGAATACCGCGGTCAGTTGCCGGATGACGTGCAGTGGCTCGCGCTCGATGACGCCGAGACGGATGCGTTGTGCGCCAGCCGATCCGCCGCACCGCTCACCGATGCCGATCGGATCGCGCCGCTGCGGCTGCAGCATCCGGCGTATGTCATCTACACCTCGGGTTCGACGGGTATGCCCAAGGGCGTCACCGTGACCCACGCCGGTCTCGGTGGCCTGGTCGACCACGCGGTCGGTCTGTACCGGCTGGAGCCGAAACACCGTTTCCTGCACATCTGCTCGCCGAGCTTCGACCCGTCGGTATTGGAATGGCTTGTCGCCCTTTCGGTCGGCGCTACCTGTGTGATCGTGCCATCGGCCATTATCGGCGGCCCGGAACTGGGTGAGCTGCTGCGCACCGAGCAGGTGACGCACGCGATCATTACCCCTGCGGTGCTGGGCACGGTGGATCCGGCCGGGTTGGATCAGCTCGAAGTGCTGTCCGTCGGTGGCGATGTCACCACGCCGGAGCTGTTGGCCAAGTGGCAGCCGGGTCGCCGGTATTACAACGGCTACGGCCCGACCGAAACCACCATCATCTCCTCCTACGGCACCCTGCAAGCGGGTAAGCCGATCACCATCGGTACCCCGGTGCACGGCATGTCGGCGCTGGTACTGGACTCGCGTCTGCACCCGGTGGCGCCCGGCGTCGCGGGCGAGCTGTATCTGTCCGGTGGCGGACTGGCGCGCGGCTATCACAACCGTCCCGGTCTGAGCGCCGAGCGCTTCGTGCCGAATCCGTGGGGCGAGCCGGGTGCGCGGATGTACCGCACCGGAGATGTGGTGCGCTGGTTCGCCGAAGCCGATTTGCGGGCGGGCAATGCGGCGCTGCCATCGATTCCGTGGGTGCTCGACTACGTCGGGCGCTCGGACTTCCAGGTGAAGATCCGCGGCTACCGCATCGAACTCGGGGAGATCGACGCCGTCCTCGGCAGGCACGCCGATGTCGAGTTCGCGATCACCCTTGGCAAGCAAACCGACGCTGGCGTCACGATTCTCGTGTCGTATGTGCTGCCGGTACCCGGCCGGATCGTCGAGCCAAGCGTGCTCACCGACCACGCGGCGCGCAGTCTGCCACCGCATATGGTGCCGTCGGCGGTCGTCGTACTGGACGAGATCCCGCTGACCCCGGTGGGCAAGCTGGATCGCAAGGCGCTGCCGGAACCGGTCTTCGAACGGGTCGCCTTCCGCGCGCCGAAGACCCACACCGAACAGATCGTGGCGAGCACCTTCGCCGCGGTGCTGCGCATCGGCACCGGCGCGGACGACCGCCGCTACCTCGGCCTCGACGACGACTTCTTCGCACTCGGCGGAAATTCGCTGCTGGCAACGCAACTGGTGGCGCGCCTGGGCGCGGCATTGAATACCCGGGTGCCCGTTCGGGTGCTCTTCGAGGCGTCCACGGTGGCCGAACTCGCCGCCGAACTCGAGAAGCTCGCCGGAACCGGGGTCCGCAGGGAACTGGCGGCGGGCGAACGGCCGCAGCACATTCCGCTGTCGCTGGCCCAGCAGCGCATGTGGTTCCTGAACCGGTTCGACACCGACTCCTCGGCCTACAACATCCCGATCGCGGTCCGGCTTACCGGTGCGCTCGATGTGGAGGCGCTGCGGCAGGCGGTCGCCGATCTGGTGGAGCGGCACGAAATCCTGCGCACCATCTACCCGCAGACCGATGCGGGCCCGGTGCAGCTGATCCTGCCCTCGGATCAGGCCGCGCCGAAACTCGAGATCCGCGAGGTGCTGCCGGATGAGCTCGAATCCGCGGTCATCGAGCTGACCTCGACGATCTTCGATGTCACCAGCGAGGTGCCGGTCCGGGTCGCGCTCTTCGATATCGACGGTGCGGACGGCGAATATGTGCTGGCGATGGTGGTGCACCATATCTCCGGCGACGGTTCCTCGGTCGCGCCGCTGACCCGCGATCTGATGATGGCCTACGCGGCCCGCGCCGCGGCCGCCGCGCCCGGCTGGGCACCGCTGACCGTGCAGTACGCGGACTTCAGCATCTGGCAGCGCGAGGTGCTCGGCAGCGAGGACGATCCGGATTCGCTGGCCGCCGAGCAGGTCGCCTACTGGCGCGACGCGCTGGCGGAGCTGCCCGAACAACTGGATCTGCCCTCGGATCGGCCGCGTCCCGCGGCGCAGACCTTCGCGGGCGGCACCGCCGAGGTGCGCATCGATCCCGAAACCCACCGGGCGCTCATCGAATTGGCGCGCGCCGAGGGTGCGACGCTGTTCATGGTCGTGCACACCGCACTCGCCGTACTGCTTGCCCGGTTGTCGGGCACCGATGACATTGCCATCGGCACCCCGGTCTCCGGACGTGGGGAGGCCGCGCTCGACGATCTGATCGGTATGTTCGTCAACACCCTGGTGTTCCGCACCCGAGTCGACGCCGGTGCGACGTTCGCCGAACTGACCGCACGCCAGCGCGAGGCCGATATCCAGGCGTTCGCGCACGCGGATATCCCGTTCGAGCGGTTGGTCGAAGTCCTCAACCCGGTCCGCTCGACCGCACGGCATCCGCTGTTCCAGGTCGGGCTGTCGTTCCAGAACCTGGAGCAGTCCACCCTCGAGCTGCCCGGTCTGACCATCTCCGGTGTCGGCATCGATACCCAGGTGGCGCAGTTCGATCTGAACCTCATCGTCAGCGACGCCTACGACGAGCACGGGGTGCCCGCCGGTATCGCGGGCCAATTCGTCTACGCCAGGGACCTTTTCGATCAGGCGACCGTCGAAGGCTTCGCCGAGCGCTTCGTGCGCCTGCTGGGCCGGATCATCGCCGCCCCGGGCTCTCCGGTGGGCGAACTCGACCTGCTGGCTCCGGCCGAGCGGGAGCGCATCCTGCTGGATTGGAACCAGACCGGCCATCCGGTCGCGCCGGAACTGCTGCTGGACGGTTACCGCCGTGCGGTGGCGGAATATCCGGACGCCATCGCGGTGGCCTACGAAGGCGCCGAGCTCGCCCACCCGTCGCCCGACCACCACCCCTCATCGAGTCGCTCCGCGACGCTGACCTATCGCGAATTCGACCAGCGCGTCAACCGGCTGGCCCGACGGCTGATCGAACAGGGTGTCGGCACCGAATCCCTGGTGGGCCTGGCGATTCGACGCTCACTGGATCTGGTCGTCGGCATGTACGCCATCGTGACCGCCGGTGGCGCATATGTGCCGCTCGATCCGGATCATCCGGCCGAGCGGATCGCGCACATCCTCGATACCGCCCAGCCCGCGGCGGTGCTCACGACCACCGCGGATGCGATTGCGGTGCCGGGTGATACGCCGGTGCTGCACCTGGATGCATTGGAGCTGGACCGATTCGACGCGGCCCCGGTGCGCGCCGACGAACTGCTGCGCCCGGTGCGCCCGGAGAATCCGGCCTACGTCATCTTCACCTCGGGCTCGACCGGACGACCCAAGGGCGTCGCGATCTCCCATGCCGCCATCCACAACCAGACCACCTGGATGCTGGCGGAATACCCGCTCGGTGTCGGCGATGTGTACCTGCAGAAGACCGCGACGACCTTCGACGTCTCGCTGTGGGGCTATTTCATGCCGCTGCGCACGGGCGCGAAACTGGTCGTCGCCACCCACGACGGCCACCGCGACCCGGCCTATGTCGCGGAAACCATTGCCGCGCAGGGCGTGACGGTCACCGACTTCGTGCCCTCGATGCTGACGGCCTTCGCCGCGCACACCCTGGCGGGTACCTGCCCGACGCTGCGGGACATCTTCGTGATCGGTGAGGCACTGCCGCCGGAGACCGTCGACGCGGTGCGCGCGATGTCCGAGGCCAGGGTGCACAACCTCTACGGCCCGACCGAGGCCGCGGTCTCGGTGACCTACTGGGCGGCGCGCGGCACCGACCGCCCCGGCGTCCCGATCGGTCTGCCGCAGTGGAATACCCAGGTCTACGTGCTGGATTCGCGGCTGCGGCCGGTGCCGGCGGGTGTCGCTGGCGAGCTGTACCTGGCCGGAGACCAGCTGGCGCGCGGCTATGTGCGCCGACCCGATCTGACCGCCGATCGGTTCGTGGCCAGCCCGTTCGGCGACGGCACCCGCATGTACCGCACCGGCGACCTGGTCCGCTGGCGGGAGACCGCGGCGGGCGGTGTGCTCGACTACATCGGCCGCACCGACTTCCAGGTCAAGTTCCGCGGGCAGCGCATCGAGCTCGGTGAGATCGAGACCGCGCTGCTGGCCGAGGCTTCGGTGAGCCAATCCGTCGCGGTGGTGCTGCCATCGGCGCTGGGTGACCAGCTGGTCGCGTACGCCGTGCCCGCGCCGGGTCACGAGATCGATCAGGCCGAACTGCTGACCTCGATCGCGCAAACCCTGCCGCCGTACATGATCCCGGCCGCCATCGTGGCGCTCGACGCCTTCCCGCTGAACACCAGCGGCAAGCTGGATCGCAAGGCGCTGCCGGAACCCAGTTTCACCAGCCGCGAATTCCGCGCCCCGGCAACGCCGGTCGAGGAGATCGTGGCGGGCGTCTTCGCCGATGTGCTCGGCATCGACCGGGTCGGCGTCGACGACGACTTCTTCGCACTCGGCGGCAACTCGCTGATCGCCACCCAGGTGGTGGCCAGGCTCGGTGCCGCGATCGGCGGCCGGGTGCCGGTGCGCGCCCTGTTCGAGACCTCGACGGTCGGCGGGCTCGCGGTCAAGATCGAGCAGCACGCCGGATCCGGCGGTCGCAAGGCGCTGACGGCCGGGCCGCGCCCGGAACGGATTCCGCTGTCGATGGCCCAGCAGCGGATGTGGTTCCTCAATCAGCTCGATCCGTCCTCGGCGGTGAACAATATTCCGGCCGCGGTGCGCCTGACCGGTGCGCTGGATCTGGCCGCGCTGGAGCTGGCCGTTGTCGATCTGATCGAACGGCACGAGGTGCTGCGCACCGTCTATCCGCAGACCGATGACGGTCCGGTGCAGCTGATCGTGCCCGCCGAGCAGGCGGTACCGGATCTGACGCCGGTCGAGGTCGGTGTGGACGAATTGCCCGCGCAGGTCATCGCGACGGCCTCGGCCGGATTCGATGTGACGACCGAAGTGCCCGTGCGGGCCAAGCTCTTCCGGGTCGAGCAGGCCGCCGCTAGCGACTGCTCGCAGGTCGCTCGAAACAACACCGCTAGCGACTGCTCGCAGGTCGCTCGAAACAACACCGCTAGCGACAGCTCGCAGGTCGCTCGAAACAACACCGCTAGCGACAGCTCGCAGGTCGCTGGAAACAACACAGAGCATGTACTCGTGCTGGTGGCACATCACATCAGCGCGGACGGCTGGTCCATGGGCCCGCTCACCCGCGATCTGATGATCGCCTACGCCGCCCGTTCGGCCGGTGCGACTCCGGCCTGGGCGCCGCTGCCGGTGCAGTACGCCGATTTCAGCATCTGGCAGCGCGAGGTGCTCGGATCGGAGGCCGATCCGGACAGTGTGATCAGCGCACAGGCCGAATACTGGCGAAACACGCTGGCGGGCATGCCGGACGAGCTGAATCTCCCCGCGGATCGGCCGCGTCCGACGACACAGTCCTTCCGCGGTGGACGGGTCGTCTTCCCGATCGGCACCGAACTGCACGGCGGGCTGCGCGAACTCGCCCGCGCCAATAACGCGACCATGTTCATGGTTGTGCACACGGCGCTCGCGGTGCTGCTCGCGCGGCTGTCCGGTACCGACGATATCGCCGTCGGCACCCCGGTCGCCGGTCGCGGTGAGGCCGAACTCGACGATGTGATCGGCATGTTCGTCAATACCCTGGTGCTGCGCAGCGAGGTGTCGGGCGAGCTGAGTTTCGATGCGCTGCTCGCGCGGACGAAGGATGCCGATCTGCAGGCCTTCGCGCACGCCGATATTCCGTTCGAGCGGCTGGTCGACCTGCTGAATCCGGTGCGGTCGACGGCACGGCATCCGCTGTTCCAGGTGATGCTGTCATTCCAGAATCTGCCGGACAGTTCGTTCGAGCTGCCGGGCCTGCGGATCAGCGCGGTCGATCTGGCGATCGATACCGCGAAATTCGATCTGTCACTGACCATTCAGGAGGCCGCGCCGGACGCGGATGCGGGCATGGTCGCCGACTTGTCCTTCGCCAGGGATCTTTTCGACGATGCCACCGCGCAGGGCTTCGCGGACCGGTTCGTCGGTCTGCTGGAGCAGATCGTGGCGCGGCCGGATATACCGGTGGGCGATATCGATCTGCTCAGCGATACCGAGCGGGCGGCGGTGCTGTGGCGGTGGAACGACACCAGCCGCGAGCTGGGTGCGGTCGGCACGCTGGTGGACGAGTTCGCCAGGCAGGCGGCAGAAACGCCGTACGCGGTCGCGATCGTGGACCCGGCAACCGAAACCTCGTTGGCCCACCCGTCGCCCGACCACCCCTCAACGAGTCGCTCCGCGACGCTCACTTATGCCGAATTCGGTGCGCGCGTGCACCGGCTGGCGCGCCGACTCATCGAAGCCGGTGTCGGGCCGGAAAAACTGGTCGCCCTGGGTCTGCGGCGTTCGGTCGACTTTGTGGTCGCGGCGTATGCGGTGCACGCGGCCGGCGGCGGGTATGTGCCGCTCGACCTCGATCAGCCCGCAGAACGGATCGGCTATGTGCTCGATTCGGCCGCGCCGATATGGATACTGACAAACACCCGCGACGACTTCGACGGCGGCGCGCTGCCCACACTGAAGCTAGATGAGCTCGACCTGTCCGGATTCTCGGACCAGCCGATCACCGACACCGAGCGGATCGCGCCTTTGCGGCCGAGCAACCCGGCGTACGTCATCTTCACCTCCGGCTCGACCGGTCGCCCGAAGGGGGTGGCCGTCCCGCATTCGGCGGTGGTGAACCAGATCCGTTGGATCACTGACGAATACAGCTTCGGTGCCGATGACATCGTGCTGTTCAAGGCCCCGCCGACCTTCGACGCGTCGGTGTGGGAGTTGTTCGGTCCCCTGTCCACCGGTGGCCGGCTCGTCGTCGCGAGCCCGGATGGCCATCGTGACCCGCAGTACCTGGCGGAAGTCATTGCGGCCGAACGGGTCACCATGACCTCGTTCGTGCCGTCGATGCTCACCGTCTTCGCGGGCGCCGTCGACGGCTCCGCACTGACCTCGCTGCGCTCCCTGCTCGTCGGCGGTGAGGCCTTCACCGCCGACGCGGTGCAGGCAATTCGCAAGATCAGCTCGGCCGAGCTGATCAACCTGTACGGCCCAACCGAATTCGCCGTAGACGCAACACACAGTCCGGTGGCGGCGAAGATCCAAGGCGCGGTGCCCATCGGGCGGCCGGTATGGAATGCCCAGGCGTATGTCCTGGATTCGCGGCTGCACCCGGTGCCATCGGGTGTCGCGGGTGAGTTGTACCTGGCCGGTGCGCAGTTGGCGCGCGGCTACGCCGGTCGCACCGATCTGACGTCGGATCGCTTCGTGGCCAACCCGTTCGGCGTGCCGGGTGCTCGCATGTACCGCACCGGCGACCTGGTCAGGCGCAATGCCGACGGCTCGATCGGGTACCTCGGTCGCACCGACTTCCAGGTCAAGCTGCGTGGTCTGCGCATCGAGCTCGGCGAGGTCGAAACCGCCCTCACCGCACACGATTCGGTGGCCCAGGCGGTCGCGCTGGTGCGCTCGGATGCCAGGACCGGCGATCAGTTGGTCGCCTACGTCGTGCCCGCCAACGGTGTCACGGTCGATACCGAGGAACTGCGGAGCCAGCTGGCCGAGCACTTGCCGTCCTATATGGTCCCCGCCGCGATTGTGGTGCTCGAGGTCATGCCGCTGAACCCCAATGGCAAGCTCGACCGCCGCGCACTACCCGAACCCGTCTTCGCGGTACGGGAATTCCGCGCGCCCTCGAACCCGCTCGAGGCCACCGTCGCGGATGTCTTCGCGGAGGTCACCGGCGTCGAGCGAGTCGGCATCGACGACGACTTCTTCAGCCTCGGCGGTAACTCGCTGCTAGCCGTCCAGGTCGTCAGCCGACTGCGCAAACTGACCGGCGCGCAGATCAAGGTCGCCTGGTTCTTCACCGAGCCAACGGTTCTCGGCATCGCCGAGCAGATCATCGCGGCACTCGAAGACGAACACGATTTCGAATCCAGCTCGGCGGCGGCGCTCGGCGTGATACTCCCCATCCGCGCCACGGGCGCCAGGGCGCCACTGTTCTGTGTGCACCCGCTGGCCGGACTGTCGTGGTCCTACGCCGGATTGGCCAGGGTGCTCCCGGCCGATCAGCCGATCCTCGGCATCCAGTCGCCCGCGCTCTCCGAGGACGACTACCATCCGGGTTCGATCGAGGAGATCGTGCGGCGCTATGTCGCCGAAATCCGAGCGGTGCAGCCGCAGGGGCCGTACCGGGTGCTGGGCTGGTCGCTGGGCGGCAAACTGGCGCATGCGGTGGCGACTCAGCTACAGGCCGATGGCGCGCAAGTCGAGCTCTTGGCGATCCTCGATGCCTATCCCGGCGGCGACTTCACCGATTTCCGGACCCAGATCCGCCAGGCCTTTGCCGAATTGGGGTTGGACCCGGCGGCACTGCCCGAGGCGGAGAACCTGCAGGAAATCGGCGACGATGCGCTCGCCGCGCTGCACGCGATGGTCATCGGCGGAGGCCTGGACATGCTGACACCGGATCGGTTACGCCTGATCTATCGCACGGCGATGCGCACGGTCGAGCTGGAATCGCAGTACCGGCCACAGCTGTTCGAGGGGCGGCTCGAGTTCTTCAGGGCCACCGGTGATGCCGAGGCACGCGCCGATCGCACCCCCGCCGACTGGCATGCTTTCGTTTCCGGTGAGATCATCGATCGCCCGATCGGGGTGACGCACGAGTTGATGACCTCGGCCGAAGCGTTCGACGAGATCGGTCCCAGGCTCGCTGAGCTGCTCGAAACCCCTGAGCGCAGGTGATAAGCCGGGAAACGCGGGTGGATCGTCAGCGTGAACAAGCGGCCAATGCGGTAACGATCGGCGTCTGACCATGCGATGCTTCTGAGTAAGCGCTGGGTGGGGAGCACTTTAGGGATTACAGGGTAGGTGAGCTCCTTCATGTTTCGGATGGTTGGACAACGTCGGCATGAGGAAGCGGTGAGCGCGTGACGCGCCAGGCACGCGTGCGACCGGCACGGGCACAGCGGACGCGAGTTATTACCCTGCCGCAGTTGATGGCGGCCGCCGTGGAGGCCAATCCCGGCGGCCCGGCCGTCGTATTCGCCGATGCGAACCGCAGTTCCGCGGGGCTGAGTTACGCCGAGTTGGATGAGCGTTCGACCAGGTTGGCCCGGTTGCTCATCGATCGTGGTGTCGGCCCCGAGGATCTGGTCGCCGTGGCCATCCCGAGGTCGGTGGATTCGGTGCTCGCGGTGTGGGCGGTCGCCAAGACCGGTGCCGGATTCGTTCCGGTGGATCCGAACTATCCGCGGGAGCGGGTGGCGCATATGCTGACCGACTCCGGAGTGAGTTTCGGGCTGACGGTCAATGCGGTCCGCCGCGGCCTACCCGACTATGCCGAATGGCTATTGCTCGACGATGCCGCCACCGCGCAAGGGCTGCAGCGCTATCCGGTGGATCGGGTGACCAATCAGGATCGAGTGCGGCCGCTGCACGGCGCGCATCCGGCCTATGTCATCTACACCTCGGGATCGACCGGTGTCCCGAAGGGCGTGGTCATCACCCACCAGGGGCTATCCGGTTTCTGCGATGAGCAGCGCACCCGGTACCGGGTGACCAATGCCGCGCGGACACTGCATTTCGCTTCGCCGTCTTTCGATGCGTCGGTGCTGGAATTGCTGCTGGCACTGGGTGGTGCGGCCACCATGGTGGTGGTGTCGCCGACCGTCTACGGCGGTGCCGAACTCGCCGCGGTATTGCGGCGCGAGCGGGTGACGCACGCGTTCGTGACACCCGCGGCACTGGCCTCGGTGGAGCCCGAGGGACTGGACGAGCTGCGGGTCGTGGTGACCGGCGGTGAGGCGTGTCCGCCGCAGTTGGTGCGGCGCTGGGTATTACCGATCGCGGGCGGTTTACTGCGCGAGTTCTTCGATGCCTACGGTCCGACCGAGGCCACCGTCGCCACCAACATCACCGCGCCGATGGTGCCATGGGAGCCGGTGACCCTCGGTCCGCCGATCCACGGCATCACCGCCTATGTGCTCAACGATCGGCTGGTGCCGGTGCCGAACCGGGTGGTCGGCGAACTATATGTCGCCGGGGCACAGCTGGCCCGCGGATATCTCGGCCAGCGGGCACTCACCGCGGCGCGCTTCGTGGCCAATCCGTTCGAACCCGGCACCCGGCTCTACCGCACCGGTGATCTGGTGCGCTGGAGCGCGACCGGTGAACTGGAATACCTGGGCCGCAATGACTCCCAGGTGAAGATTCGCGGGTTCCGCATCGAACTCGCCGAAATCGATGCGGTGCTCGGCTCGTCGCCGAGCGTGGACTTCGCCGTGACCGTCGGGCACGAGCGCGACAGCGGAACCACCGTTCTGGTGTCCTACGTGCACGCGGCGCAGGCGTACACCGTCGATCCGGTGGAGTTGAAGGCGCTGGTCGAGCGGAAATTGCCCACGCATATGGTGCCCGCCTGCATCACCGTGCTCGACCGGGTGCCGCTGTCACCCATGGGCAAACTGGACCGCAGCGCATTGCCAGCACCGGTCTTCGAGGCCAAGGTATTCCGCGCCCCCTCGACACCGGTCGAGGAGATCGTCGCGGGCACCTTCGGCGATGTGCTCGGTGTCGCGCGCGTCGGTCTGGACGACGACTTCTTCGAGCTGGGCGGCAATTCGCTGCTCGCGACCCAGGTGACCGCGCGGCTGGATGCGGCGCTGGATACCGAATTGGCGGTCCGCGATCTATTCCACGCCGCGACGGTGGCCGCCTTCGCCGCGGTGGTCGAACGCACCGCCGGATCCGGCCGGGGTCGACCGCGCCTGATCGCGGGGGAGCGGCCGGAGCTGATCCCGTTGTCGCTGGCTCAGCAGCGGTATTGGTTCCTCAACCAGTTCGACACCGAGAGTTCCGCGGTGGACAACATTCCGGTCGCCGTACGCCTCTCGGGTGCGCTGGATATCCGCGCGCTCGGTCTGGCGATCGGGGATGTGCTGAGCCGTCACGAGGTGCTGCGGACCACCTATCCGAGCGAGGGCGGGCGGCCGCATCAGGTCGTGCATCCGGTGCCGGAGAACTCCTTCGCGCTGGTGCCGACCGAGGTCACCGAGGACGAATTGGTTCCGCGGATAATCGAATTCGCCGCCATGACCTTCGATGTCACCATCGAGGTGCCGGTCGCGATCGGACTGTTCCAGATCGCACCGCGCGAGCACGTTGTCGCACTGACGGTGCACCACGTCGCGGCCGACGGTGCCTCGATGGGGCCGCTGGCCCGCGATCTGATGGTCGCCTATGCCGCACGGGTGCAGGGGCAGCCACCGCAGTGGCCCGCGCTGCCGGTGCAGTACGCCGACTACGCGCTGTGGGAGCGCGAGGTACTCGGTTCCGAGGACGATCCGCAATCGCTTGCCGCGCAGCAGATCGCGTACTGGCAGACCAGGCTGGCGCAGCTGCCGGACCAATTGGAGCTGCCAACGGATCGCCCGCGCCCGCCCGCACAGTCCTTCCAGGGCAGATCGGTCCGATTCGAGATCTCCGCGGATCGGCATGCACGGCTGCACGCGCTGGCACGGGCCAACCATGCCTCGCTGTTCATGGTTGTGCACGCGGCGCTGGCCGTCCTATTGTCTCGTCTGTCGGGCACCGACGATATCGCCGTCGGCACGCCGATCGCCGGTCGCGGTGAGCGCGAACTCGACGATCTGATCGGCATGTTCGTCAATACCTTGGTATTCCGGACGCGGGTACGGCCCGGCGATACCTTCGCCAAACTGCTCGCCGAGGTCCGGGAGCGGGATCTCGAGGCCTTCGCGCACGCCGATGTGCCGTTCGAGCGCATTGTCGAGGCGCTGAACCCGGTGCGCTCGATCGCCCGCAATCCGCTGTTCCAGGTCGGCCTTTCATTCCAGAATCTGGCCGACACCGGCTTCCAACTGCCCGGACTTTCGGTCGGCGCGGTCGATTTCGATCTGCAGTTGGCCAAGACGGACCTGCATATCTCGCTGGCCGACCGCTACGGCCCGGACGGTGCGCCCGCCGGGATCCTGACCGACTTCGGTTATGCCACCGACCTGTTCGACGAGACCACGGTGCAGGGGTTCGCGGATCGGTTCCTGCGGGTGCTCGATGCCGTCATCACCGATGCCTCGGTGCGCGTCGGTGAGATCGAACTGCTGGCCGTTGACGAGAGTTCGCGGATTCTGGCGGAGTGGAACGACACCGCGCACACCATCGATACGACGGCGACCTTGGTATCGCTATTGGATGCGACGGTGGCGGCGGCACCGGATGCGGTTGCGCTGGTATCGGATCAGCCGGGGCGCAAACTCACCTACGCCGAACTCGACGCCCGGGCGAATCGCCTGGCGCGGTATCTGATCCAGCGCGGTGTGCGGCCCGAGGACCGGATTGCGCTGGGTATTCGCCGGTCGATCGATCTGGTCGTCGCCATGTACGCGGTGGCGAAATCGGGTGCCGCCTATGTGCCCATCGATCCGGATCAACCGGCCGAGCGCGTCGAACACATCCTGCGGACCGCGCGACCGGTCTGCCTGTTGAACACTGCCTTCGACGGATTCCGCACCAATGTGGTCGATTCGGTGACGATCGACGATCTCGACCTGTCCCGATACCCGGACACGCCGGTCACGCCGCGCGAACGCCGTTGGCCACTGCTACCGGCGAATACCGCGTACGTGATCTTCACATCGGGTTCGACCGGACAGCCGAAGGGTGTCGCGGTCTCGCACGCCGCGATCGCCAACCAGTTGCTGTGGGAGACGGCCGAGTTCGGCCTCGGCGCCGATGATGTGGTGTTGCTGAAGACGGTCGCCACCTTCGATCTATCGGTCTGGGAATTCTGGACGGCGGCGGTCTGCGGTGGCACCTTGGTCATTGCCGCCGCCGATGGTCACCGGGATCCGGCCTATCTGACCGAGCTGACGGCACGCGAGTCGGTGACGACCTTACATATTGTGCCGTCGATGCTGGACGCGATGGCGACTGGACAGCTGTCCCGATCGCTGCGTCGGGTGCTGGCGATCGGCGAGACGCTGCCCGTTTCGACCGCACAGCGGTTCCGTCGGGACAACGCCGTCGACCTGTTCAATCTGTACGGTCCGACCGAGGCCGCGGTATCCATCACCAGCCATCGGGTGACCGAAGCGGACACGGTATCGGTGCCGATCGGTGCCCCGGAGTGGAACAGTCGTGTCTACGTGCTGGATTCGCGCTTGCGGCCGGTGCCGGTTGGCGTCTCCGGAGAGTTGTACCTGGCCGGTGCGCAATTGGCGCGCGGCTACTTCGGACGTGCGGATCTGACCGCGGAACGGTTCGTGGCCAATCCGTTCGAATACGGCGCGCGCATGTACCGAACCGGCGATCTGGTGGCCTGGAACGAACAGGGTGAGCTGGAGTACCACGGCCGCACCGACTTCCAGGTGAAGATCCGCGGTTTCCGCATCGAACTCGGCGAGATCGAGACCGCCCTGCTCGCCCGGCCCGAGATCGCGCAGGCCGCGGTGCTCGTCAAATCCGATTCGCGGATCGGCGACCGGCTGGTGGCCTACCTGGTAACCGCGACCCCGGTGGAGATCACCGAGATCAAGGCGGCACTGAGTGCGGTGCTGCCGTCGTACATGGTCCCCAATGCCTTCGTGACGCTGGAAGCGTTGCCCCGCAATGCGAATGGCAAGCTGGATCGCGCCGCGCTACCCGAACCCGCGTTCGAGAGCCAGGTCTTCCGCGTGCCGTCGACTCCGATCGAGGAGATCGTGGCTGGCGTCTACGGCGACGTGCTCGGCGTGCAGCACGTCGGGCGCGATGACGACTTCTTCGCCATGGGCGGTAATTCGCTGCTCGCGACGCAGGTGGCGGCGCGGATCGGCGACGCACTCGACACCAAGGTTTTGGTGCGGTCGGTCTTCGAAACGCCCACCGTGGCCGGACTGGCCGCCAAGGTCGAGACCCATGTCGGTTCGGGTCGGCGGCGACCGCTGCTGGCCGGATTGCGGCCGGAACGGGTGCCGCTATCGCTTGCGCAGCTGCGGATGTGGTTCATCAACCAGTTCGATCCCAGTTCGGCGGCCTACCACATCCCGGTGGCCATCCGGCTCTCCGGCGAGCTGGATGTGACCGCGCTCGGCCTGGCCGTCGAGGATATGGTGACCCGGCACGAGGTGCTGCGCACCGTCTACCCACAGACCCCAGACGGCCCGGTGCAGGAGGTGCTCCCCCCGAGCGAGGTGCCGATCGATCTGGTCCCGATTCCGATCGCGGAAGCGGCCGCGGCACAGGAGGTTCGGCAGGTCGTCGCGGCGGGCTTCGATGTCACCGTCGAGGTGCCGTTCCGCGCCAGCCTGTTCCGGCTCGATACCGGTGATCACATCCTGGTCTTCGTGGCCCATCACATCGGCGCGGACGGCTGGTCGATGGCGCCCCTGGTGCGCGATGTCATGCTCGCCTACTCCGCGCGCAGTGCCGGTGAGCCGCCCGCGTGGGCGCCGCTGCCGGTGCAGTACGCGGATTTCAGTGTCTGGCAACGCAATGTGCTCGGTGCCGAGGACGATCCGGACAGCCTGATCTCGGCGCAGGCCGACTACTGGCGCACCGCGCTGGCCGATCTGCCCGATGAACTCAACCTGCCAACGGATCGCCCACGCCCGGCAATGCGGACCTTTGCGGGCGGGCGCACCGAATTCGCGATCGACCCGCAGGTGCATGCCGGTCTGGCGCGGCTGGCGCGCGAACACAACGCCACCATGTTCATGGTGGTGCACGCCGCGCTGTCGGTATTCCTGGCGCGCATGTCCGGCACCGGCGATATCGTCATCGGCACACCGGTGGCCGGTCGCGGCGCCGCCGAACTCGACGACATGATCGGCATGTTCGTCAATACGCTGGTGCTGCGGCTGGAAGTGCCCGGCGAGAGCACCTTCGGTGATCTGCTCGCCCGCGCCAAAGACACCGACCTACACGCCTTCACCCATGCCGACCTGCCCTTCGAGCGGTTGGTCGAGCTGCTGAATCCGCCGCGCTCAACCGCACGGCATCCGCTGTTCCAGGTGTCGATGTCGTATCTGAACCTGCCGACCAGCACCTTCGAACTGCCCGGGTTGCGTGCGGATACCGTCGATTTCGCGGTCGATACCGCGAAATTCGATCTGTCGCTGACCATGTGGGCACCGGGTACCGCCGAGGACGGCCTGCGCGGTGAATTCAACTTCGCGCGGGATCTGTTCGACGACGCGACGATCGAGCGATTCGCCGCACGGTTCACCCGACTGCTCACCGAAATCGTCGCGCGCCCCGATACCCCGGTGGGTGACCTGCCGCTGCTCGACGCGGCCGAGGAGCGTGCGCTGACGCCGGTGCTGCGCGGTGCGACGCCCGCCGTCCGCCTGCTGCCGGACCTGCTGACCAGTGCCGTCGGCGACGATCCCGAGCATGTCGCGGTGCGCTCCGCCGGTCGCTCGATCACCTACCGCGAACTCGACGAATATTCCTCGCGGCTGGCGCGGGTGCTCATCGATCGCGGTGTCGGCCCGGAAAGCCTCGTCGCACTTGCCTTCCCGCGCTCCCTGGAGATGGTTGCGGCCTTCTGGGCGGTCGCCAAGGCCGGTGGCGCGCATGTGCCCATCGACCCGACCTATCCGGCGGAGCGGATCCGGCACATGGTGAGCGACTCCGGCGTCGTGCTCGGCATTACCACCTCGACCTACGCGGAGCAGCTGCCCAACGGTTCGAGTGGAACCGCCTGGCTCGAGCTCGACGATCCCGCGATCCATACCGCGGTGGCCGGTAAGTCACCAGCACCGGTCGCCGATGCCGAACGGCTGACGACGCTGCTGCCGCAGCATCCGGCCTACATGATCTACACCTCGGGCTCGACGGGTGTCCCCAAGGGCGTCACCGTCACCCACGTCGGTGTCGGCGGCGCGGTCGAATACGCGAGTGCCCTGTTCCAGGTCACCGCGAACCACCGGTTCCTGCATCTGTGCTCGCCGAGCTTCGATCCGTCGATCCTGGAGTGGCTGTGTGCCTTCCGCAACGGGGCGACGCTGGTGATCGTGCCGTCCACGATTCTGGGCGGCCCGGAGCTGGCCGCCCTGCTGCGCACCGAGCGGGTCACCCACGCGATCTTCACCCCGGCCGTGCTCGGCACCGTCGATCCGGCCGGGCTGGACGAATTGCGATATCTGTCCTGCGGCGGCGATATCACCTCGCCGGAGCTGGTCGCCAAATGGCAGCCGGGGCGGCACTTCTGCAACGGCTACGGTCCGACCGAGGCGACCGTCGCCGCGTCGTGGAGTGAGATGGTCGCCGGGCAGCGCATCACCATCGGCGCGCCGGTGCCGGGAACGCCCATGCTGGTGCTGGATTCGCGAATGCGCCCGGTGCCGCCCGGCGCGGTCGGCGAGCTGTATCTCGCGGGCACCGCACTGGCACGCGGCTACCACGACCGTCCGACGCTGACCGCGGAGCGCTTCGTCGCCGACCCGTGGGGTCCGCTCGGTGCGCGGATGTACCGTACCGGCGATCTGGTGCGCTGGGTCGGCGAATCCGAGCAGTGGGAGCTCGAATACGTCGGGCGCGCGGACTTCCAGCTGAAGATCCGCGGCTTCCGCATCGAACTGGGTGAGATCGATGCGGTGCTCATCGGCCACGACGACGTCGAATTCGCCGTCACCATCGGCCGGGAAACCGCGACGGGTGAAAAGATCCTCGTCGCCTATGTGCTCGCGGCACTCGGCCGGACCATCGATACCGCCGAACTCACCGAATACGCGGCGCGCAGCCTGCCGCGGCATATGGTCCCCGCGGCCATCGTGGTCCTCGACGCGGTGCCGGTGACCCCGGTCGGCAAGATCGATCGCGCGGCCCTGCCCGAACCCGAACTGGCCCAACGCCCCTACCTCGCGCCGTCGACGCCGCAGGAGCAGGCCGTCGCCGGGGTATACGCCGAGGTGCTGGGCATCGACCGGATCGGCGCCGACGACGACTTCTTCGCACTCGGCGGCAGTTCGCTGCTCGCGATGCGCGCGGTGGGCAAACTGCGCGAGCTGACCGGTATCGCGGTCCAGGTGCAGTGGTTCTTCACCGATCCCACCGCCGCCGCCCTCACCCAGCGCCTCATGGCGGCCGATGAATCCGGGGACCACGACTACGGATTGAATGCCGAAGCCGCCCTGGACGTGCTGCTGCCGATCCGGCACGGCACCGCGGCACCGCTGTTCTGCATCCATCCGATGGCCGGATTGTCCTGGTGTTATACCGGTCTCGCGCAACATCTGCCCGCGGACACCCCGATCTTCGGTGTGCAGTCACCCGCACTCTCCGAACCGGATTTCCTGCCGGTTTCGGTGGACGCGATCGCGCGCCGCTATGTCGAGGAGATCCGTGCGGTGCAGCCGGATGGTCCCTACCGGCTGCTGGGGTGGTCGCTGGGCGGTTCGCTGGCGCACGCGGTCGCGGTCGAATTGCAGTCCGTCGGTGCCGAAGTCGCATTGCTGGCCATGCTGGACAGCCGTACCGGCGGCAGTATCGCCGACTTCTGGGCGGAGCTGCGCTCGGCCTTCGCCGAGCTCGGCATCGGCCCGGAGCAGTTGGGCGACAGCAATATCCGCAACCTCACCGAAGAGGCCCTTGCGGTCCTGTATGCCAACATCCCGCCGGAACTGGCACTGCTGACCCCGGAACGCCTGCGCCAGTGCTACCGCGGCGCGGTGCGCTCGGTGGAACTCGGCATCAACCATCAGCACAAGGTCTTCCACGGCACGCTCGACTTCTTCAGCGCCACCGGCCACACCGCCGAATCCCGGGCCTGGCGCCCCTATGTCGACGGCACGATCACCGAACATCAGATCGCCGCGACCCACGAGCTGATGACAACCCCCGCGGCCTTCGCCGAGATCGGCCCGGTCATCGCCGCCTTGCTCGCGGAAAAGCCCCAGCTTCCGGTCGCGGACGATATCGAGCACACAGCGGTGCCGGTCGACGAAAGCTCCACGGCATCAATCGAATCCGACGCATTCACCGATACGCCCGCGCCGGTCGAACCAGCGAACGCGGGTTCGGTCGAAGACGAGCATGCGGCCGGGTACGAGCGCATCGGGTCGATCGAATACGACCGTGCGGAATCGGTCGAACCTGCCCGCTTGGGATCGGTCGAACTCGGGCACGAGGGGTTGGTCGATTACGAGCGTGCGGGTTCGGTTGAACGTGAGCGTGCGGGCTCGGCTGAACGTGAGCGCGTGGGTTCGGTCGAACGCGAGCATGCGGCCGGGTACGAGCGCGTCGGGTCGGTCGATTACGAGCGTGCGGGTTCGGTTGAACGTGAGCGTGCGGGCTCGGTCGATTACGAGCGTGCGGGTTCGGTTGAACGTGAGCGCGTGGGTTCGGTCGAACGCGAGCATGCGGCCGGGTACGAGCGCGTCGGGTCGGTCGATTACGAGCGTGCGGGTTCGGTTGAACG
>NZ_JBSGEQ010000017.1:155153-185098 GCF_053602975.1 Nocardia sp. NPDC004278
GGTTGAACGTGAGCGCGTGGGATCGGCCGAACTCGGGCATGCCGGTTCGGTTGAACGCGATCGTGCAGGGTCGGTCGATTACGAGCGTGCGGGTTCGGTCGAACGTGACCGCCTGGGATCGGTCGAATACGAGCCCGCGGGATCTGCCAGCGAATACGCCGGATCAGTCGATACCCCGGCCGCATTCGAAGACGACTACCCGACAACGATCCTTGTCCCGGTACAACTCGATGCCACGGCACCGGTCGATGACTCAGCGACGATCGACGACCTGCCGCCCACCGTCGAGGCTCCGGCATTGTTCGACGACGAAGACGACGAAACCGAAGCCGCCGACCGGGCACCCGAGGTCGCCGGGTCCGAACACGTCGCATTCTCGATCGACACGGCGGCACCCGATGACCCGTTCGAACTGGCGGTCCCGCACCGACCCGAGGAACCCGACGACAGCCCCATTCCGCTGTCGCTCACCCCGAATGCCGTGCGGCTCTTGGACTCCGGAGCCGAACTGCGTGTCATCACCCTCGATATCCCGCCCAACTTCTCCCCGGAGGCGGTGCAATTCGCCGTCGATACGGTGCTCGAGCAGCATCCGATGCTCTGGGTCCGCCTGCACCGCTCCGGCGTCGGGCCCGATCCGGTCTTCGAGATTCCGGCCGAGGCCCTGCGCCTCGACGAGGCCTTCCTCGGGCTGGAGTACACCGCCGACCAGACCCCACCGCCCCTCGATGATGTGGTGCGAGCCGTGGCCACCGAACTGGATCCGATACACGGCCGCAATATCCGCTTCGTCCTGGTCGGCGGCCGAGAGGTGCCCTCGACCATGGTGGTGGTGGCCAACGGTCTGGTGGTGGACGACACCTCATGGCGCACCATCATCGACAAACTGTCGCTGGCCTGGTCGCGCGGCAGGCACCGGACGCCCGCCGTGCCCGAGTCCGGCCTGTCCGATCTGCTCGGTGTGCTCTCGGAGCGGGCGAGCGGCCCGGCCGCGATCGAGGAAGTGGCGTGGTGGCACCACACCCTGAGCGTGGTCCCCGCGGCCGCGGCCGGTGCCACGGGCAAGAATCTGCGGTCGCGTCGTCGCGTCTCACTGACCATCACCACCGAGGGCACCGCGGCCGTCGTCGCGGCGGCCGCCGCACACGGCGCGAGCGTCGACGAGGTGCTGCTGACCGCTCTGGCCATGGCGCGGATCACCTCCGCGGGCGAAACCGTCACCGACGCCATCGGTCCGGTGGTGCGCCTGCTCGCCGACAGCCGGGGGATGGCCGAGACCGATACCCTCGTCGGCGCCTTCACCACCGCCTATCCGCTGCCGATCGGGCTGGAGGGCATCGATATCGAGGAGGCGCTGGTCGGTGGCCATGCGGCGGGTATCGCGATCCAGCAGATCAGTCGGCTCACCGGTGCGGTGCCGTCCTACGGCGTCGGTTACGGGTTGCTGCGCTATCTGAATCCCGATACCGC
Organism: Nocardia sp. NPDC004278; assembly: GCF_053602975.1. Taxonomy (NCBI): domain Bacteria; kingdom Bacillati; phylum Actinomycetota; class Actinomycetes; order Mycobacteriales; family Nocardiaceae; genus Nocardia; species Nocardia sp. NPDC004278. Next base: position 156,624 of record NZ_JBSGEQ010000017.1, read on the forward strand.
CGCCGCCCTGAACGCGCTGCCGGTCGGCCGGTGCGCGCTGCGCTATCGGGATCTGCGCCCGGCGCAGGTGCACACCGACGAACCGGTCACCGATCTGCTGCTCGATATCACCGCCGACGCCACCGCCGACGGTCTACTCGTGCGCTTCGACTACGCGGCCGAGGTGTTCGGTGGTGACGAGGTCAAGACCTTCGCCGAACACTGGATCCGGGCACTCGGCGGGCTGGCCGAACACGGTCAGCGGGTGCGCGCCGGATGACCTCGCTCGGGCGCGGACCGAGGCGACCATGATCACATTCGGGCAGCTCAGACACGGTCGAGCAACATTGCGGTAACGATGTCCAGTATTGTCACGACTAAATAGGCCGTATGGTCGGGCATGGTGCCGTTGGCACGGTCCCTGACGGCCTGGGGAAGCCCACCCGTAATCACGATACGAAGTGAAGGTGTGAAATTGATGCGTAGTCTGATCCGGCGTCGCGGCACACGTGCGGCGGCGGTGATCGCGGCAACCGCGGCATTCGCGGGAGTCATGTCCGGCTTCGGCGCATCCACGGCGACGGCAGACCCGATCATGGATTCGAAGGCGCTGCTGGCGAACCCTGTCTCGGCGGACGGCTCGAAGATCACCAAGGCCGAGTACAAGGACGACCGCAGCATCCGCCTGCAGGTCTACTCCGCGGCCATGGACCGCACCTTCCCGGTCGACGTGCAGCGCCCCGCCGACGCCTCGGTGCCGCGCCCGGTCCTGTACCTGCTCAACGGTGCGGGCGGCGGCGAGGACGACGCCTCCTGGGTGGCCAAGACCGATGCGCTGAAGTTCCTCGGCGACAAGAACGTCAATGTGGTCCAGCCGATCGGCGGCAAGTGGAGCTACTACACCGACTGGGTCAAGGACGACCCGACACTCGGCCGCAACAAGTGGAAGACCTTCTTCACCGAGGAGCTGCCGCCGCTGATCGACGGCGCGCTCGGCACCAACGGCACCAATGCCATCGCGGGCCTGTCCACCTCGGGCACCACCGTGCTCGCGCTGCCGATCGCCAAGCCGGGCCTGTACAAGGCCGCCGCCGCTTACAGCGGCTGCGCCCAGACCAGTGATCCGGTCGGCTCCGAGTTCGTCAAGCTGACCGTCGAGACCTGGGGCGGCGGCAATGTCGAGAACATGTGGGGCCCGCTCGGTTCGGCGGATTGGAAGGCGAACGATCCCTACGTCAACGCCGAGGGTCTGCGCGGTACCGACCTCTACATCTCGACCGGCAACGGCCTGCCCGGCCCGTACGACACCCTGAACGGTCAGTACGCCCTCCCCGGCTCCTACGGTCTGGCCAACCAGATCCTGATCGGCGGCATCATCGAGGCGGGCACCAACTACTGCACCAACAACATGAAGACCAAGCTGGATTCGCTCGGCATCCCGGCCACCTTCAACTTCCGCCCCTCCGGCACTCACTCCTGGGGCTACTGGAACGACGAGCTGCACGCGTCCTGGCCCACCCTGGCCCGCGGCCTCGGCCTCTGAGGCAGCCGCCGGGAGATAGTTGATCGCAGCCGACCGCCCCGATGTGTTCTACAACACAATCGGGGCGGTCGGTCTTTTTTGTCCAGTTTTTGCGCTATTACTGTTTTCGCAGGTACATGGGTAGCTCGTCACCGGTGGGGCAACTCGACCCGTACCGGGCCGGTGGCCGCGGACGGCGTAGTCGAGGCGCCCGAGTTCGGCTTTCAGGTTTGGATATGCGGGATCAACTAACGATTAAGTTCGGGAACCCGTAAAATTCTGTTCTGTGAGTACAACCCTGGTCGAATCGGCGCGAAACGCGACGACCCGGGCGAGATCTGTCAGCGTCTTGCTCGGCCCGGCATTCGTAGCGGCCATTGCCTATGTCGATCCCGGCAATGTGGCGTCGAATATCAGTGCGGGCGCCGAGTTCGGCTATCTGCTCGTCTGGGTCATTGTGATGGCCAATGTGATGGCCGGGCTGGTGCAGTTCCTGTCCGCGAAGCTGGGGTTGGTCACCGGTATGTCGCTACCGGAGGCGGTCCGGTCGAAGTCGAGTCGCCCGGTGCGTCTTGCCTATTGGATCCAGGCCGAGACCGTCGCCATGGCCACCGATCTGGCCGAGGTGGTCGGTGGCGCGATCGCGCTGAAGCTGCTGTTCGATCTGCCGCTGCTGGTCGGCGGGCTGATCACCGGTGTGGTCTCGATGGCGCTGCTGCTGGTGCAGAACCGCCGCGGGCAGAAGCCGTTCGAGCGGGTGATCACGGGTCTGCTCGCCGTCATCGCCATCGGCTTCCTGGCCAGCGTGGTGATCGCGCCGCCGTCGGTCCCCAGCACCGTCGGCGGGCTGTTGCCGCGCTTCCAGGGCTCGGAGAGCGTACTGCTCGCGGCCGCCATGATCGGCGCGACCGTCATGCCGCACGCGGTCTACCTGCACTCCGGACTGGCCCGCGACCGCCACGGTCAACCCGAGGTCGGGCCGATCCGGACCCGGCTGCTGCGGATCACCCGATACGACGTCGGACTGGCCATGGTGCTCGCGGGCACGGTCAATCTGGCCATGCTGCTGATGGCCGCGAACACCCTGCGCGGCCGCGAGAATGTCGACACCCTCGAGGGTGCGCATGCCGCCGTCGGCGATGCGCTCGGCCCCGTCGCCGCGCTGCTGCTGGCAATCGGCCTGCTGGCCTCCGGCCTGGCATCGACTTCGGTCGGCGCGTATGCAGGCGCGATGATCATGGAAGGCCTACTGCGCCGCAAGATTCCGCTGCTGGCCCGCCGTCTGGTCACGCTGGTTCCGGCAATCATCATCCTGGCGGTCGGCATCGATCCCACACGCGCGCTGATCATTTCGCAGGTGGTGCTCTCGTTCGGCATTCCGTTCGCGCTGATCCCGCTGGTCCGATTCACCAGCGACCGGGTCCTGATGGGCAACGATGTCAACCACCGGGTCACCACCGGCTTGGCCTGGCTGGTCGCCCTCATCATCAGCCTGCTCAATGTCGCACTGATCTACCTGACCGTCGCGGGCAATTAGGCGAACAGGGTGCGCTTGGCATAGCCGGTATCGAAATACTCACGGGCTTCGGCGATTTTGCCGTCCTCGACCCGGAAGACGATTGCCACGTTGTTGACATACGGCTCGCCCGCCTTGGTGGTCGCGTGGGTGGTCCATTCGGCGACGGCCTGTGCGCCGTCGGCCAGTACGGTCCGCACCTGCTGACCGATCGGCTGGGACAGATCCATCCGCTCGATCATCTGCGCGACGAATTGCCCGAAGATCTCCTCCGGTCCGGTCCAGGTCCGCGCGGTCGGCAGCTCGCCGAACAGGGTCCAGGTCGACTCCGGTGTGAAAAAGGCGGCGGCGCGCTCGGCATCGCCGGATCCGAGCGCCTCGATATAGGCCAGGATGGTGGCGCGGGTCTGCTCGGTGCTCGACATGGTCGCTCCTTCAGGCATCGATGGTGAGGATCGCGTTGCCGCGGATCCGGCGGTTGTTCAAATCGGTGAGCACGCTCGCCGTTTCGGCCCAGTCGGCGACCCTACCGATCTCCGGATGCAGGCGGCCCCGCGCCGTCAGATCCACCAGGACGCGCAGGTCTTCGGCATCGGTGGTATCGGCGACCCAATGTGGGAAGTGCTTCAGCGTGAACGGGCTGACCGTGAGGTATTCGAAGAAGCTGAGCCGGATCGGTTGCAGACTGGCCTGGCCGAACCACAGCACCGTGCCGCCGGGCGCGATCCGGGCGAGCGCGTGCGCGAACACATCGCCGCCGACCGATTCGAAGATCACCTCGAAGGGGCCATCCGCATCGGCGACATCATGGATAACGGCCGCGCCGAGCTCGGCCAGTCGGGCGCCGCGCTCGGCGGAGGCCGCGACCGCGGTCACCGCAATGCCTGCGGCCGTTGCCAATTCGACGAGATAGTGGCCGACGCCGCCGGATGCGCCGGTGATCAGCGCCTTCGTATCCGCCGGGGCCTCGACATGGCGGAGCAGGCGCAGCGCGGTCAAACCCGCGAGCGGCAGCGCGGCCGCGGTGGTGGTCGGCACCGCGTCGGGCAGTTCGACCAGTGCGGACGTCGGCACCGGCACCCGCGCGGCCCAGCCGCCACCCTCGGCATGGCCGACCACGCGGGTTCCGACGGCGGGCCCCGAGCCGTCGGCGGCGGCCGCGACCACTCGGCCGACCACATCCTGTCCCATAACGGTGCCCGGCTCGGTCGGGGTGCCGTAGGCCCCGGTCATGGCGAGGATTTCGCCGCGGTTCACCGAGAATGCCTCGACCTGGATGACCGCGGCGTCGGCGGTGGGCGTGGGTTCGGGGATCTCGGCGAACCGCACCAAGGTCCGATCACCAGTTGCGGCAAGGGCTTTCATCGGTATTCCTCCTGGTCGTTGCGATGAAAACGACCCTAGGAGGGATGGTCTCCAGGTGAAAGAAGGCAGTAATTAGTGGTATAGGTACCTGATGGATACCAACGATCCCATGGCATACGACATCTTCAACCTGAACTGCCCGTCCCGTGCGGTCTTCGACCGGCTCGGTGAACGCTGGACCGGACTGGTGCTGCTGGCCCTGAAACCGGGCACACTGCGCTTCTCGGAGCTGCGCAGGCAGGTGCAGGGCATCACACAGAAGATGTTGACCCAGACCCTGCGCGGGCTGGAACGCGACGGCATGGTGTCGCGCACGGTCCATCCGACCGTGCCGGTCACCGTCGAATACACCCTCACCCCGCTCGGCCACAGTCTCGGCGCCGCGGTCGATGTGCTACGAGCCTGGGCCATCGAGCACATCGACGAAATCAATACAGCCCGAGCGGAATACGCCGCAGTCGGCTAGGTCAGACCCAGTTCTCTATCCAGTACTTCCAGATCAGCGGGGCGTAGGCGGCCAGCGGCGGCACCTTGATATCGGTGCCGGTCAGCGCGGTGGTGGCGTTGCGGCAGCCGAACCAGCAGCTGAATTCGCTGTGCTCCAACACATCCTGGGGCACACCGACGTGGGGGAGCAACCAGTTGGTACCGGGGATGCGCAGCAGCATCTCGAGAGCGCGCTTGGGCATCACCTCGACCAGATGCGGCGCACCGGCCTCATCGGCGAACAGATTCAATGCCTCGGCGGCGCTCTGCCGCCGCGGATCGACCAGATGATAGGTGCACGTATTCGAGTCGGGTCGGTGTGCAAGGTGATCCAGTGCGCGGACCACGAAATCGACCGGGACCATGTTGGTCTCACCCAGCTTCGGCACCAGCACCGGCAGGATCCTCGGCAGCTGTGCGGCCATCCGCAGCAGCCGGAAGAAGTAATAGGGCCCGTCGATCCGGTCGATCTCACCGGTGCGCGAATGTCCGATCACGATCGAGGGCCGATAGATGCGCCAGCCGATCCCGGACTCGCGCACGATCCGCTCGGCCTCGAATTCGGCCCGCTGCATCGGCGAGGCCAGCACCTGGCCCACGTCGAACATGTCCTCGGTGAACAGGCCCTCGAATCCGCCCGCTACATCCACCGTCGAGATATGGTGCAGCAGTCCGGCTTTCAGCTCCTCGGCGACATCGATGACATTGCGGGTGCCGCCGCCCCGCTCGGTGAGGTCATAGCTGGACGCGAGATGGAAGATATGGTCGATCGAGCCCCGGTGCTCGGCGAGCCAGCCGGGATCGATGCCGAGCCGAGGCGCGCCGAGATCCCCGCGCACCGGCCGTATCCGATCCTCACCCATCCACTCCTGGGCACGGCAGGTGTACCGGTCCGCCGAATCGATGCCCGGCCGTACCAGCACATGAATATCCCCCTCGCGTTTCAGCAGCTCGGGGACAAGAAACCGACCGATAAACCCAGTTGCTCCGGTAACCAGGTAAGCCATAGCGGATCAACATAGTCGCTTGTTCGGGCGCAGGTGTGCCCGGGATCACTTGCCTGCCTTGCCGAGCCCCGTCGAACTGGTCGGCGCGGTCAGTCCGCGAAGACCGGCTTGCGCTTGGTGAGCATGGCGGTCGCGCCTTCGACGAAGTCGGGGGACCGGAGCAGTTCGCTCTGGCCGGACTTTTCGGCGGCGAGCGAGGCGTCCAGTGCTGACAGGGTCGCCGCGTTGAGTGCCTTCTTGGTGAGTTCGAGCGCGCGGCGCGGGCCCGCGGCGATCTTGGCGGCCGCCGCCTCGACCAAGGCGTCGAGTTCGTCCTCGGCGGCCACGGCGGTGAACATTCCGGCCGCCTTGGCCGCCGGGGCGGGCAGTCGTTCGCCGAGCAGTGCCATCTCGGCGGCCAGCGCGCGTCCGGCCGCCGCCGCGACCATGGTGGCCGCGCCGCCGTCGGGCATCAGGCCGATATTGACGAAGGCAAGCAGCAGGTAGGAGTCCTCGGCGGCATAGACCAGATCGGCGGCGAGCGCGAGGCCGACACCGACACCGGCGGCTGCGCCCTTGATCCGGGCGATGACCGGAATCGGGGCGTCCACAATGGCCTTCACGAGGCGGTTGGCCGCGTCCATCACCATGTCTGACGATATGCCGCGCTGCGCTTCCGACGCGGTTGCGGCAAGATCGGCTCCCGTGCAGAAATCGCCGCCCGCACCGGTCAGTACGATCACCCGAACCGAACGGTCCGTGGCGGCGGCCAGGAAGGTGTCACCGAGGGCGACCATCGTGTCGTAGTCGATGGCGTTCTTCCGCTTCGGCTTGGTGATCGTGACCCGCAGCACCTTGCCGTCGTGGACGGCGCTGAAGCCCGCGGTGGTGGTCGCGGAATCGGGGTTGCTCATGTGCTGCTCCTGGTCTGGAATTCGGCGGGCGCTGGGTTTTTCCAGCGACCCGCAATCGCTGCGGCTGGCCATGAATGGTGGTTAACTTTGCGAATTGTGGTTAACTTAGGATGATTTGTCGGGCGCTGTCAACCGGCGGCGCCGTCGCAGAATGGAGAGTTTCATGGTCGCGGATCGCAGCGAGGTCGACATCGCTGGCGATCGCTTTCGGGTCGCTCGAAACAACCCCGATCCCGCGCGCGCCGATGCGGGTGGGACCCGGGCGGCCGCCGAACCCGCCCCATCGGTCCGGCGTCGCCCGAAGGATCGCAAGGTCCAGATCATCCGGGCCGCCGCGCGTGCGTTCAGCGAGCGCGGGTACTACCCGGTCGGCGTCGACGAGATCGCCGCCGAGGTCGGTATCTCGGGGCCCGCGCTGTATCGCCATTTCGCGAACAAGTACGCGTTGCTGGTCGCGGCCGCCGAGGAAGGCGCGCTGCACCTGCTGAAGGTCGCGCGCGGCGCGGACGATCCGACCCTGGCGCCGGAGGCCAGGCTCGATGCGCTGATCAAGGCGCTCAGTGACCACACCATCGACATCCGCCGCGAGGCCGGGCTGTACCGCTGGGAGCGGCGCTATCTGGAGGCCGAGGACCGGGCCCGGATCAGGAAGGTCTACGACGCGCTCAACGCGCTGCTGGCCGAGCCGATCGGACAGCTGCGCCCCACCGCGCCGCCCGCCGATGTGGCGATGCTGGCCGCTGGGGTGCTCAGCGCCATCGCCAGCATCTCCTCGCATCGCACCGCGCTGGCCACCGCCCGGCTGCTGCCGCTGCTGCGCGAGATGTGCTGGTCGATCCTGCGCGCCGAGCTGCCGCCCGCGCCGACCGAACCCGATCCCGGACCGGCCGCCCGCGGCCTGCCGATCACCTCGAAACGCGAACAGTTGCTCACCGAGGCGATCCGGATCTTCGGTCGCCAGGGCTATCACGAGGCCAGCATCGAGGAGATCGGTGCGGCCGTCGGCATCAATGCCTCCAGCGTCTACCGGTACTTCACCAGCAAGGCCGATCTGCTCGCCGCCGCCTTCCATCGCACCGGTGACCGGGTGGCCATCGCAATCACCGAGGCGCTGGCCGAGGCGACCAGCCGCCCCGACGCGGTCCGGCGCATCGCCGACCGCTACGCCCGGCTCACCTTCTCGATGCCGGAGATCATGCCGGTCTACTACGCCGAATTCAGCAATCTGCCGCCGGCCGAACAGCACAAGCTGCGCGCCATCCAGCGCCAGAATGTGCTGGAGTGGGCCAACCTGCTCGACGGCGATCAGATCGAGGCGCGTTTCCGCGTGCACGCCGCGCTCGGTCAGGTGATCGACGTCGGCCGGTTGACCAAATTCGACTCCCGGCCCGAGCAGATCGCGCGCGTGCGCGCCCTGATGGAAGCCGTGCTGCTCGGATGCGGGACGGCCGAACGTCGCTCGTAAGACTCGCTCCGGCTCAGCTCTACCGTCCGTGGCGCACTCGAAAGATGGTCTTCGCTGTGCGCAGATGGCGGGGATGCCGATCGAAGGTGGACAGGTTCACCGGGGCGCGGTAGCGCTTGCGGGCGATGGCCAGCGTCCGGCTGAACTCGCGCAGTCCCTGGTCGCCGTGATGGTGTCCCTGCCCGTATTCGCCGACGCCACCGAATGGCAACGCGGGGATCCCGGCGTACGTGGTCGAAGAATTGATGGTCACAACGCCGACCCGCAGCTGTTCGGCGAAGGATTCGATGCCGTGCACATCGCGGGTGAACACCGACACCGCGACACCATTGCCGACCGCGTTGATGCGCCGCGCCGCCTCGTCCATATTCGCGACCTTGTTGACGATCAGCACCGGCCCGATGCCCTCACCGGTGATCGCGACGCTCTCCTCCGGCACCTCGGCGAGCACGATGGGTTCGATATAGGGCTCGCGTATCGAGTCCAGTCCGCCGACCACCGCGCGCCCGCCCCTGGCCAGCGCATCGCGCACCTGCCTGCGCACCACGTCGACCTGTGATTCCAGAATCATCGGGCCGTAGGAGGCGCGCCTATCCGCACCGGGGCGCAGTCGCCGCGCCTGTTCGACCACCAGTTCCAGGAATCGGTCGTAGACGGAGTTGGCGACATAGGCCCGCTGGATACCGGTCGAGTTCTGGCCCGCATTGGCCATCGCGCCGAAGACCGCGGCCTCCGCGGCCTCGTCGAGTTTGGCGTCGACGTGAACCACCATGGTGCCCTTGCCATTACGCTCGACCACCACCGGAGTCATGGTCTGCGCGCACAGCGAGATCACCTCGCGCGCGCCCGCATCCGAACCGGCATAGGCGATTTTGTCCACCTTGCCGCGACACAGTGCCGCGGTGGTGGCGTGATCACCGGTGACCACTTGCAGCACAGGCTGATTCGGCGCCAGCTTGTTCCAGCTGTCGGCCAGCCAGACCCCCACGCCGGTGGTGAGTTCATCGGGTTTGAACACCACGGCATTGCCCGCAGCCATCGCATAGGCGATCGAACCCATCGGGGTGAACACCGGGTTGTTCCACGGTCCGAGCACACCGACGACGCCGAGGGGTAGATAGCCGACAGAGGCGTGCTGATTGCGGCTCAGCCAGGTCGATCCGAGCTTGCGCCGATCCAGTACCCGGGCGGCATTGCGGGCCGCCCAATCCAGGTTCTCGACGGCGAGCATCACCTCGATTGCCGCGTCCGCCTCCGGTTTTCCGGTTTCCTCGCACAGGATCTCCACCAATTCGCCTGCGCGCCTGGCGATACTGCGCTTCCAGTCCAGTAGCCAGCGTTTGCGAGCGCTGAATCCCAGTTCCGCCCACCACTTTTCGGCGGAGCGTGCGGCGCGCACGGTGCGGTTGAGTTCACCGGCGCCCATTACGGCGTAGTTGCCGACGATTTCGCCGGTGCGCGGGTCATAGGACGTCAGCACGTTCGGTCGGCCCGATCCTCCCGTATGCGCTGCCAGTCTCGGCTGCGCGGTCTCGGCCATGGTCACCTCTCGCAGGGTCGATCCGCCGCAGACCGCCGAGCGCTAGGCGAAGCAGTGCTGCCGCAACGAGTGAGTGCGTGTTCCCCCGCTTAAGCAGACTATGGTTGCCGCGACGGCCCGACAAGGCGCTCCTACCGCCCCTGCGCTGCCCTTGACCGCCGCGACCAGCGACGATCGCGGCTGCGGCGGATCGGCCAGTGCAAATGTGATCAAGGACACACTTAGGTTTCGGACCGGTGGGTATGACGCGCTCGGCCATATAGGAATGCGCGGGCCGGTAACATCACGCCTGGCGGCAGGGATCACCAACCGGGACGTATTCATGCCTAACGCCTAGCGACCGCCGCCGATCAGACACAGTGGAGAGTTGATGCCGAGCTTGAACAAATCGGATTCGCACGCGAGCGACCCACCACTCGAAGGTGGTGAGGCCGCGGTCGTCGTTGCCGACGTCCGAAAGTCATTCGGCGATGTGCATGCGTTGCAGGGCATCAGTTTTACCGCCGAGCGGGCCAGCGTGCTCGGCATCCTCGGGCCGAACGGCGCGGGTAAGACCACGATGGTCAAGGTGCTGTCCACCCTGCTGCGCCCGGACTCCGGCACTGCCATCGTCGCGGGCCACGATGTGCAGAAGGATCCGGCGGGCGTGCGGCGCTCGATAATGATGACCGGCCAGTACGCCGCACTCGATGAGAACCTCTCCGGCCGCGAGAACCTGGAGCTGTTCGGCCGCCTGATGGGCCTGGGCAAATCCGCCGCCCGCAAGCGCGCCGACACCCTGCTCGAGGAATTCGACCTGGTGAGTGCGGGCCGTCGTGCGGTGCGCAATTATTCGGGCGGCATGCGTCGTCGTGTCGATATCGCCTGCGGCCTGGTGGTGCGTCCCGAGGTGGTGTTCCTCGACGAGCCGACCACCGGCCTGGACCCGCGCAGCCGCCAGGGCGTGTGGGATCTGGTGACCGCGCTCAAGGATCAGGGCATCACGGTGCTGCTCACCACGCAGTACCTCGAGGAAGCCGATGTGCTCAGCGACAACATCATCGTCATCGATAAGGGCACGGTGATCGCCGAGGGCACCGCCGACGAGCTCAAGGAGAAGACCGGCGGCAGCTACTGCGAGGTGGTGCCGCTGGATCCGACCCAGCTCGGCAAGGCCGCCGCCGCGCTCGGTGATCTGGTGCCCGCCGCGGTGCTCGCCGATATCAATGGCGGGGACCGGCTTTCCATTCCGGCGCCCGATGGTGCCGCCACCCTCTCCGAGGCGTTGCGCAGGCTCGATGCCGCCGAGATCCAGCTGGCCGATATCGCGCTGCGGCGGCCCTCGCTCGATGACGTATTCCTGTCCATCACCGGCCATTCGGGCGGCCACTAGTGAGTTCCGCAATCGTTGAGCAGCCCGATACGGCGCTGCTCTTCGCCGAGCTGCCCGCGGCCCGACTGTCCGCCTTCGCGCAGTGGCGGGCGCTGACCGGACGCATCGTCCGGACCATGGCCACCAAGGGCGAGCTGATCGTCGCAATGATCACCCCGCTGGTGTTCACCCTCGGCTTCTATCTGCCGCTGCGGTACGTGATGAAGTTCCAGGGCATCGACTACGCCCAGTTCGTCATGCCGATCATCGTGCTGCAGACCATGGCCTTCACCATGATGTCGAATGCGCAGCTGGCCGCCTACGAGGCGCTGACCGGTCTGAGTACCCGACTGCAGACGATGCCGATCGGGATCATGGTGCCCTTGAGCGCGCGCATCGCGGCCGGGTTGGTCCGTTCGCTGACCTCGCTGACCGCGGCGATCATCTTCGGCTACATGATCGGCTTCCGATTCATCGCCGGTGCCGGTCAGGCCGTGCTGTTCGTTCTGTTCTCGATCGCGGTCGGTACCGTGCTCGCGATTGGCGCGGATGCGCTCGGCAGTCTGACCAAGAGTCCGGAATCGCTGAGCCAGGCATTGACATTGCCCACCTTGATCTTCGGCATGCTCTCGTGCGGATTCGTCCCGGAGCGCAGCTTCCCGATGTGGATCCGGCCGTTTGTGCGCAATCAGCCGATTTCCCAGTTCTCCTTCGCGCTGCGCGATATGGCCCATGGCGGGGTGAGCTGGGAAGTGCTGTGGGTGCCACTGGTCTGGTTGGGTGGTGCGGCGATCGTCTTCACCCCGTTGGCGATCTGGGCGAGCGTGAGGCGGTCATGAGTTCTGTCGAGACTGTGCAGCGCACCGAGATCGACGGGTTCGAGGTGCTGCCGCGGGTCACCCCGCCGTCCGAACGCGCGCTGTCCACCTGGGTCACGCACAGCCTGATCCAGTGCAAGCGACTGCTGCTGGTATGGGCGCGCGATCCGGCGACCACCATCCAGACGCTGGTCTACCCGGCACTGACGCTGTTGATGTTCCGCATCGTGCTCGGCATTTCGATCACCGCGGCCACCGGTATACCGAGCGTCTACGGGCAGGTCGCGCTGATCACGCTGGTCGCCGCGATGTCGGGTGCGGTGGTCAGTGCGCTGGGATTCAAGGGCGAGAAGTTCACCGGACTACTCGGGCGCTTCTGGACCATGCCGGTGCACCGGGCTGCCGGACTGACCGGCAGGCTCCTCGCCGAGGCGATCCGCGTCCTGGTCACCACCCTGTTCGTGATCGCGGTCGGCCTCACCCTTGGCTTCCGCTTCGGCCAGGGCCCGCTCGCGGCCATCGCGCTGATCGGCATTCCGGTGCTGTTCGGCGTGGGTTTCGCCGTGCTCGTCACCGCGCTGGCGACCATTACCGAGGGTGTCATGCTCGTCAGCCTGATCGGCATCTTCAACACCCTGCTGTTGTTCTTCAACACCGGCTTCGTACCGGTCTTCGCCTACCCGGTCTGGCTGCAGGACGTGGTCGCCAACCAGCCGATGAGCTGTGCCATCGATGCCATGAAGGGTCTGTCCTACGGCGGTTCGGTGGCCGAACCCCTCCTCAAAACCGTTGCCTGGGTAGTGGGCCTCATCATCGTGTTCGCCTACCCCGCCATCCGCGGCTACCAACGCGCCGCCGAAACCGGCGCCTGACGAGCTCGGCCCGGTCGGCGCGGCTGCGCCGACCGGGCCGAGTGTTCTCTGCGGCGCCTTCGAAACAGGGCATCCGACCAGGCTATCGATCGGACGCACTTGTCATAGGCGACCCGTATGCTGAGGGCACGAGCGGAGGAGGTGTCAGCAGTGACCGCAGCCAAGGCGCATGAGCCGCAGAGGGATCCAGCAGATGTGCTGTTGGAGGGCTTCCACGCGCTGGAGACTCCGGAAGGATTCCGGGCCGAGCTGATCGAGGGGGACATCATCGTGACACCACCGCCGGACGGTAATCACGAGCAGAACATCTCCACGCTGATTCGGCAGGTGTACCGGCAGTCCGCAACGGAGTTTTCCTTCTCCGGCCATAAGGGGTTGTTGCTGGACCGTGGCGGACTCTGCCCGAAAAACCATTTGATTCCCGACGGCGTATTCGTCCCCGACGGTGCATTCATCGACGAGCCCTCATGGATGTCGGTCGGCAAGGTCGTCATGGTCGTCGAGGTCACCAGCTCGAAACCGGATTGGGATCGCAAGACCAAGCGATACTGCTATGCCCGCGGAGCGGTGCCGCTCTATCTACTCATCGATCGGCAGCAGCAGACGATCACTCTCCTCGGTGAACCCGGCGGCGAGGCGGACCTGATCGACTACCGCTCGGAGATCAGAGTTCCCTTCGGGAAGCCACTCGAACTTCCCGACCCCTTCTCGTTCACGCTGGAAACCGTCGATTTTCGTTGAGGCGCAGATATTTCGAATGATCGGGGCGTCATTCTGTGCGTCGCGAGATGCGCTCGAGTGGCTCTGCGAAATCGTAGTTCAGCCAGCGGTTTCGGTTGGTCCAGCCGACCAGGTCGTAGCGCCAGCGGAAGGGCCAGGTGCGGGCGACGGTGTTGAAGAGGACGGCGCCGAGGGCGGTGTAGTCGTCGTGGGCCGAGAGTAGGGCGCGTTGGCCGCGTGGGGTGGCGCTGAAGAAGGTGTCGAACATGGCGGTGGACTGTTCGGTGGTCAGGCGGCCCAGGCCCCAGAGGCCGCGCATGCGCATCCAGTACACCAGCCGCGCCCGCCACGGCCAGAGTTCGGCGATCGGGTCGCGGCCTTGCCGCAGGGCCGCGACGGCGGTGTCGACGAGGGCAAGCGAACCGGCGACGCTGTAGCCCGTGCAAGGATGCATCATGCCGCCGCGGGAGCCGAACGGAATCGCCTGGGCGGTCCCCTTTTTCGGCGGTGGCTGGTCGATTGGGTAATGCGCGGCCTCGGTCGGCTCCGTGCCGGTGAGTCGGATGCCGTGTGCGGCAAGGCGGTTCAGGGTGCGCCTGCGTAATTCGTGTTGCGGCATACCGCCGCGCAGGCCGAGGCTGGTCTCCTCGAAGATCACCGTGCCATCGCCGAGCGGGACGGCATAGAGGAACGACGGCGGTTCGTCCGGACCCGCGCCGTTCTCCGGGCGCCAATCCAGCAGCAGCCCTTCACCTTCGGTGATCATCGGCGCCGCGGTCTGCGCGTCGACGAAGATGCCGTGCGCGCTCGCGGCTCGGCGCTGTCCGAGCGTGGGCAGTCCGCGGGTATCGAAAACCGTTGCCGCTCTGAGGATCGTGCCGTCGGCCAGCGCCACCTCATTGGCGTCCACGCGCGTGGCCCGACCGGCGAACACGGTGGCCTCGTCGAGTGCAAGCGCATCGCGCAGGCCGGTTTTCGACAGCACGCAGTAGGGCCGGTCGATGCGATGCTCGGACTCGGTCCAGACCGTCGGCCGCGGAATGCGCGCGGCAATGGCACTGGGCGGCAGCCAGTCCGGCAGCTCATCGATCCAGCAGGAGAAGGTGGGCGGCCAGAGACGGTCGGGCCGCGGATCGACGGCCGCCACGGTGCAGCCGGCCCGCATCGCCCGATGCGCCAGCGCCCGTCCGGTCGGCCCGAGCCCGACCACACAGAGGTCGAATTCCCGGACCGCGCTGTCACTCATGGTTCGCATTCAAACCGCACCGGCCGTGCGCCCGCAACACCGCCCCTGGCCCGAGGGTTCCCGGGGCGGGGCGGCGGTGCCGCTCACCGGTTCGAGACCGGGCGAGGACATTGCCTACTTGGGCGTGACCCAGGTGGTGATATCGGCGTGCACGACCTCGAGACCGTGCTTGTCGTAGATGGATACCGGTACGACCAGCTCGCGGCCCTCGGTGATCTCGGTGAAGTCGGGCAACTCGGCCAGCTTCGCCACCGCGCGCAGCCCGGTCTCGGCCTTGGCCAGGTACTGCACATTCATGGCCTTGGGGATCCAGCGATGGGTATCGGGCACCGTCGCCTCGCTCAGCATTCCCATTGCCACCTCGGCCAGATTGCATGCCGCGATCGCGTGATAGGTGCCCAGATGGTTGTGGATGCCGAACCACTTCGGCGAGGTCACCTCGCACAGCCCGGGTTCCAGTCGCACAACGCTCGGCAGCACCGTGCCGAAATAGGGCACCCGGGCCACCATGCCAAGCGAGAACAGGGTGTGCCCCAGCCGGTTGTCCGGCAGCTTCGTCCAGATGCGATGGGTCGCCGTCTGCTTCGTCATACCCTTATCTTACTCAAAAGTAAGTTAAGCTCCGGTAGGGGCGTGACATACTTTTGCGGCACCCGTCGGTGGCTGTTCACTCCCAGTGGCCCAGGTGCGTTCGACCGTGATCGCCCACCGCCTCGCAACCGGTGGCGCGCCCGGGATTCGTGCCCTGACCTGGTGGCGAGTCGAGGGATGGGGGCGGATTTGATGTCGCCAACGGCGTCGGGCATACTGTTCGGGTTGCCTTGCACCAGGTCATGCCGTTCCGCGGCTGTGGCGGGTGGCGAGGCGAGCAACACCCAATCGTGTACCTCGCTGGCTTCCAGTGCGGGTACGTCCGGGACAACGTTCCAGGCCAGGTGAATTTTCGAACCGGAGCCGAGGAATGAGCGGATGGGCGACACGCCCGACCGCGTGGACCGGAGAACCATGACAGATGAACAGCGGCGAGACTGTCGCACGTCAACCGGCGGAGCCGGGCAGCGTGCCCGGTCGGGGTCTCACTGTGTTGGATCTGCCCGAGCGGGGGCCCTGCGTTACGCAGGCTGCCTCTTCCGGGCCTGACCCACTCGGGCTGGGACGTCTTCGTGTGTTCGGGCTGTGCAATTGAAGGTGGTACGGAAGCCGGCTTCCGGACCACGAACGATAAGCGGAGAAAAGGACACTTAGCGTGGCGGGACAGAAGATCCGCATCAGGCTCAAGGCCTATGACCACGAAGCGATCGACGCGTCCGCGCGCAAGATCGTGGAGACGGTGACCCGCACCGGGGCCCGTGTGGTCGGGCCGGTGCCGTTGCCGACCGAAAAGAACGTGTACTGCGTCATCCGTTCGCCGCACAAGTACAAGGACTCGCGCGAGCACTTCGAGATGCGGACGCACAAGCGGCTGATCGACATCCTCGACCCGACGCCGAAGACGGTTGATGCCCTGATGCGCATCGATCTCCCGGCCAGCGTCGACGTCAACATTCAGTGACGGGGACTCGAATCATGACTGATAACAAGAACAGGCCCGCGGCGGGCATCCTGGGCACCAAGCTCGGCATGACCCAGGTGTTCGACGACAAGAACCGCGTCGTCCCCGTGACCGTCATCAAGGCCGGACCGAACGTCGTTACCCAGATCCGCACCGTGGAGCGCGACGGCTACAGCGCCGTCCAGGTCGCTTTCGGCGCCATCGACCCGCGCAAGGTGAACAAGCCGGTTTCCGGCCAGTTCACCAAGGCCGGTGTCACCCCGCGCCGCCATGTCGCCGAGATCCGGGTCGCGGACGCCTCCACCTTCGAGGTCGGCCAGGAGATCAACGCCGATGTCTTCGAAGAGGGCGCCTACGTCGACGTCACCGGCACCAGCAAGGGCAAGGGCTTCGCCGGCACCATGAAGCGCCACGGCTTCGCCGGCCAAGGCGCCTCGCACGGTGCGCAGGCCGTGCACCGTCGCCCGGGTTCCATCGGTGGCTGCGCCACCCCCGGCCGCGTGTTCAAGGGCATGCGCATGTCGGGCCGGATGGGCAACGACCGCGTCACCACGCAGAACCTGTCGGTTCACAAGGTGGACGTCGAGAACGGCCTGCTGCTGATCAAGGGAGCGATCCCGGGTCGCCGCGGCAACGTCGTCGTCGTCAAGAGCGCCGTGAAGGGTGGTGCACACGCATGACCAGCGTTGAGAAGAAGACCAACCTGACGCTTCCGGTCAAAGAACTGGGTGGCAAGACCAATGGCACCGTCGAACTCCCCTCGGAGATCTTCGACGCGACCGCGAACATCTCGCTGATGCACCAGGTGGTCATCGCGCAGCTCGCCGCCGCTCGCCAGGGCACCCACTCCACCAAGACCCGCGGTGAAGTCCGCGGTGGTGGCAAGAAGCCGTACCGCCAGAAGGGCACCGGCCGCGCCCGTCAGGGCTCGACCCGCGCGCCGCAGTTCACCGGCGGTGGCACCGTGCACGGTCCGCAGCCGCGTGACTACAGCCAGCGCACCCCCAAGAAGATGGTCCGCGCCGCACTGCGCGGAGCTCTCTCGGACCGTGCGCGCAACGAGCGCATCCACGTGATCAGCGAACTGGTCTCGGGGCAGACCCCGTCGACCAAGACCGCGAAGTCCTTCCTGTCCGAGCTGTCGGACCGCAAGAAGTTCCTCCTCGTCCTCGGACGTGAGGACATCGCGGCCTGGAAGAGCGTGCAGAACCTGGAGTTCGTGCACCCGATCGCGCCGGATCAGCTCAACACCTACGACGTGCTGGAAAGCGATGAAGTGGTGTTCAGCATCGAGGCCTTGAACGCCTTCGTGCACGGCCCCGCCGAAGCCGCACAGGAGGAGAGCAAGTGACCACGATCGCCGACCCCCGCGACATTCTGCTGGCGCCGGTCATCTCGGAGAAGTCCTACGGACTGATCGAGGAAGGCACCTACACCTTCATCGTGCACCCGGATTCCAACAAGACGCAGATCAAGATCGCCGTCGAGAAGGTCTTCGGCGTGAAGGTGACCAGCGTCAACACCGCCAACCGTCAGGGCAAGCGCAAGCGGACCCGCTTCGGTTACGGCAAGCGCAAGGACACCAAGCGCGCGCTCGTGACCATCTCGGCCGACAGCAAGCCCATCGAGATCTTCGGAGGCCCGGTCGCGTAAGCGCCTGGGATTCCAGAAAGCAGAGAAGAACTCATGGCAATCCGTAAGTACAAGCCGACTACGCCGGGCCGTCGTGGCTCCAGCGTCTCGGACTTCGCTGAGATCACTCGGTCGACCCCCGAGAAGTCGCTGATCCGCCCGCTGCACAGCAAGGGTGGCCGCAACGCGCACGGTCGCATCACCACCCGTCACCGCGGTGGCGGCCACAAGCGTGCCTACCGTCTGATCGACTTCCGTCGCCTGGACAAGGACGGCATCCCGGCCAAGGTCGCGCACATCGAGTACGACCCGAACCGCACCGCCAACATCGCGCTGCTGCACTACGTGGACGGCGAGAAGCGCTACATCATCGCGCCGAAGGGTATCCGGCAGGGCACCCCGATCGAGTCCGGCCCGACGGCCGACATCAAGCCGGGTAACAACCTGCCGCTGCGCAATATCCCGACCGGTACCACGATCCACAATGTGGAGCTGCGTCCGGGCGGCGGCGCGAAGATGGCTCGTGCCGCTGGCATGAGCATCCAGCTGCTCGGTAAGGAAGGCCCCTACGCCACGCTGCGTATGCCCTCCGGTGAAATCCGCCGCGTCGACGTGCGCTGCCGCGCCACCGTCGGCGAGGTCGGCAATGCCGAACAGTCGAACATCAACTGGGGCAAGGCCGGTCGTATGCGCTGGAAGGGTCGCCGTCCCACGGTCCGTGGTGTCGTCATGAACCCGGTCGACCACCCGCATGGTGGTGGTGAGGGCAAGACCTCCGGTGGTCGCCACCCGGTCTCGCCGTGGGGTCAGCCGGAAGGCCGCACCCGCAAGCCCAACCGTCCGAGCGACAAGCTCATCGTCCGCCGTCGCAAGACCGGCAAGAAGCGCTGAAGGAGGAGGTAAGAAATGCCACGCAGCCTCAAGAAGGGCCCGTTCGTCGACGACCACCTCCTCGCGAAGGTGGACGTGCAGAACGAGAAGGGCAGCAAGCAGGTCATCAAGACCTGGTCCCGTCGTTCGACCATCATCCCCGATTTCATTGGTCACACCTTCGCCGTCCACGACGGCCGCAAGCATGTGCCGGTGTTCGTGTCGGAGTCCATGGTCGGCCACAAGCTGGGTGAGTTCGCGCCCACCAGGACGTTCAAGAGCCACGTCAAGGAAGACCGGAAGAGCAAGCGGCGATGACCACTGAGACTCAGAACCCGACTGCCCGGGCGACGGCGAAGCACGTTCGCGTCACCCCGATGAAGGCTCGCCGTGTCGTGGACCTGGTCCGCGGCAAGCGGGTCGAGGACGCCCTTGCGATCCTGAAGTTCGCGCCGCAGGCCGCGAGCGAGCCGGTCGCCAAGGTCGTCGCCAGCGCCGCGGCCAACGCCGAGAACAACCTCGGCCTGAACCCGGCCACGCTGGTCATCTCGACCGCCTACGTCGACGAGGGCGCGACCATGAAGCGCTTCCAGCCGCGGGCCCAGGGCCGCGCGTTCCGGATTCGCAAGCGCACCAGCCACATCACCATCGAGGTCGAGAGCGTGCCCACCGCCGGTGCTGCTCGCAGCCGCCGGAAGGGAGGGGCAAAGTAAATGGGACAGAAGATCAACCCCCATGGCTTCCGCCTCGGTATCACCACCGACTGGAAGTCGCGTTGGTACGCGGACAAGCAGTACGCGGACTACGTGAAGGAAGACGTCGCCATCCGCAAGCTCCTGGCCACCGGCATGGAGCGGGCGGGCATCTCCAAGGTGGAGATTGAGCGCACCCGTGACCGGGTTCGCGTCGACATCCACACCGCGCGTCCCGGTATCGTCATCGGCCGCCGCGGCGCCGAGGCCGACCGCATCCGCGCCGAGCTGGAGAAGCTCACCGGCAAACAGGTGCAGCTGAACATCCTCGAGGTCAAGAACCCCGAGTCGGATGCGCAGCTCGTCGCCCAGGGTGTCGCCGAGCAGCTGTCGAACCGTGTGGCGTTCCGTCGCGCGATGCGCAAGGCCATCCAGTCGGCCATGCGTTCGCCGAACGTCAAGGGCATCCGGGTGCAGTGCTCGGGCCGCCTCGGCGGCGCCGAAATGTCGCGCTCGGAGTTCTACCGCGAGGGTCGGGTTCCGCTGCACACGCTGCGCGCGGATATCGACTACGGCCTCTACGAGGCCAAGACCACCTTCGGTCGCATCGGCGTGAAGGTCTGGATCTACAAGGGCGACATCGTCGGTGGCAAGCGTGAGGTCACGGCCGCGGCCGCGCCCGCCGCTGGTGACCGCCGCGAGCGTCGTGAGCGGCCGAGCCGCCCGCGTCGGTCCGGTTCCTCGGGTACCACCGCGACCAGCACTGAGGCCGGGCGTGCAGGCGCTGCCACTGCGGTTGCCGACGCCCCGGCAGAAACACAGGAGGGCTGACGCATGCTGATGCCACGGAAGGTCAAGCACCGGAAGCAGCATCACCCGGGCCGCAGCGGCATGGCCAAGGGCGGCACTTCGGTCGCGTTCGGTGAATACGGCATCCAGGCTCTCGAGCCCGCCTACGTCACCAACCGGCAGATCGAGTCCGCGCGTATCGCGATGACCCGCCACATCAAGCGTGGCGGCAAGATCTGGATCAACATCTACCCGGATCGCCCGCTCACCAAGAAGCCGGCCGAAACCCGCATGGGTTCCGGTAAGGGTTCGCCGGAGTGGTGGGTCGCGAACGTCAAGCCCGGACGCGTGATGTTCGAAATGAGTTACCCCAACGAGGAGACCGCTCGTGAGGCCCTGCGCCGTGCGATGCACAAGCTCCCCATGAAGTGCAGGATCGTGACCAGGGAGGAGCAGTTCTGATGGCTACCGGTACACCGGCCGCAGAGCTCCGCGAGCTCAACGAAGAGGAGCTCGTCGCCCGCCTGCGCGAGTCGAAGGAAGAGCTGTTCAATCTGCGCTTCCAGATGGCGACGGGTCAGTTGGACAACAACCGTCGCCTGCGCGTCGTGCGTCACGAGATCGCGCGCATCTACACGGTCATGCGTGAGCGTGAGCTCGGCCTGGCCTCGGCACCCGCTGGCAAGGGAGATGCGGCATGAGTGAAGAGAACGTGACACAGGAAAAGCGCGGCACCCGCAAGGTCCGCATCGGCTACGTGGTCTCGGACAAGATGAACAAGACCATCGTGGTCGAGCTGGAAGACCGCACGCGGCACAAGCTCTACGGCAAGATCATTCGCTCCACCACCAAGGTGAAGGCGCATGACGAGAACGAGATCGCCGGTGTCGGCGACCGCGTTCAGCTGATGGAGACCCGTCCGCTGTCGGCCACCAAGCACTGGCGTCTGGTCGAGGTCCTGGAGAAGGCCAAGTAGTTTTTAGCGCCCGCTTTGCAGGTCGCTCGAAACGACAGCTCTGAAAAGGGCCGTCCCCCGGAGTATTTCCGGTGGGGCGGTCCTTTTTATTTGTTCCGAGTCAGATAGTTTCGTGTTGCCGGTGGTTCCCTTTTATCGGTCTCAATGCGAGCGCGGTGGTGATAACCGTCGACAACGGGGGCAGACGCTGATCTCGCTCGGGCGGGTTGATCCAGTAGGCGCCCTCCCGGGTGTGCCTGCCGAGACCGGTCGGGATCATCAGCGCACTGCCGACGATCGGAACATGGATGTCGTTGCGGGAGAGCAGGTCCAGCACTCGATAGCCGGGGGAGTAGTCGACGGCTGCGATGAACGTCCAGCGGATCTGCCGGGCCAGGAGCGGACCGGGGTTGCCCTGCTGGCGAAGTGCGGCCAGCAGCTTCTCGGCGAATAGCTTCGGCACATGAACGATTCCCACCGCGTTCGTCACCGGCAGCATGACATAGCCGCCGCGTTCTTCGGCGGGCAGGTGAAATTGCTGGCGGTAGTACGCGACCCAATCGAGCACGGTCCGAACCTCTTCGATGTTCACGGTAATCCCGTCTCATCTGGCAGTGATGTCGTTGGCTTAGCAGTAGCCTGAGCCTTGTTCGAGTTTTCGCCCGGAATTTCCTTCCGGGATCCTTTCCAATCGAGGTGGAAGATCGGCCTGTGCGCGGAATGACGCAGAATCTCACCATTGGGGAACGGGTGGCCTGGTATCGCCGCCGCCGAGGCATATCCCAAGAAGCTCTCGCCGGGCTCGTCGGACGCACCGACGACTGGATGAGCAAGGTCGAGAACAACCGGATCCCGTTGGACCGGCTATCGGTTATCCGTCTGCTCGCCGACGCCCTCGATGTTTCGCTAGGTGATCTGATCGGTGAGCCGACGCTGCTGGACTGGACCAGTGAAAGCGGGGTTTCCACCATCCCCGCACTGCGCGCCACATTGATGGACTACAGCCATCTGATGCGCACGCCGTCACCGTCGACGAGCAGATCTCGATCGTTCCAGCTCCCGGAGCTCGAACGGGATCTGAGCGAGGTATTCGCCGCCTACCAGGCCTCGAAGTTCGGCTACGCCGCCGGGCGACTGCCAGCGCTGTTGTCCACGGCGCTGTTGATGGTGCAATCCAATGCGGATGGACCGAGCAATCGAGTATTGGCGCTGGGTTATCAGGTCGCCGCGTCGGTGCTGACCAAACTCGGCGAGACAGACCTGGCCTGGAATGCGGCCGAGCGCGGACTTGCCGCCGCGCAGCGCGCCAATGACCCGGCGATCATCGGATCGTTGATCAGGACCGTCGCTTTCACCGTCATGTCGACGGGCCGGGTACAACCGGCCGTGAACCTGGTGGAAGCCGGAGCCGACTACCTGCAATCCCATCTCGGCGCCGGTCGGCCGGATGTGTGGTCCGTGTACGGAACGCTGCTGCTCGTCGGTTCGATGGCCGCGGCCCGCAATAATCGACGAGATGTAGTCCAGGGCTTTCTGACAGAGGCAGATCAGGCGGCAGCGCGGTTGGGTGGCGACCACAACTACTTGTGGACCGCCTTCGGCCCGACAAACGTCGCGATCCACCGGGTCAATACCGCAATGGAATTGGGCGATGTGCAGATCGCGCTGAGCCTCGGTCCTAACCTCGATACCTCGGCATTGCCGATAGAGCGCCAGATCCGTCACCAGCTGGAACTCGCTCGGGCATTCAATCTCGCTGGGCGCCAACAGGATTCGATCACCGCCGTGCTCGACGCCGAACAGGCGGCGCCGGAACAAGTTCGTCACCATTATCTGAGCCGACAGCTCGTACTCACGTGGATGCGCAGTGTCCACGGCAGTCCTTCGTTCGCATTGCAAGCCTTGGCCAAACGAATGCAGATCGTGAGGTGATCCAATGGTCGACGGGGACAATCGGTTTGCGCGCGCGCGGATGGCGGCGGGGGCGCTTTTCGTCCGAGGTGACGAGGTGCTGTTGGTGCACAAGATCTATGGCAACGGTTGGGATATACCCGGTGGCTATGTAGAGCCGGGTGAAGCGCCTACCGCGGCGTGCCGTCGCGAGGTCCGTGAGGAGCTCGGGATCGACCGTGTGCCGAAGCGATTGCTCGTCCACGACTGGGCGCCGAACCGGGGCGAAGGCGATAAGGCGCTCTACGTATTCGACTGTGGCGAACTGGGCGAGGACGAGCGCGCCATCGAACTTCAGCCAACCGAACTCGACGAGTGGAAATGGGTTCGGATCGACAAGATCGATGATTACGTCATTCCCAGGCTGGGCCGTCGCCTGAGGCAGGCCCATTCCGCCCATGCCGACGGTCGCACGGCGTACCTAGAACACGGGGAACCTGCGCCCTGAGGTGCATTGATGGCCGAGGGGCGGCCGCGTCGGCTCACCATTCGTAACTCAGATCGCAGCCGAGGTTGTCGTATGGGGGATGGGTCGTCCGTCGTGGTCGGTGAGTTCGCGCTGGCCCGGCCGGCGGTCGCCGGTTGGGGAGTCGCGTTCAGCGCGGCGCCGGCGGCTGAACTTTCACTTCGTGGGGTGAGGGATTCGTGACCGAATACGGCGGACCGCGCCACGGCGGCATGATCACACTTGCGACGAACTGGGCGGTGATGGGGCCTTGTCACGCATTGGCCGGACGCGTCCATGCCGTCTCGGTCGGACCGAATCATGGGATTAATTGGTGGCGCGGGGGCGGGTGGGCATGACACCCTCGATCGAATGCGGTCCTATCGCGAGGTCCTGTCGAACTCGGCGGTGCGCAATGTGCTGCTGCTGGGGGTGATGGTTCGCATACCGTTCTTCGCGGGGGCGGTGCTGCTCGCGCTGCATGTGGTGCAGACGCTGCACGGGTCGTACGCACAGGCCGGTGCGCTGAGTTCGGTTGTCACCCTGTGTATTGCGGTGAGTGGTCCGTGGCGCGGGCGGATGCTGGATCGGTTCGGGCTGCGGCGCACGATTCTGCCGTCGATCATTGTCGGGGCGGTGTGCTGGTCGATCGCGCCGTTCGTCGGATACGGGGCGCTACTGGTGCTCGCGGCACTGGCGGGGTTGTTCGATATTCCGATCTTCACGGTGGTGCGCCAGGCCGTGATCGCGGCGACCACCGAGGAGAACCGGCAGCCCGCCCTGGCGTTGGAATCGGTGTCGGTGGAGACGGCCTTCATGGTCGGGCCGGTGCTCGGCGTCGCCGCCGCGACGGCCTGGTCGACGACGCTCACGCTGTTCGGGATGCAGATGGCGCTGGTGCTGGCAGGCGTTTTCGTATGGGTGCGCAATCCGCCGCTGCGCACCGATGACAACGATCGCTCGGCCGCCGTCCCGCGGCGTGCGTGGTTCCGGCTCGAATTCGTTGCGCTGTGTATCGGTGCGAGTGCGGCGATCGCGGTGCTCGCGGGTTCGGAGTTGACCTTCGTCTCGGCCATTCGAGAGTTCGGCGCGCAGCGATGGCTCGGTGTGGTGATGGCCGTATGGGGTTTCGGTTCGCTGGTCGGCGGACTCGTCTACGGCGCTCTGCATCGACCGATCTCGACCTACTTCCTGCTCGCCGGGCTCGGCGCCATCACCATTCCGATGTGCTTCGCCGTCGGACCGCTATCGCTCGGCGTGGCCGGGCTCTTCGCGGGCGCACTCTGCGCGCCGACGCTTGTCGCATCCGTCGACCAGCTGAGCCGAATCGTTCCGGAGAGTGGGCGCGGTGAAGCGATCGGCTGGCACGGTGCCGCAATGACTCTCGGCAATGGCATCGGCAGCTCACTCGCCGGCGTCGCCATCGATGCGGGTGGGTTCCCCGCGGGCTTCGCGGCGGCCGGGGCGCTCGGGCTCGGACTCGGCATCGGCCTGGCGCTGCTGGTCAGCGTGGCGCGGCGGCGTCGCGCCGACCGGGAAAGGCGGCCCGCCTTGGCCGGTGGTGAGGTCGCTCGACCTTAGGGCTTGCGTTATACGTATACATCTACTTATAGTGATTCCCGACGGGATACCGCGGAGTGCGCTCGGGGGTACCGGAAAACAGCAGATCGACTCGTCACAACGGACCGAAGCGGGGTCCGTTGGCGCTGATTCCATGCGTAATTGCATATTCGTTTATGAGATGAGGTAGTCATGGCCGCGGATTCGCACACGCCCGCCCGCCCAAACGGTTCGACCGCGGGCGCGGTTGATATCGACCGCGAGCTGGTCGACGCCGAGATCGAAGACCTCGACATCTGACCCTTCGGCGGCTCTCGCGGATCACCGAGGGCGCGATTGCCGAAAGAGCAAGATCCACCGACGACGGTATCCGGCGGGAGCCGTCGATGAAGTGTCATGCGCATGTGCGCATTCATTTATGAAATGGGGAGTTATGACCACCGACCACAATGCGCCTACGGACACCGAATCCTCGGCCGTCGTCGACGTCACCAAGGTGAAGCCGGGCGAAGCCACCGAGGCGGCGCCGGGTGAGTTCCAGGAAATCCTGCTCGAGGTAGGCCCGGGTGGCGGACGCAAACAGCGCTTCCAGGGGCAACTGCTCGGCCAGGCGCGCAGCTACACGACCGATGGTGTCGAGCTGACCCAGGTCTATCTGAGCCGCAAAGGCAAGTATGTGGTGCATCGGCGGATATCCGAATGGTCCGACTTCGCGGCGATGAGCTGGATCACGGACTGGAGGAAGAACTGGCGCGACATATTCGACATCAACGAACAGGTCTGGGCCGACTACACGGTCGAAATCGTTGAATCCTTCGAGGATCTGGCCGGACGGATCCCGGCGAAGATCTACCGCTCCCTGGTCGATACGACCCAGTACCCGCAGACCGAGGACCTCGATATCTGAGCCGTCGGCTCCCGAGTCTCGTACCGATTCCCGAAAGGAATTGTCCCGCATGTTCGCTCGATTGGGCGCGATCGTCGTTCACAACCCGTGGAAGGTGATCGGTCTCTGGCTGCTCATCATTATCGCGGTGGTGGCCTCGGCGCCGAAACTCAAATCGACCACCGATCAATCCGCCTTCCTGCCTTCACATTATGAGTCGATTCAGGCAATGGAATTGCAGCAGAAGGCATTTCCACAGAACGAGGCACCCGCGGCGCTACTGGTGTTCGTGCGCTCGGACGGTGCACCGCTGAGCGAAGGGGATTCGGCGAGTGTCGCGACGATCGCGGCCAAGTTGAACGACCAGCGCATCAAGGATGTCATCGGGATACAGGCCGGTCCGGCTTCGGAGAACCGGTTGGTGCAGATCGCCGCCGTGCAGATGACGAAGGTGACCAGTGCGGGCGATACCACGCAGAGCGATGCGGTCAAGAAGTTGCGTGACGCATTGCAGGAGCAGGTGCATGGCACGGATCTGAAGGCGGGCGTCACCGGTCAGGCCGCGCAGATGCTGGATCAAACCGAATCCAGCACCAAGGGTATGGCCATTATCGGTGTCGCCACCGTCGTGCTGATCCTGGTGCTGTTGCTGGTCATCTTCCGCAGTCCGGTGATTGCGCTGCTGCCGATCATTATCATCGGCGCGATCTCCAGCACCGTCGGTGGCCTGATCGCCATGGCGGCCAAGGCATTCGATCTGCAGGTGGACAGTTCGGTGAACTCGATCCTGTTGGTCGTGCTCTTCGGCGTCGGCACCGACTACATCCTGTTCCTGATGTTCCGCTACCGGGAACGGCTGCGTGCGGGGGAGGATCCGAAGACCGCCATGGTCAGTGCCGTCACCAAGGTCGGTGAGGCCATTACCTCGGCGGCGGGTGCGGTGATCATCGCCTTCATGGCGCTCACGCTCTCGACACTCGGCATGTTCCGTGCGCTGGGTCCGGCGCTGGCGATCGCCGTCGGGGTGGCGCTGCTCGCCGGGCTGACCCTGGTGCCCGCCGTCGTTTCGCTGCTCGGCACCAAGGTGTTCTGGCCTTCCAAGGCCTGGCGGCAGGAGCCGAAGGGTGCACGCTTCGGCGCCATCGGCGCGGCACTGGGGCGGCGGCCGGGAGCATTCGCGGCGGTCTCCGGTGGTCTGCTGGTGGCCCTGGGTGTGCTGGCCTTCGGCTTCAATCCGACCTTCGATCTCAGCTCCGGCTCGACTTCGGACACCTCCGAATCCACGGTGTACAGCAAGGAACTGCTCAAGGGTCTGCCCGCCGGATCGACCCAGCCTTCCGATGTGCTGCTGCGCTCAACCAATGGCGCACCGCTCGATGGTGACCAGCTCACCGTCTACCGCGCGGCGCTCGCGGCGGTGTCCGGCGTGAGTCAGGTTGGGGCGCCGACAGTTTCGAGCGACAGTATGGCCGCCGACTTCCAGGTGACACTCGCGGGCGCACCCGAATCGGATGCGGCTCTGGATACGGTGCGCGGTCCGTTGCGGGATACGGCACATTCGATGGCACCGGCGGGCACCACGGCCGTCGTGGGCGGGATCTCCTCGGTGTACGTCGATTTCCAGGATGCGATGGTGCACGACTACAAGATCGTGTTCCCGGTGGCCGGCATCCTGATCATGATCGTGCTCGCCCTCTTGCTGCGCAGTCTGGTCGCCCCGTGGTATCTGATGGCCTCGGTGTTCCTCGGCTTCGCCGCCACGCTCGGTGCCTCGGTCCTGGTGTTCCAGCACTTCCAGGGCAACTCCGGGCTGATCTTCACCCTCCCGGTGATCATGTACCTGTTCGTGGTGGCACTCGGCACGGACTACAACATCCTCATGGTTGCGCGGTTGCGTGAGGAGGCCCGTGCCGGTAACGAGCCGAAACAGGCTGCGGCCCTGGCCGTACGGCACACCGGGCCGACCGTCGCCGCGGCCGGTGTGATCCTCGCGGGCACCTTCGCTTCGATGATGCTGGCGGGCAATAATGTGCTCTCCCAGATGGGGTTCGCCATCTCGGTCGGCATTGCGATCGCGGCATTCGTGATGGCGATGTTCTTCACCCCGGCCGTGACCGCGCTCATCGGTCACCGCGCGTGGTGGCCGGGGCACGGGGATCGGGATTCTTCGGGTGGGTCCGGCGACGGTCGGTCGGACGAGGCGCACTGGGATCAGTACGCCTACGCGGACACCTACTACAGCTCCGGAGCCCAGTAGGCACCGGCGGCGGGCCGATCCTCGGCCTGATCGAATACCGGTCAGTGGCAGGGGTGAGTTCAGCCGCTGAATGAGCAAGAGGCCGTCCGGCTCGGAACATCCGAGCC
>NZ_JBSGEQ010000018.1:0-8716 GCF_053602975.1 Nocardia sp. NPDC004278
AGAAGTTCATCGACTCCGAGGCGGGCAACGGTCGCCTCAAGGGCGAGCGCAAGCTGCTGGCCACCGCGCTCGAGGATGTCCAGGCCATGGCCGCCACCCTGACCGGGCACCTGATGGGCGCTCAGGAGCACCAGTCGGAGCTGTACAAGGTCGGTCTCGGCTCGGTGCGCTTCCTGATGGCGGTCGGCGACCTGCTGATCGGCTGGCAGCTGCTGCGTGGCGCCGAGGTCGCCATCAAGGCCCTCGACAATGGCGCCACCGGTGCCGATGAGGCGTTCTACAAGGGCAAGGTGGGCGTCGCGCAGTTCTTCGCCCGCAATGTGCTGCCCGAGCTGACCGCGACCCGCGCCATCCTGTCGAACCTGGACAACGACATCATGGAGCTGGACGAAGCGGCGTTCTGATCCGATAGCGTTCGGACACAGGCGAATACGAACAATGGCGGCCCGGAGCGATCCGGGCCGCCATTGTCATTTGCCGCGACGCGACAGATCTCGCCGCGGGGTGGGCGCGGCGTCCGGAACGTAGATCGGGGGCTCGGCCAGCACAACGGCATTGCCGCCCAACTGTTTCGCCTCGTACATCGCGGAGTCCGCGCAGCGCAACAGCAGCTGGGGCCGACCGGTATCCGCACCGCCCGCACAGACGGCGACACCGATGCTGGCCGTGATGACGACGGGCACCCCGGCCGCCGCTTCGACGGCGCGACGCAACCTCTCGGCGGTGGCGAGCGCACCGTCACGATCGAGTTCGCCGACCACCGCGAACTCCTCGCCGCCGGTGCGGGCGACGATGGCGTCGGGATCGACGACCGCCCGCAAGCGCTCGGCCGTCGAGGCGAGCACCTGGTCGCCGACGATATGACCGAATGTGTCGTTGACCGACTTGAAGCGGTCCAGATCGAGGGCGATCACCGATAGACACTGCCGATGCCGGGAGCGGTACAGGTAATAGTCGAGACCGCGCCGATTCAGCAGCATTGTCAGCGGATCCGACAGCACGTCGGTGCGCAGCACCCAATAGCAGAATTGCAGCCCGGGCAGCACCACGACGATGGCCGCCATCATGATCAGCACCATGGCCGCCGCCAGCGGTATATCGCCACCCGCGGAATCGGTCACCACATAACCGGCGAGGATCCCGATGGAAAGCAATGACCACGCGGCGTGCGCGGCCAGCGCCCGCGGACTGTGGAAGAACGTGATGTAGGCCCCGGTCACCACCAGCAGCATCGCGCTCAATGCTGCGTACAGCCGATCGCGGTCCACCAGACAGGACGCGGTGATGGCGATATCCGCCCAGGTGCACAGGGCCAATGAGGTGAGCGCACGCGGCCATGGAAACAACCACCAGCGCACCGTCCATACCGCCGCGGTGAACCCCGCGAATGCGAAGATCGCACGATCGACCGTTCCCGATGGACCGGCGGGCGACAGCGACATCAACATATTGATCAGCAACATCACCGCGCCGCCCGCACCGATGATGAATTTGACCGGACCTAGGGCGAAATGCGATTCCAACGTCCGCACGAGCCAGCGGTAGTGCACCGGATCGTGCCACCAACTGCGAAGCGTTGCGCGACTATCACCCATGAGCCACCGCCTAGCGTTCACCAATCCTGCTGGATGTAATGGAACAGCTGTGCCCTCGCGAGCGATGCGGCAAACCGTCATATATCGAGCGACCGAGCCCCGCCGCCGAAGAAGCTGTATCGGGCGACCTATGGTCGCCAGCGGTGACAGGTCGGCCACTCCCGAAGCCCCGTCTCCTGATGATCTTCAGTGTAGCTATCGGCTGGTGTCCGGCTCCACATCAAACGCGTTCGGACATGGGGGCGAGAACCGGGCACAATGGCCGGGCAGACCGCGCGCAAGAAGGGATCGTCCGGATGAACCGATCGCTGTCCGCACTCACCAGAGCCGGTGTCCTCGCCGCCGCACTCTCGGTCGCACTGGCCGGACCGGCCGTCGCCGACCCGAATATCGTGATCCCCATTCCCGGCATCAACCCCATCCCCGGCATCAACGGCCAGTCGCGCGGCCTACCACGCTTACCGGGAGTGACCCAGGCGGTCTTCCAGATGACCGGCATGGACAGCCCCAATCGCACCCAGAACGTCAATGTGCTCGGCACCGACCTCGGCATCATGTGGGACGACGGCAACGGACGGATGCTCACCGCCTTCGGCGACAGTGCGGGCCTCGGCTTCCCCAATCTGCTCGTCGGCAGCGTGTGGGCCTGGAGCAGCCAGGTCCTGTTCAGCAGCACCACCAAGGATCCGGCACAGGGGATTTCGTTCGACGGCGTGGTGAGCAACAATCCGCTGCCCAGTCCGAAGATTCCCGGCATCGAGATCAGTCTCATTCCGACAGCGGGCATTTCGGTCGGCGGCGTGCAGTACCTGAGTCTGATGTCGGTGGCCAGCTGGGGTGAACACGGCAAGTGGGAAACCAACTTCTCCACTCTTGCCGCCTCGGCTGACGGGGGTCGGAGCTGGGCACCGCTGACCACCACCCGACGCGCGAATGTGGACGGGTATCAGAACTTTCAGCAGAACGCCTTCCTGAAGGACGACGGCTACGTCTACCGCTACGGCACGGCCGCCGGGCGGCAGCATCCCGGATTCGTCTCGCGCGCACAGGAAGCCGATATCGCCGACATCGATCGCTACGAGTACTGGGACGGCACCGAGTGGAAGCCGGACGCCAAGGTCGCCGCACCGATCGTCGATGGTGTCGCCGAGCTGTCGGTGATGTGGAACGACCAGCTGGGTAAATTCATCATGCTCACGACGGATTCGACCAATTCGGTGGTCTTGCGCAGTGCAGACAAGCCGGAGGGGCCGTGGAGCGAGCCGCAGGTGCTCGTCGATGGGCCTGCGCTGCCGAGCGCCTATGCGCCGATGATCTTCCCGTATCAGACCGGGCGTGACCTGTACTTCTTACTGTCGGTGTACAACCAGTACAACGTGCTGCTCATGCGAACGCCGCTGTAAGGTGCGGGTGCCGAGCGGATTCAGGCCACATTCGTTCGCGACCCGGCGCCGGGGTCCGCAAAAGCAAAGTGCCTCACCTCATTTCGAGGTGAGGCACTTCCAGCATCCGATTACTGCGTCTTGGCGCCTGTCGAGCCGGTGGACAGCGCCTTCACCAGATCGGTGACCGCCGAGCTGGAACCGGTCCCATTCGGGTTCGGCTCGCCGGGGGCGATGGTTCCGATCGGCTCCAGGACGATGCCTTCATCGACAGCCGCCGATGCAATACCCGAACCGACCAGGAGAATGCCCGCGGTCGCCGCGAAGGCGACACCGAGCACGCGCAATTTGCTCATTTAGAACTTCCCTTTGAACCCATGGAGAAATATCCAGCCGGTAACCGATTATTACCGGCCGAAAGAAGTTTCACCACCGCACGGAGAGGCGACAAGCCCCTGAGATTGTGGGCGGATCGATTCGATTTGCCGAACTATTGCTGGTTCACTCGAATCGAAATCCCCGCAACACGATTCCACGGGAACGCGTCACCGGAACCGAACCAGAGCGGCGATATAGCTGTCGAGTCGCACCACCGCGCCGCACCTGGTACGAAGGGCCCGGCACCGCCGAATTCACCAGGCAGGGTCGGATCCTGTTGTGCAGCATTCCAAATGGAATGAAGTGACACAAGCCGATGCGCATCGGTCGCCTACTGTGATTACCCAGCTATTCGCAGATCGGGCTGAGATCATTTTCACGTGACTTCGGCGTAACATACACGCCCGCTGGACGATTGGTCTCGAACGCAGGTCGATGGCGCGACACCTGGTCAGTTCGCGTTTGCGATGTGGGTTTCGATCAGCTCCGCACTCACCGGGACATTCCGCCAACGGGTTCAAGGGCGCGGATAAAGCCCCTGCACTCGACATCGGTTGCAGGATACGACGCCTGGCGGGCCCTGTTCCGGGCCCCCAGGCTGGACCACACACACGCGGTCCTGGCAGGCCCCCGCAGAGGCCAGGAGGATCGCGCCTCACAAACGCGCCTTCGCCTTGGCGCATTGCCTCGCATAGGTTGCAGGAGGCTATGCGAGGCAGTCACGCGCTATGCGACAGCGCGGCGAGGTCTACTCGCACTTGACGACTGGGATGGGGTCGTATTTGACAGTGCGGGTGGTGCGGGAGATTTCGCGGCCGGTTTTGCGGTCGGTGATGACTCGGGTGTCGGAGATGGTGAAGCCGGGGGCGCCTTCGGTGGCGATGCAGTCCTTGCCCTTGGGGAGTTTGATGGTGGTTGGTTCGGTGGGCTTGGTCTTTTCGCCGGTGATGGATTCGACGTTGACGGTCTTGGTGCCCCATAGGCGGACGGTCACCTCGGAGTCGGTGGTCGAAGTCTCGATGTAGACGCCGGTTTGGCCGGTATTGCGGAATTTGAGGTCGATGGCGCCGTCGAAGACGGTTGCCTCGCGTGCCGCGGGATAGCGCGAGATGTAGTAGCTGTGTTCGGTGTGCCCCGCGTCCTCCATGCCCGCGAAATAGGCGGCGTTGTAGAGGGTGGTGGCGAATTGGCTGATGCCGCCGCCCACCGCGGTGCTGGGGCGGCCGTGGTCGATAATGCCGGATTCGACGTAGCCTTCGGCGGTGCCACGGGGGCCGGTGAAGTCGTTGAGCGAGAAGGTTTCACCCGGCTTGACGATGGCGCCGTTCACCTTCTGAGCGACCACGCGGATGTTCACGCCGGACGGGCCGCTGAAGCCGCTCGTGGTGAACTGCCCCATCATCTCGGTGACGCCGAGTGCGTTCGCGGCCTCGGTGGTGAGCTTGGGGTCGACCTTTTCATAGACGGCCTGCGCTGTGCGCTCCTGCGGCGCAACCACCAGAGTGGGCAACAGCTCCAATGTCTTCGCCCAATTGATCTTGTCGCCGACAATGGCCGGAACCACGGTGGGTTTCGTCCCGGTCAGCGCGAAGGTCGCGTCCTTGGCCTCGACTTCCGACGGTGCCAGCTGCGGGCCGAGCACACCCTGCGCCACATCCTGTTTGAAGCTCGCGGCGAGTCCGCCCTGGCCGTCGGGCGCGAAGGACAGCAGGGACGCGATCTGCTCCGGTTCCAGCCTGCCAGTCGCATTGTTCTTGCCCGCGAAGACAATCGGTGCACGCACCGCGGGTTCGGCGATCTCGTGCAAGGCCCGTTCGACCGCCTCCGCGCGCACGGCGATCGGCGCCGCAGTCTCTGGAAGATCGAGCAGCGCACCGCGATACCAGTTGTCGATGAGCGCGATACGTGCGGCGGGAACATCGAGGATGCGGCCCGGCACCGGCGGCACCGCGACCGGGCGGGCGCCATCGAAGGCAATGGTGCCCTCGACCGTCGGACGGTCGTGCACGCGCAGCGCGGTGAGCTGGGCATCCAGCGCATTGCCGTCGACAGTGCTCGCGACCGGCACGGTATGCGTGGTGAACAACGAGGTCACTCGGGTGATCGGATTCAGCGGCTGGGTACCGATGTTGGCCCAGGTGGTATCCCAATCAACTGCCAGGCCAGCAGTTTTGGGCGTCAGCCTGGTCTGCACATCGCCGATCTGCAGCGGAAGCTCCTGATCAGCGCGCGGCCCGAGTGCGGTACGCAGTTCCGCATCCGCCGCCCCCGTGCCCTTGCCGCCGATATCAATACCGGCGACCACAACCCCACGCGGCACATGGCCCGAGGAAAACACCAGGTCCGCAACATAAGCCAGCCCGGCCGCCACGACAAACGCACCGATCCCGATGCCGATCCGCTTGACGATCGGCGATTTCAACCCACCCGGCTCAACCGGTCTCTCGGGCGCCCGCCGCCCCTGCCAACGAGCACCAGCCCCCGAAGGCCCGCCCCCCTCGGACGGTCTTGCCTTCGGTCTCCGAGCAGTCCGCAGCGGCGTAGTCGGCATGGAATCACCGACCCACTCCCCCGCCAGTTGCCCATCGACCTGATGCGCTGGCGATTGACGTTCGGCCAACGACTGATGCTGGGCCACTGTCTGCTCGGCCGCCGACTCGTACTCCGTCACCGATTGATGCGACGCAGGCCGATGCGGGGTCGACGCGGGCTGAGGCTGATATTCGGCCCCCGCCTGATGCGGTGGCGCCGACTGATGCTGCGCAGCTGAATGCTGTTCCGCCGCCGATTGATATTCGGCTGCCACCCCATACTGCACCGCCGAATACCCCAGTTCGGTCTGCTGCTCGGGCGACTGGGGCTGATATGCGGCCGCCGATTGTTGCTGCTGCGAGGACTGATGCTGCGCAGCCGCCTCATGCTGGCCGACCTCATGAGGCAGAACCGTGCGCGGCGGCGGTGGCTGATGCCGCGCCACCGACTGCGGCGGCAACGGCTGATGCTCGGGCGACTCGGGGTGAGCCTGATACTCGACCCCCGCCTGATACTCAGCTGTTGAATGATGCTGCGCAGCTGAATGCTGTTCCGCCACTGATTGGTACTCGGCTGCCGACCCGTACTGCGTCGCCGAATGGTACGGCTCAGTCTGCCGCGCGGGCGAGTGGGGCTGATATGCGGCCGCCGACCGATGCTCGGCTGCCGGATTGTCCTGGGGCACCGACCGATGCTGGGCTACCGGATTGTCCTGGGGCACCGACCGATGCTGGGCTACCGACTGGTACTCGGACGCCGAATGATGTTGGGCTACCGACTGATGTTGCGTTGTCGAATGATGTTGGGCCGCAGGCTGGTAGTCGGCTGCTGACTCGAACTCCGCCGCCGAATGATGCGGTACTGAGCGATGCTGGGGCGACTCGGGCTGCGGCTGATGCGGTGTCGCCGACTGATGCAGCGCCCAGGACTGATGCGAGCCCGGCGCTTGGTGCGGGACCGTGGGCGGCGGAGGAGGCTGATGCTGTGCGACCATCCGGCTCGGATCCGCCGCCCGATTCGGATCCATCACCCGGCTCGAATCCGTCACCCAGCTCGGGTCCGCCGCCCGATTCGGGTCCGCCGCCCGATTCGGGTCCGCCGCCCGATTCGGGTCCGCCGCCCGGCCCGAATCCGCCGCCCGGCTCGGATCCCCACCCTGACTCGGGTCCGTCTGGTACGCGTCCGATACGTGCTGCGGACTCGATGCCTGGGGAGCGGGGCGGGGTGGCGGGGGCTGGCCGGGAGCGGATCTAGCCGAGTCGAGGAACTGTCTCAGTCCGACCTCACCGTTTTCGTGTCGGCCGCGTCGCCCAGTGCTCGATTCGCCCGTCACGAACCGTCCTCCCCGCTCGATTGAAAGGAGCTCGCACGGTGCGAGTCTCCGCCAACGATAGTGGTCGCCACCGACGTCGGCAGCACAGCACGGTCCAAGAGCAAATCCCGTGCAACGGACCGCGCCACACATGGAAGGGCCCCGCGCAGTTGCCGGGTCGGGGGTCTGGCAACTACGCGGAGCCAACCCGTTTATCGGTGCAACGCAGCGCGCGTTACACCCGCGCGAGACAATGAGCAGAACTCTCACCACCAGGGCCCCGAAGCGACAAGGGAGATGGATGGAATGCAGCTGGGAATGATCGGCCTGGGTCGGATGGGCGCCAATATCGTGCGCCGGATCGTCAAGAACGGACACACCGCCGTCGGCTACGAACGCAAACCCAAGAACACCATCGCACTCGCCGAAGAACTGGGCAGCGACAGTTTCCAGGGCACCACCGACCTGAAAGACTTCATATCCAGGCTGGAGACGCCGCGGGTGGTCTGGGTGATGATCCCGGCCGCGGTGACCGGTCGGGTCATCGATGAGGTCGCTGACCTGCTCGAACCCGGCGACATCATCATCGACGGCGGCAACAGCCGCTACCACGACGACATCGCCCGCGCCGCCACACTGAAACCCAAGGGCATCCACTATGTGGACATCGGCACCTCGGGCGGCGTATTCGGCCTGGCCCGCGGCTTCTGCCTGATGATCGGCGGCGAGGCCGAGCCGGTGGCGCATCTGGACCCGCTGCTGAAGTCCATCGCGCCCGGAGTCGAGGCAGCCGAGCGTACCCCGGGCCGCACCGGCGAGCCCTCGCCTGCCGAGCAGGGCTATCTGCACTGCGGTCCGGCCGGTGCGGGCCATTTCGTGAAGATGGTGCACAACGGCATCGAATACGGCGCGATGGCGGCCTACGCCGAGGGTCTGAACATTCTGCACAAGGCGAATATCGGCGCGGATCACGACGCCGCGGCCTCGGCCGAGGAGGCCCCGCTCGAACATCCGGAGTGGTACCGGTACGACATCGACGTGCCCGAGGTCACCGAGGTGTGGCGGCGCGGTTCGGTGGTCGCTTCCTGGTTGCTGGACCTGACCGCGAGCGAGCTCTACACCGATCCGACCCTCGCGTCCTTCGACGGCCGGGTATCGGACTCCGGCGAGGGACGCTGGACTCTCGACGCCGCGATCGATACCGGCGTCCCCGCACCGGTGCTCTCGGCCGCGCTGTTCGCACGGTTCTCCTCACGCGGGGAGGCGCTGTACGCGGACAAGATGCTCTCGGCCATGCGAAAGGCCTTTGGCGGACATGACGAGCTGCCCTCGAAGTAGCCGCCGAGAACAATACAAACCCTCCGTCTCAGACAGAACAGGGTTGTTTGCAAACCATGGCCTTCGCCTGTCCGATGGCGACTCACGCCAGGCCTGATCCATTGGCCGAACGCGGACTCGACCCACACCAGACCGGGTCCATTGACCGAACACGGACTCGACCCACACCAGACCGGGTC
>NZ_JBSGEQ010000018.1:8815-179235 GCF_053602975.1 Nocardia sp. NPDC004278
CCATTGACCGAACACGGACTCGACCCACACCAGACCGGGTCCATTGACCGAACACCGACTCGACCCACACCAGACCGGGTCCATTGACCGAACACCGACTCGACCCACACCAGACCGGGTCCATTGACCGAACACGAACTCAACTCACACCAGCCCCGGTTCTAACCGAACACTGACTCCATGCACACCCGGACTGGTCCGATACGTCGCCGCCCGTGGGAGTTCGGTGCGCTGACGCCTGGGGCGGAAGTCGTTACGGTGGAGATATGGAGTTCGCGACGTCTTCCTTCTCCGAGAGCCTGCGCCGATACGCCCCAGAACTCTTGCCCAGCAGCCATTTCGGCAATGCCACGGTGAACGGCCGGGACATCGCGCCACACGGCACCACGATTGTGGCCGTCGCCTACCGCGGCGGTGTGCTGCTCGCCGGTGATCGGCGCGGCACCATGGGAAATCTCCTGGCCAGCCGGGATATGGAGAAGGTGTTCATCACCGACACCTATTCGGCGGCGGGTTTCGCGGGCACGGTGGGCATGGCCATCGAGATGATCCGGCTGTTCGCCGTCGAGCTCGAACACTACGAGAAGATCGAGGGTGTCGGGCTGACATTCGAGGGCAAGGCGAACAAGCTGTCGAAGATGGTGCGCGACAATCTGCCTGCCGCACTGCAGGATATGGCGGTGGTCCCGGTTCTGGTCGGCTACGACCTGAGCGCCACCGATCCGGAGAAGGTCGGACGGATCTTCTCCTACGATGTCGTCGGCGGTCGCAGCGAGGAGCGGTTCGGCTACACCGCGGTGGGCTCCGGTTCGCTGTTCGCGAAGTCCTCGCTGAAGAAGACCTACCGCCGCGGTATCGATGAGGACGCGGCGCTGTGGATCACCGTCGAATCGCTCTTCGACGCCGCCGAGGACGACACCGCCACCGGCGGACCGGATCTCACCCGGGGCATCTATCCGACCGTGGTCGTCATCAATTCCGATGGCGCCGTGGAGGTTCCCGCGGACCGACTCGCCGAGATCACCCGCGCGCTGGTCGAGCGTCGTGCCGCGGCGGCACATGATTGAACGCCAGGGGTGGTATTCGGTCGTGGAAACGACCGAATACCACCCTGTCTCGTGCCTGCTCGAAGGCGACAGCTGATCTCGTCAGCACATGGGTAACTCATCGGGGACGGGCTAACCCAGCCACCGCCTGCCCGCCACCCGCCAACGCCACGGTCGTCGCACTCGAGTCTGGCGCCTAAATATTCGGGGAGGCGAGATCAGCGCTCCAGGATCGCGACGACGCCCTGGCCGCCCGCGGCACAGATGGAGATCAGCGCGCGGCCGGATCCCTTCTCCGCCAGCATCTTCGCCGTGGAGGCGACGATGCGACCGCCGGTCGCGGCGAACGGGTGACCCGCGGCGAGTGAGGAACCGTTGATATTGAGCTTGCTGCGATCGATCGAACCGAGCGCGCCGTCCAGGCCGAGGCGCTCCTTGCAGTACTGATCCGACTCCCACGCCTGCAGGGTGGCGAGCACGACCGAGGCGAAGGCCTCGTGGATCTCGTAGTAGTCGAAGTCCTGCAGGGTCAGGCCGTTTCGAGCCAGCATGCGCGGCACCGCGTAGGTGGGCGCCATCAGCAGCCCGTCGGGGCCGTGGATGTAATCGACCGCGGCGACCTCGGAGTCGACCAGATGTGCGAGCACCGGCAGGTTGTGCTCGGCGGCCCATTCGTCGCTGGACAGCAGTACCGCGGAGGCGCCGTCGGTGAGCGGGGTGGAGTTGCCGGCGGTCATGGTGGCACCGCCCGCCTTGACCCCGAAGACCGGCTTCAGGGTAGCCAGCTTTTCGATGGTCGAGCCGGGGCGCAGGTTGTCGTCGCGGGTCAGGCCGAGGAACGGGGTGATCAGGTCGTCGAAGAAGCCGCGGTCGTAGGCGGCGGCCATATTCTTGTGCGACAGGTAGGCCAGTTCGTCCTGGGCCTCGCGTGAAATGCCGAATTCCTTGGCGGTAATGGCGGCGTGCTCACCCATGGACAGCCCGGTGCGCGGTTCGGCATTGCGCGGGATTTCGATGCCGAGCATGCCGGGGCGCAGCTGGCCGACCAGCTTGAGGCGGTCCTTGGTGGTCTTGGCGCGGTTCGCGTCGAGCATCCACTCGCGCATCGCATCGCTGACCCCGATCGGGGCATCGCTGGTGGTGTCGGTGCCGCCGCCGATACCGACCTCGATGCGTCCGGCGGCGATCGCGTCACCGACGGTGACAACCGCCTGCAGGCCGGTACCGCAAGCCAATTGGAGGTCGTGGGCCGGGGTGTAGGGCGACAGCTTGCTGCCGAGCACGCTCTCGCGGACCATGCCGTGCTCGCCGACGCGCTTGAGCACCGCGCCGCCGACGACCATGCCGAGGCGTTCGCCCTGCAGGCCGAACCGGCTGACCAGCCCGTCCAACGCGGCGGTGAACATGTCCTGGTTCGAGGCGTGGGCATAGGCCTTATCGGAGCGGGCGAACGGAATCCGGTTGCCGCCCACGATGGCGATCGGGCGCGGGGCCTTCTTTGCCGTGCTCTTCGCTGAACGGGCTTTGGTTGTCACTCGAGTCTCCAAGGTCTCGTCGGGTGCCCGGTGGGCCGTTCGGCGCGGAAGTGTCCGCGCAGATCGGCGCCCCGTCGCGGTTGGTTTACTTTAAACTTACTCTGGAGTAAGTTTATTGTCGACACCGTACCCCCGGAAGTCTGCGTAAATTCGCGCCGGGGCATGTAGTGAGTGCGCAGACCATTCGGCAGGGCGCGAGCCGAAACCACGACACACGAGACACAGAAAAGGGAGAAACAGTGGCCGTCAGCAAGAGCAAGGGTGCTCCCAACCTCTACGGATCGTTCGTACACTCCGCTCCGGGCCAATTCCTGGCGAGCAAGCTCGGCTTGCCGCAGCCGGAGAACCTGCGCCGCTATCGGGCCGGTGAGCCGCCGCTGCCCGGTCCGGTACTGCTCGGCGGCAAGGGCCGGGTCGCCGAACCCGTGCGCACCCTGCTGTCGGACTACACCTTCGCCGATGCGCCCGCCGCCGGGCAGAAGTACGGCGCGCTGGTGTTCGACGCGACCGGCGTCGGCTCGATCGAGGATCTGTCGCAGCTGTTCGAATTCTTCCAACCTGCCATGCGCAGCGTTGCCGCATCCGGTCGCATCGTGGTCATCGGCACCACGCCCGAGCTGACCGCGAGCGTCGACGAGCAGATCGCCCAGCGCGCGCTCGAGGGCTTCACCCGCAGCGTCGCCAAGGAACTGCTGCGCGGCGCCACCGCCCAGCTGGTGTACCTGCATCCGGAGGCGTCCGCGACCGCGTCCGGACTGGAATCCACGCTCCGCTTCCTGCTTTCGGCCAAGTCGGCATTCGTCGACGGTCAGGTCATCCGGGTCGGCAAGGCCGATGCGGTGGCCCCGGCCGCCTGGGACAAGCCGCTCGACGGCAAGGTCGCCGTGGTCACCGGCGCCGCGCGCGGCATCGGCGCGACCATCGCCGAGGTATTCGCCCGCGACGGCGCGACCGTGATCGTCGCCGATATCCCGGCCGCCGGTGAGGCCCTGTCGGCCACCGCGAACAGGGTCGGCGGCACCGCGCTCGCACTCGACGTGACCGCGTCGGACGCCGCGGAGAAGTTGGCCGAATTCGCCACCGAGCGCTTCGGCGGCATCGATATCATCGTGCACAACGCGGGCATCACCCGTGACAAGCTGCTCGCCAATATGGACGAGGGCCGCTGGAAGTCGGTCATCAACGTGAATCTCGCCGCACCGCACCGCATTACCGAGGGGCTGGTGGCGCGTGGCGCGCTGCAGGAAGGCGGCCGCGTGATCGACGTTTCCTCCATCGCGGGCATCGCGGGCAACCGCGGCCAGACCAACTACGGCGCCTCCAAGGCCGGTGTCATCGGCATGGTCAATGCCGAGGCGCCGAAACTGGCCGAGAAGGGCATCACCATCAACGCGGTCGCGCCCGGCTTCATCGAAACCGCCATGACCGCAGCCATTCCGCTGGCCACCCGCGAGGCCGGTCGTCTGATGAGCTCGCTGCTGCAGGGCGGGCAGACCGTCGACGTCGCCGAGACCATCGCCTACTTCGCCAGCCCGGCGTCGAATGCGGTGAGCGGCAATGTGGTTCGGGTCTGCGGACAGAGCCTGATCGGAGCATGATGACGGAAATGATCACGCTCACCGAACCTCCCAAGAACAGCAGCCTGTTCGTCAAGGCCGCGCTGGGTGCGGTACCGGTGCCGCTGATCTCGGCACGCAAGTCGACCGTGCCCGATCGCGTCGTGCGGCTGGACGGGCTGCGGGTGGATCCGGATCACCTGGCCGCGTACTGCCGCGCGACCGGGCTGCGGTTCGGTGATTCGCTGCCGCTGACCTACCCGTTCATCCTCAGCTTCCCGCTGGCGATGCAACTGGTTGTGGCACGCGACTTTCCGTTCGTCGCGGTGGGTGCGGTGCACGCGCAGAACCTGATCGAGCGCACCCGCGAGATCTCGGTGAGCGAGCCGCTGGACTTCAAGACGCACATCGAGAACCTGCGTGAGCACCCGAAGGGGCTGCTCGTGGATGCGATCACCGAGGTGAGCGTCGGCCGGGAACTGGTGTGGCGTCAGGTCACCACCTTCCTGCACCAGCAGCGCACCTCGCTCTCCGGTGAGCCGAAGCCCGAGCCGAAGCCGGAAGAGGTTCCGCCGCCGCCGATGCGGACCATTCGGGTCGATCAGAAGACGATCACCCGGTACGCGGCCGCCTCCGGTGACCACAACCCGATCCATACCTCGGCCCTGGGCGCCAAGGCCTTCGGATTCCCGAGGGCGATCGCACACGGCATGTGGTCGGCCGCGAATATCCTCGCCAATGTCGAGGGGCGGATCCCGGAAAAGGCGACCTACGCGGTCAAATTCGGCAAGCCGATTCTGCTGCCGTCCACGGTGAACGTGTACGCTGATAAGGCCGAAGGTGGCTGGGATCTGGCCTTGCTGCACCCGCAGAAGGGGTACTCGCATCTGACGGCCACCCTGCGCTGAATTCGATCGCTCACGGAGCCGCATCCGATTTCGGATGCGGCTCTGCGCGTTTCACGATGCTCGAATTGCGACATGTCCGTATACGAGACGGTCCGCCGGTCGCCCCGACGGGTACCGCGAGTTCGCGGAGAGCTACTACGAAGTCGCGGTGGCTCTCGGCGCTGTCGCCCATATCTTCAGCCTCGGGCCATTGACGGACGAGATCGTCGCCGCGTCGAACCCGGATCTCGGTCTGGCCGACTTGGCCGCGGATATCGACGAAATCGACTATTCGACTACCCAGATGGGGTGATCAGCAGCCGCAATCGCAGCCGCAGTCGCCACAGTCGCAACCGCAGTCACAGCAATCGCAGCAGTCGCCGCAGTCGCAGCAGTCGCAGTCGCAGTTCTTGATCCAGGCATCCTTGCGTTGGCCATTGCAAGGGTTGGTGTGATCGGCGCAGCAGGCGTAGCCGGTGCAATAGACGCCGAGGACCAGTGCGAGGGCCTCGCCGATGCCGGGGCGGCGGACCGGTGGGCGCTTTTCGAAGTCGGGCGGCGGGGCCGGGTATTGCGCGGTGGCGGTGTGGCGGGACACGTTGCAGGCGTGGGCGGTTGCGCCGATGCCGCGGCCGACTCGGCGGACCAGGGCGTGCAGTGGGTCGAGCAGCATCCAGCGGATGGTGGGGATCTGGTCCAGTTGGACCTCGGCGACCGCCTTGCGCAGCTGCGAATCGGACTGCCGCAGAAGGTCGTAGGCCTCCGGCATGGTGGTTCCGGTGGCGGCGAGTGGGTTGAAGCGACCGCGCGTCCGATCCTCATCGAAGTCATCGACGGCATCCGTGAGGTGTGCGATTCGGCCGAAATGCCTACCGGCCTCTCGCAATGCGGCGATGTTCTCTGGACGATCGGCCAACACCGCGGTGTGGGCGAACAGTTCCGCAGCGCAGATCTGCGTCGGGGCGGTCAGATCGTCGAGAGAGATTGCGGGAGCCAGAGTTTCCAGGTGCGCCTGCGAATTGATCGCGGCAACAAGTGGTTCCACATCCAGGCCGATCAGCGACGCCTGCGATCGTGCGCGGTCCGCCCAGCGGCTCGACACCTTCGTCATCGGACGCCGGGTGAGCGCGGTGCCGTCACCGTCATCGACGTGATCGCGAATCTTGGCCGATCCCAACAACAGTGACGCGATGGAAGCCAGCAGCACCCCCGGTGAATCCGCCGCCGCCACCTCCGCCCGGCGCATCCCGCGCAGCGCACACGGTCCGGCCGTGGTCCGCGCCATCGGACCCGACAGCTGCGCCTCGGTCAGCACACTCAGCACAATCGCATCGGTATTGGTCGCCGCCCGCGCCAACTGCCCATGCCCATCCCGCAGCCCCAAACACAGCCCGCACATATGCGTGCGCCACTCGGCGGAATCGATCCCATACTTCTCGGCCCCATGCGAACACG
Source organism: Nocardia sp. NPDC004278 (assembly GCF_053602975.1). Lineage (NCBI taxonomy): Bacteria > Bacillati > Actinomycetota > Actinomycetes > Mycobacteriales > Nocardiaceae > Nocardia > Nocardia sp. NPDC004278. Next base: position 15,295 of record NZ_JBSGEQ010000018.1, read on the forward strand.
GCCGCAACATCCCGAACAATTCCGCCCCGTTCCCCGGCCACTGCGCCGGTCCCTATCTTCGACCACCCGCACTCTCGCAGCCCACCAACACAGCCGCAAGCCGAGCCACCCCACCGGCTGCCACCAAGCGAGTCGCCCGGAGATTTACCCCGGCCACCTCAATACACCCGCTGGCTACGCGACCAACGATTTTCCTCACCCGGCCCCAGCGGCTCGTCTGCACCGTCCCCGCCGAACCCAGCGGCTGCTACTCGGCCTTCTTGCGGCCCGCAAGACCGCGCCAAGCCAAATCGTCGAGGAGGTCTACGGCCTCGGATACCTCGATGCGGCCGCTGGCTACTCGGTCGGCGATTGCTTCGCCAGCGCCGATGACGGCTACCGCGACTACGTCGAAGTTGGTGCCGGGTTCGGCGTGTTTTGCACTGGATTCGAGGAGTTTGGCGGTTAGTTCGATGACTCGTTCGCGGGCGTTCTCGATTTCCGAGGCGAAGGCTTGCTGGCCGATTGCCTGGCGGTAGAGGACCTGCCAGGAGTTGCGGTTGCGGTCGACGAAGCCGAGGAAACCCTCGAGGGCTGTGCGGACCTGCTCATGCGGGGACAGCTGGGGGTTGCCCGCCGGTGCTACCGATTCGATGAAGCGCAGCCCCTCCCGCTGGATGCAGGCACGGAACAATTCATCCTTGGAGCCGTAGTACAGGTACAGCATCGGCTTGGAGATCTTCGCCTCGGCGGCGATCGCGTCCATCGACGTGTCGTGGAACCCCCTACGCGAGAACACCTCGACCGCGGCGTCGAGCATCTGCTGCTCACGGACCGCCCGAGGAAGTCGCTTCGTCCCGCCCGCCATTCACTCTCCTACCATGGTGAAGCTTTTATATTACTCCAAGGTAAGTTCGGCGGGTCGGATTGCGCGTTCGCAACTTCACCACGCTGGGCGACGCTGAGCTCCTTCCTTAGGACCGCGATGTCCTTGGATTTGCTGACACAGCTGTGCAACCGTCCAGCAGAGCGATACTACGGGCATCCTCCGACAACGCGGCTGTACAACATACGACGACGGCCCGCAGCTTCTGCTCGCAGGTCGCCCGAAAGGGTCAGCAGCGATTGCTTGCCGTCACTCGAACGGGTCCGCGGCGGCTACTCGCCAGTCGCGCCAAAACGGCAGCTCAGCAGGTCTGCAGCGCACCCTTGTACCGCGCCATCCGCAGCACCGACTCGTCGACCCGAGCCGCGCTCAGCCGACCATTCGACACCGCCTGCTCCAGCCGGTCCAGCACCTGGGGCACCGCATCGGTGGTGATCCAGAGCGCGCTATCCGCACCGGCGACCAGCGCGGCCTCGACCGCATCCTCGATGCTCATCCGGCTGGTGATGGCGGCCATACCGCCGAGGTCATCGGTGAAAATCGGGCCCTGGAACGGGGCGGCGCCATAGCCGGTGCCGTCGCGCAGCAGCGACATCGCCTGCGGGCTGATGCTGGCGGGCACATCGGGGGTGGTCAGGTCGGGTACGTCGAGGTGGCCGACCATCACGGCGGCGCCGGAATCGATGAGATTGCGGAACGGAGCCAGGTCGACATTCTGCAGCTGGGACAGCGGCGGGGTGCGCACGGCACCGGTATGCGAATCGCCCGATCCGGAACCGTGCCCCGGGAAGTGCTTCATGACCGTGCCGACACCGACCTCCTTCATGGCGCGGATGTAGACGTCGGCGTACTCGGTGACCACTGCGGGGTCGTCGGAGAAGGAGCGGTCACCGATCACCGAATCGTCGGGCTGGCTGCTCACATCGACATCGGGTGCGAAGTCCACCGTCACGCCCAGATCCTTCAGCGCCCGGCCACGGGTCACGGTGGCATCGTGGAACTGCTGGGCGGTCATGGTCTGGGCGGTCGCCCGAGCCGATGGCGCCGCACCGATCAGGTCCTTGGCTCGGGAGACGCGGCCGCCCTCCTCATCGATGGTCACCATCAGCGGCACCTTGGCCACCGCCTTGACCTGTTCGATCAGACCACTGCCCAGCAGTGACTTATCGGTCCATCCGCCCACGAAAATGCCGCCGACCTGGGAGGTGCGCACCACATTCGTGGCATCGTCGGCGCCGGTGACACCGACTGTCAGGAGCTGGCCCAACTTCTCTCGCAACGTGAGTTTTGCGAGGTAGTCGGCATCGCAGCCGCGCTTCACCGGGCTGGTGGCGGGTGTGGTGGCACCGGTCGCAGCTCCGGTCGTGAGGCCGGGGGTCGCCGATGGCGACGGCGCGGAGCTGGAGTCGCCGCTGGAGCAGCCGGTCGCGACGGCGGCGAGGATTGCGAGCATGACGAGAGGCGTCTTTCGCATGTGTCCACGGTAGTCGGCGCGCTCGGGTCGATCCGACTCAGGTAGTGCTAGCGGCGAGTCGCTGGGTCCTGCGGGCCAGGTCGGATATGCGGCTGCCGTCGTAGCCGAAGACCGCACTGTGCAGCCGGTCGTGGAACGGGTCGGTCCAGTGCGCCGGGATGGCGGTGCCGACCAGGATTCCGGCGACCGAGCCCGCGGTGGCGCCGTTGGAGTCGGTATCGCAACCACCTTGTACGGTGAGCCCGATGGTGCGGGTGAAATCGCCTGCGCCCCAAAGCAATCCGGCGGTGACGAGGCAGGCGTTCGGAACGGCGTGCACCCAGTTGTAGTGGTCGTGGCGGCGGTGGATGGCCGCGACGGCCCGCTCCCAGGACATGCCGCTTTCCCGGTCCGCGATAACCTCCGCGACCGCGGCGGACAACCTCGAACCTTCCGGAATGCATTGTTGGGCAATGGAAAGCGCAGACGCTATGCCGTCGGCGGTGAAGGCGGCAGCGACCAGTGCGGCCGCCCACATCGCCGCGTAGACACCGTTGCCGGTATGTGAGAGTCCGGCGTCGCACGCGGCGAGTGCGGCAGCGCGCACCGGATCACCCGGACTGATATAGCCGAAGATATCGGCGCGAATCATCGCACCGATCCACTCGCGATACGGATTTCGATACCGAGCCACCCGCGGCGGGGCCAAGCCGTTGATCAAATTGCGGTAGGCGACCCGCTCCGCGGTGTAGGTCTGCAGGAACGGCAGATGCTCCAGCCACGCGTCCGCAACATCGGATCGGGTGAAATTCTTTCCGCACGTTTCCAATAGATGCAGTCCGAGCACGGTGTAATCGATATCGTCATCGCGCGGAGCTCCGTCGATACACCCCTGCACCGATACCGGCCAGCTCGGATTCAGCGGATACTCCGTCGACGGCGGTAATAATGCGGGCACATAGTCGGTCAGCGGATAGGCGCGGGCGCGTTCGAGATAGCCGCGTATTCGCGCAGGCGTCCAGACGAATCCATTCTCCAGCGGTTTACCGAGTGTGCAGCCCACACAGCGTCCGAGCCAGCCACCGTGAATCCGCTCGAACAGTTCGGCATCGGATAAATCCGAGACCACCGACTCGATTGCTTGCGACGCAGTCGGTTCGGGCAGATCCGACTCGTCATAACTCCAGCCGGGATCGCGCTCGGCGGTTTCGAGCCGGTCGAATAGCGTCCAGCACGCCGCAGGGTCGGCATGATCGGCGGTGGCAAGCGTGCGCACATCCGACTCGAACTCGGCCACCAGATAGCCCGATTCGAGCCGTTGCCGCCATTCGTAATACAGCAGCGTCCGTGGCTCGATCTCATGCCTGCCGAAGAACACCAGTTCGTTCGCATTGGACATATGCGCAGATTATCCGCGCGCGGCACACCGCGGGGCAGGCTGGTCCGGAGTAATGTTGTGGCGTAGCCATGTGACTCCCATCAGGAGGTCATCGTGCCGTGCGATCTAATGCTCATCGCCTATGACGGCTCCGAGAATGCCAAGCGGGCCATCGAATACGCAGGCCGATTTCTCTCGGCGAATAGAGCCGTGGTGCTCACCGCGTGGGAACCGATGGTGCGCCAGGCCGCTCGGCTGTCCGGACTCTCGGGTGTGATGCAGCCGGAGTGGGTCCCCGATGAGGAGATCGAGGACATCGCCTATGTCGACGCGCGCCATATCAATATCGAGGGCGTCCGCCTCGCCAAACTCGCCGGGCTCAATGCCGAGGCGCGCACCGCCGAATGCACTTCCACGATATGGAACGCCATTGTCGAAGCCGCCGACGACCTCGACGTCGACATCATCGTGGCGGGCACCCGCGGCGCCACCGGCATTCGCGCCCTGATACACAGCAGCGTCGCCGACGCCGTACTCAAGCACTGCCACCGTCCGGTGCTCATGGTGCCGCCCGGCAGGGAGCCGCGCCGCTGAGATTTGGATCGCTCGAGTGGCTTCGCGCGGGGTTTGCGGGGTTAGGGTCGAAGGATCATGAACGGTTTCTTGCTCGCCCAGCCCGGTGGAGTGGTCCGTGCCTCGGGGACCCGGGTCGCCTTCGAGGAGGTGGCGCGGGCGGTGGCGGCGCTACGAGACGGATCCGCGGAGCTGATCGTCGGGGCACTGCCGTTCGATCCGCGGAATCCGGCCGCGCTGAGCGTGCCCGAGCAGGCGCAACGCACCGTCGGGCCGTGGCGGCCCGCGGCGCTGCCCGAACTGCCCGCCGTTCGGGTCATCACCGAAATACCAAGTCCGGCCGAACATATCGCACGGGTGACGAAACTGGTCGAGCAGTTGCAGGATCCGGCGCAGCCGCTGCGCAAGGTCGTCGCCGCCCGCTCGGTACTGGCCGAAGCCGATAGTGCGCTGGATCCGGAGCTGGTCGCGGGACATCTGCTGACCAGGCATCCGCACGCGAATGTGTTCGCGGTCGATCTGACCGCCGCGGGTCGCCCCGGCGCGACACTGGTCGGCGCCACCCCGGAGGTTTTGGTCGCACGGCACGGCGCCACCGTCACGCTGCACCCGCTCGCTGGCACGCTGCCGCGCCTGGCCGATCCGGATGCCGATGCCGCACAGGCGCGAGAGTTGTTGTCCAGCACCAAGAATCGCGACGAGCACGCCTTCGTCATCGAATGGATCCGGGAGGTGCTCGCGCCGGTCTGCGCGGAACTGACCATCCCGGACGGCCCGCAGCTGATCAATACGCACGAGGTCTGGCATCTGGCCACCCCGATCACCGGCCGTCTGCGCGATCCCGCGACAACCGCACTCGACCTGGCCATCCGGCTGCACCCCACTCCCGCGGTGTGTGGCACGCCGACCGATCTCGCCCTCGACACGATCGCCCATATAGAAGAGGAGCGCGGCTTCTACGGTGGCGCGGTCGGCTGGTGCGATGCGCACGGCGACGGGGAATGGGTGGTCGCGATCCGAAGTGCGGAACTATCCGCCGACGGTCGTTCGATCCGCGCCTTCGCGGGCGGCGGGATCGTGGCCGCCTCGGATCCGCATGCCGAATTGGACGAGACCACCGCGAAGCTGCGCACCTTGCTGGGCAGTTTGCACTGCGCGATTCCGAGCGACTGAGGTCATTCGATTCGGCTATCGGCGGGTTGACCGTATGTGATCGAGCCCCGCCCTGCTAGGTTGGCCCGGAATGTGCCTGCATCGATGTATTGGAGTGCCGCGATGAAGTTTGCTGTCCCTGGTGTTGCGAGTGCGGTCGCTGGCGCCGTTCTGGGTGCGGTCGCGGTGTTCGTCATCACGATGGCAGTGCAGCAGAACACGCGGCCGAATATCGAGCGCTCCGACTCCAACTCCTCGCTACTCAACAACGTTGAGTACGGCAGCCGCTGATCCACAGCAGTTCGAACGACCGTCGCGGAGGCGATAGCACGACGCGTCGACTCGACGGTTCCCCGCTCGGCAGGCGCTGGTTCGTCGGGACCGTGGTCGCGGCGTTCCTGCTCACTTTTCTGCAGGCGCCCGGCCTGACGGTCGCCGACACCAAATACGATCTGGCGCAGAATCCGCTGGGCTTCCTCGAACGCGCCGCCCACCTGTGGAGCAGTCAGGCCCCGATGGGGCAGGTGCAGAACCAGGCCTACGGATACTTCTTTCCGCACGGCGCATTCTTCTCGGCCGGGCATGTGCTCGGTCTGCCCGCCTGGGTGACCCAGCGGATCTGGTGGGCGTTGCTGCTGCTCGCCGGGTTCTGGGGCATCGTCCGGCTCTGTGAAACGCTCGGCATCGGCCGTCGCGGGTCCCGGGTGGTGGCCGCGACCGCGTTCGCACTCTCACCGCGGGTGCTGACCACGCTCGGGTCGATCTCATCGGAGACGCTGCCGATGGTGCTCGCGCCATGGGTGTTGCTCGCGCCCGCCGCATTGGGCACCGCCTATCGCACGCACAAGCGCGGCGGTGCCGCCTCGCCCGCCGGGAGTGCGCTGGCGCTGGCGCTCATGGGCGCGGTGAATGCGGTGGCAACGGTCGCCGCATTTCTGCCCGCACTGCTGTGGTGGGCGTCGTATCGGCCGAACCGGCGCTGGTGGCGATTCACCCGGGCCTGGATTCCGCTGCTGGTGCTTGCCACCTTCTGGTGGGCGGTGCCGCTGCTCGTGCTCGGCAAGGTCAGCCCGCCGTTCCTGGACTACATCGAATCCTCGGGTGTGACCACGCAGTGGGCGTCCCTTGGTGAGGTGCTGCGCGGCACCGACAGCTGGACGCCGTTCGTCTCACCGGAGCGCATCGCGGGTGCGGTGCTGGTGACCCAGCCCGCGGCGGTGCTGGCCACCGGACTGCTCGCGGCGGCGGGTATGGCCGGGTTGGCGATGCGGTCCATGCCGTATCGGGGGCGGCTCGCGCTGATCCTGCTGGTCGGATTGGTCGGGATCTGCGCCGGATATGTCGGTGAGCTGAGTGGGCCGTTCGCGGATTCGGTGCGGGTATTCCTGGATGCCGGTGGCGCGCCGCTGCGCAATGTGCACAAGTTGGAGCCGCTGATCCGGATTCCCCTGGTGCTCGGCCTGGCTCAGCTGCTGACCAAGGTGCCATTGCCCGCGTCGGTTCCGATGCCGGTGTGGCGCAGCGCCTTCGCCCATCCCGAACGGGACAGGTCGGTCGCGGTCGCCGCATTGATCCTCACTGCGCTCGCACTGTCCACCTCATTGGCCTGGACCGGGAAACTGGCGCCGCGCGGGGCCTACGACGAGGTGCCCGGGTATTGGAAACAGACCGCGCAGTGGATGTCCGACCATGCCTCCGATACCCGGGCTCTGGTGGTGCCCGGCGCGCCCTTCGGCAGCCAGGTGTGGGGACTGACGCGTGATGAGCCGCTGCAGGCACTGGCGAGCACGCCGTGGGCGATCCGCGACGCGGTGCCGCTGAATCCGCCGGGCACCATCCGCGCGATGGATTCGGTGCAGCGGTTGATCGCCGACGGCAGGCCGTCGAGCGGTCTCGCGGCAACGCTGACCGAGCAGGGCATCGGAATCCTGGTGTTGCGCAATGATCTCGATCCGGATACCGCACGCTCGACCCGGCCGATACTGGCGCATCAGGCGATCGACGGTTCACCCGGATTGCACAAGGTCGCCGAATTCGGCAATCCGATCGGGACGGCCGTCATCTCCGACCATCTGGTCGTCGACGGTGATCTGCGGCCCGCCTATCCGGCGATCGAGATATACCGGGTCGAGGCACGGCCGCCGGGTACGCCCGTCGAAATACACAGCGGCACCGGCGCTCCGACGTCGTTCCCCGGCGCATACACGGTGCCGCTGGCCGAGGTCGAGACGATGCAGGGCGGGTCCGAGGTACTCGAACGGCTGCATCGTGATGCCGATACCGCGCCGAGGCTGCTCGCATCCGATGCAACCGCCGCCGGACTGCCGATCGGGCCATTGACCGTCACGGATACGCCGATGGCGCGGGAGGCCGATTTCGGCAAGGTGGACAACCACAATTCGGCGCTGCGCGCACCGGACGATGCGCGCCGCACCCATAATCTGGTGCCCGACTATTCCGTCCCAGGCGCGGAGTTGGTGCGCGGGGAATGGTCCGGCGCGACGATCACCGCATCGAGTTCGGCCGCCGACGCCACCCAGTTGGGCGGATCCGCGCCGGGCAGTTCGACCGCCGCCGTCGTCGATGGCGATCCGTCGACCGCGTGGATCAGCAATGGCGCCGAACACGCACTGGGACAGTGGCTTCGGCTCGATCTCGACCACCCGATCGGCACCGGACTGCTGCAACTGACCACCAGTGCGGCGGCCATCGGCGACCCGGTGAAATGGGTCGAGGTGCGCACCGCGCACGGCAGTGTCTCGGCCCGGATTCCCGAACCCGGTGCACCGGTGTCGATTTCCTTGCCAGCTGGGCAGACCGACTGGCTCAGCATTACCGCCATCCGTACCGCAGACGGCACGCGGGGTGGGCAATTCGGCATCAGCGAACTGACCCTGGACGATTACACCGTCCGCACCGCGCCGGTCCGGGTCGACATCCGGCATCGGACGGTATTGCCGCCCACCCCGGCGGGCGCGCAGGTCCATGCCTGGGATCTCGGACAGGAATTCCCTGGTCGCAGTGCTTGTTTCGATGCACCGGACCGGGTTCGGTGTAGTAAGGGACTCGCCCTGGCGCCAGAGGAGCCCGGTGCGTTCGAACGCACGCTGTCGGTTCCGGAACCGATGACCGTCACGCCGGAGCTGACGGTGCGAACTCGACAGAGCCCCGAACTGGAGGCGCTGCTGACCGACCAGTCGCGTCCCGTGGCGCGCGGCAAGGCCGATGTCGGCGATCTGCGCGGTTCGGCCTTCGCGGCCACCGATGGGGATCCGCGGACGAGTTGGACGGCGCCGGAGGATTCGGTGCGGAACCTGGCAGGCGGCAAACCAACGCTCGAGCTGGAACTGCCCGAACCCGCTTTGGTCACGGGGCTGGAATTGACACCGTCACTCGGTGAACTGCCCGCCGCACCGCTCGCGGTGGCGGTAAATCTCGGCAATGGCCCGCAGGTTCGCGAACTCGAGCCGGGCAAGCCGACTCGAATCTCATTGCAGCCCACGGTGACCGATCGCATCGAACTGAGCATCCAGAGTTGGCGGCCGGTACTCGATCGCACCGCGCTGGGCTTCGCCGTCACACAACCGCCCGGGCTCGCCGAGGTGTCGGTGCTCGGACCGGAGTATCCCGCGCCCGCCGGGCCCGATCGGTTGATCACCATCCCGTGCGCGCAGGGTCCCACGATTGCGCTCGGCGGACGGTTCGTGCATACCACCGTCACTGCGACGGCCGATGAATTGCGTTCCGGTGCACCGGTTCCCGCGCGGGTGTGCACGAATTCGGAACTTCCCACAGATTCGGTCGGCGCCGATGAGATCGCGGTACCCACCGGGCGAGCCGATGTGACGGTCGCGCCGACCTCACTCTTCTCCGTCGACCGACTTCGCCTGAACCGCACCGATTCCGCCGCCACCGGTATCGGCCGATCCGATCACGGGAAACAACTGCTCGTCCTGCCGCTCAGCACCAATGTCGGATGGCGGGCAAGCGCTGCCGACGGCAGTGCACTCGAACCGATCGTGGTCAACGGATGGCAGCAGGGCTGGCTGCTACCGGACTCGGGATCGAAACCATCCGGCCCGATCACCGTCTCCTTCCCCATCGACCGCTGGTACCGCCTCAGCATCTTCGGCGGTCTGCTGCTACTGATCCCGTTGGTCCTGCTGGCCATCCCCCGCCCCCGCCGGATCCCGACTGCTGGCGGCTCAGAGTCGAGATCCCGCACGAGCCCAGACGCCAACCGAAATGCGACTGATACACCCAGCCGTACCGACTCCACCATGCGAGTTGTCGACTCCAACGCGGACGCAGCCAACCCCGACGCAAACGTTGCCGACTCCAGTGCAAGCGCCGCCGACCCCGGCTCGAACGTTGCCGACTCTGGTGCGGACGCCGCCGACCCCAACGCGAATGTTGGCAACTCCAATACCGGTGCAGCCCCCCCCGGTCCGAACGCAGGCGACTCCGATGCGAACGCAACCAACCCGAGCGCGAACACCCACGCTCCCAACGCGAACAATGCCGACTCTGGTGCAAACGTTGCCGACTCCGGTACAGACGAAGCCCAACCCAAGGCACACACCGCGGAATCCAACGCGAACGTTGCCGATCTCGACCCGAACGCAGCTGACTCCAGTGGAGACGCAGCCAACTCCAGCGTGAATGCAATCGACCGGACTGTGGACAACGGGCCGACTCCGACCACATGGGGCAATCGCATCCTCGGCGCGATCGGAATCGGCGCTGTCGCAACGGTTATCGCCGGACCGGTCGGCACCGTGCTCACCGTGATCGCGCTCGCCGCGACTCGCTTCTCCGCACGGATAACGTCGAAAGTCCTTGCCGCCATTGCTGGCCTCGGCACCGCCACCGCCGCGGCAGCCCTATCCACCGGACCATGGCGCGCCGCAGGCGGATACATGGGTGGCTCCCTGTGGGTCCAACTGCCCGCACTACTGGCTGTGATCGCCGTCGGCGTCGCCGCACTCCCGCCACGACACAAAGACCCGTAACGCATCGAAAGCCCATGCCGCCGCTATCGACCTCGCCACCACCGCGGTCCACCCCACCCGACCACGACGCACCACAGACGGATACAACGAACACACAAACAGCTCCCTGGATGTGCAACTACCCGCACTCCTAGCTGCGATCGCCGACGGCATCAGCCATGCTCCCGCGCCCCTGAGCCCATGCTGCCGTTGCTGGCCTCGGCACCGCTGCGGCAGCCCGGACCGTGGCGCGCCGCAGGGCGGATACATGGGCAGGTCGCTGTGGGTCCAACTGCGCGCGCAGCTGGCCGTTATCGCCGTCAGCCGGGCTCCCGACATGACGCAAAGACCGTTCGCGGACGCCGGAAAACCCTCCGCGCACTGCTAGCGTCGGATGCGTGACGGCGTGCGTGGAGTGCGGATTCGACTACGAACCCGCGTTGGTTCCCGAGGTGTCGACGCTGGCCAGGGTGCACGCGGTGGAGTACGCGACACTGCTCGGTCAGGATGAACAGCGACTTCGGCGCCGACCTGCACCCGAGGTGTGGTCGCCACTGGAGTACGCCTGCCATGTGCGGGATGTCCTACTCGCACAACGGGAACGCGTGCTGCTCGCCCGCCGCGCCGACGCACCGGCGCTCCAGCCGATGGGTCGCGACGAACGCGTCGAACACGACGGCTACAACGACCAGCAGCCATCCGATGTCGCCCGCCAACTCGCCGATGCGGCCCTACTCTTCGCCAACGTCCTCGACCGCCTGACACCCCCGGACTGGAACCGCACAGTCATCTACAACTTCCCGGACCGCCAAGAGCGCCCCCTCCACTGGCTCGCCCTACACACCCTGCACGAACTCCGCCACCACCTACTCGACATCCGCCGCCAACTCGAGAGCTGACCGCCCCCACACCACCAGACCTCGCAGCCACCAGACCTCGCAGCCATCCGACCTCACCAACCGCCGGGTCCACAACTCCCCAGCCCGCCAACCACCCGGCCGCAACGTCGCCCCAGATGGACAAACGATCACCGTGCTTTGATGCAGTGCAAACACCGAGAGTGCCCCTGCATGAGCGCATCCTCGACGGCCGGGCGATCTCGGAGGGGCGAGGTGCGCAGCTACCTGGCCCGCCGCAGTCGCCCGGATCCCGCGGGCCACATTCTGCTGCCACCTAGTCCGGCAGCCCGATCTCGCAACACAAAGCCCAACTCGACGAACTCGCCATGTGGCGCGACACGCCCGCCCACCGCGCCATTTCCCCCAACTGGACAAGCGATCACCATGCGCTGACGCAGGCAAACACCGAGAGCGCCCCTGCATGAGCGCATTCTCGACGGGCGTGGAGGTTCAGGGGAGGGGCTTGGGGGGCGGTCCTTTGGGGAGGGCAGTGACTTTCGTGGTGGTCGTGGGCTGGGGGGGTATCGAGGTGAGGGCGGGCGCTGGGGGCTCGCCGAGCGGATTTGCTGTAGCGGCGTCGGCGGTGGATGGGTGGGAGGCAGCGGCTTTGGCGTGGTCGCGGTCTCGGGCGAAGCGGCGGGCTGGTTCTTCTATGAGGGCGTAGCTGGCGGCGGCGATCGGGAGGGTTAGTGCGATGGTCAGGATGAGGACTTCTTTGAAATCGCCGCTGAAGGGGAGGATTCCGAAGACCGGGAAGACCACGGATAGGACTGCGAGGTGCCAGAGGAAGATGCCGTAGGACCAGCGGCCGATGGTTGCGGCGACCGGGGATTCCAGCCAGCGATGGGGGCGGGCGCCGGGCGGGCGCAGTACCAGTGGGGCGAGCAGGGCGAATCCGATAATGGCGCCGAAGCCCATCTTGGCCGCGTACTGCCACGGCTCGGCGCGGGTCAACCCGGCGGGGCCGCCGAGATCGGTGGCGGAGAGCAGGAAGGCGATCAGCGCGACGGTCCACATCACCGGTTGATTGGCGAGCAACCGCAGCCGTGGTGATAGCTGATCCCTATTGTCAATGAGCTCGGCCAGCAGCATGCCCACCGCGAACCACGGCAGATATCCGGGCAGCCAATTGTCGGCGTGAATGGCGTCGGGCGTCGGTACCGGAATGAAATTCCAACTCAGGCTGATCGCCGCCAGCGCGAGGATCGCGGGTATGCGCCAGCGGGCGGCGTCGCCGCGCAGCCGCACCACCGCGAAGGCCAGCACGGGCAGCACCAGATAGAAGGCCACCTCGACGGACAGACTCCACATCTGGGTGAGTCCATCGGTCAGCGTCAGCGGCACGAAGACCTGCGTCAGGGCCAGATTCGAAACCCATACGCGCAGGCCAGCAGTGCCGGCCGCACTCGGAACCAAGATCAGAACCGCGGCCACCACAACCCAGTACGCGGGCAGAATGCGCGCCGCTCGGTGCCGCAGGTAGTAGCCGACCGAGGGCGCGGTCCCCAACCCGCGCGCCTTCGCGGCATGCGGACGCCACAGCAGGAAGCCCGACAGCGCGAAGAACACCGCGACCGCCATATCGAACCGTTCCCAGATCCGGCCCAGCACCGGCGTATTCGCGGCGCCGGTCTGGAACGCGACGTGGGTCAGCAGCACACCCAGCGCGGCCATGCCACGCATACCTTCCAGGGCAGGCACGAAACCCCGCGTGCGAGCGGGCGCGGCTTCGGTCGGTGTGGGAGGGGTAGCGGTCATCGGACTCCAGTCTGCAGGTCCGTTCGAGCGACCTGCAAGCAGTCGTACCTACCGGCTGGTAACCCAACGTTTCAGATTTCGCGTTAGACTCTGGCGATTTCTGGGTCGAATCCGGCCTCGACACCGCATAGTACGACAACGGACTGTTAGTGTCGGGGCTCACGAGTGCCGCGGCGCGCCCGCAGTACTTGCCGCACAGACCCGTGTTCTACGACGAGGAGAGTTTGCATGGCACTGAGTGCCGGAACCAGAAGGACGGTGGCCTGCCTGCTCGTGGGTCTGGGCGCGTTGTTGATCGTCGCCGCGGTGATGATCCCGACCTACACCGTCAGCAAACTGGCAAAAACTCCCCTCGACCTCGAGATCACCACGATTGCGACGAACCAGCCCGGCGAGGACAGCCTCGTCCTGGACGCCAAGTCGCTCACCGCACCCGAGGGCGCGGCCAAGGTCGACACCAATGTGCCGTTGGTCTCGCAGCGGTTCCTCACCGTCGAGGACCCCTCCGACGCCACCGAGATGACCGTCCAGGCCGGTCAGACGCTGCGGCGCATCGATAAGCAGGGCGACACCGGCCTGCTGACCGCGACCATCGACCGGGTCACCATCGACCGCAAGTCCGGCGAGCCGGTGGCCAAGGAGCCCAACGGCTCCATTGCCGTCACGGTGAACAAGGACCTACAGAGCATCGCCGACCCGGTGCAGCACACCGGCCTGCAGTACCGCTTCCCGATCGGCACCGAGAAGAAGACCTACCCGTACTTCGATCTCAACGTGCGCAAGACCTTCGACGCCAAGTTCATCGAAGAGACCGAGATCAACAGCACGAAGGTCTACCACTTCCAGATGTCGGTCCCGGCGACCAACCTGTGGGACGTGGTCCAGGCGCCGACCAATCGGCTGAGCCTGCCCGCCGCGAAGTGGGGCCTCGAAGGTGACGAGCCGGTCACCATGACCCGCTACTACACCAACACCCGCGACCTGTGGGTCGAGCCGAAGACCGGCACCGTGGTCAAGGGCGGCGAGCAGCTCAACCTGTTCTACGCACGCAGCGCCGACCACCCCGACGTCACCGCGCTGAAGTCGCACCTCGTCTTCGATGAGAACACCATCGAATCGCAGCTCTCGGTCGCCAAGGAGAACATCGACAAGCTGTCGCTGTACGGCCGGATCATGCCGATCGTGCTCGGCGTGCTCGGTGTCGCCGCCCTGGTCGGCGGTGCGATCCTGGGGATCCGCGGTGGATCCGCCGGTGCCAGCGTTGGTCGGCGCGGTGGTCCGGGCCGGGGCGGGGATGACGCTCCTACCCAGCAGTTCAGGATCCAGAAGAATCTCTGACGGCAGTTCCGATACTCGGCTCCCCGGCATTACGCCTGGGAGCCGAGTTCGTTTTGGGGGCAGTTCGATCAGGTGGCGGACGAACTCGAGGGATACGCGACGGGATGCGACGGCTGGTACAGCAGCATCAGCCCCGCGCCCGGGATCTTCATGTCGACGCAGCGCCCGAATCTCCGCTCGGCAATGTCGCCCTCGAATCGCGCTCCACGCCCGGCCAATTCCGCCATGGTCTGCTCGATGTCATCGCATATCAGCGAAATCTCGTGGCGCGGTGGGCCATCGGCGGGGTGTACCCCGAGTTCGCTCGGCCCGGTTCCGAAAATCAGCCACCCACCATGGGCGTCCACATTCGGCCAGCCGAGAACGTCGCGGAAGAACGCGCGAGCCGCATCCGGATCCTCCGCATAGACCAGTGTGTGCACAGCGGTGATCATGCTGGTGATCGTAGGCGAGCCGGTGCGGTCGGGTGGGTGATCGCGAGCCGGTGCGGTCGGGTGGGTGATCGCGAGCCGGTGCGCCCAGCAGGAGATCACCAGCGAACCGACCGCTCAGACAACCACAGGCGAACCGATATGCCCACGCAGCGATCGTTGGTGAAACAGCACACCAGACAGGCAGTCATCGCCGAACGGCGCACCCACGCGAGGGAACGTCAGCAAGCCGGTGCGCTCAGGCAGGTGATCGTGAGCCGGTGCGCTCAGGCAGGTGATCGTGAGCCGGTGTGCTCAGGCAGGTGGTCTTCAACGAACCCGCTCACCCGAACAGATAGTCGCCAGCCACGCGACCGCCGACGAACCGCCGCACCCGAGCAGCCGATCATCGACGAACCACTCACCCGAACGGACAATCGCCACCCAGCCACCCGACCGCCGACGAACCGCCGCACCCGAGCAGGCGATCGCTAGCGAACCTGCGGTCAGGCGGGTGATGGGGAGCGTTCGGCGGTTCGCAGGACGATGGCCGCGACCAGGATCGTGGTGGCGGCAGCGACGGCGACGGCAGTGGTGATCAGGGCGGGGACCGAGCGGGCGAAGGAGGCCATCAGGACCAGCTCGACCGCGAGGCCGAGCCACGTCAGTGCGGCAAGGGAGGTCCGGTCTACCGCGATCGCCGAGAGCAGTGCGCCCTGGAGCACCGCCAGGATGGCACCCTGCAGTGCGAACAGCCACAGCATGCCCTGGATCGGCGCATAGTCCTGTCCCGCGAACAGGGGCGCCAGCGGTGCCGTCACCGCCGCACCCACTACCGCAACGATCCCGATGCCGGACAGCACGGCGAGCGCATCCCGGATCGCCCGCGCCGAATGCGTCGGCTGCGCCATCCGCGGATACAACACCACCCCCACCGCCTGCGGCAGCCAGAACGCGATCTTCGTGGCAATCGCCCCGAGCGCATACCGACTCGCATCCGCCTCCGCCAACACAATTCGCGCAACAATCAAATCCGCTGACGACAACGCCATCAATGCCGCCTGCGCCTGCGCCGCCCGCAACACCGGCACTACCCCAACCGCTTGCGCTCCCCCGTCCGAGGCGCCGGATACACCCCAGGCCCATAACCGCGCCACCCACCGATTGGCGCCACGCACGCCTTCGGAGCGGACCGCACGTGTCGATCCATCGTGGCCAACTCCCTGTGTCGGTACCCCGCGCGTCACATCGCCGGAACCGCCGACCCCATATCCCGGTGCTTCGGACCCATCGCGGGGGGACGGTTCCGTTTCCGCATCGGCTGTGGGGCTGGTGCGAGGGGGTGTGGATGCGGTGTAGCGGGCGAATGCGGCGGCGGCGGTAATGCCGAGGGCGGCGGCCCAGAGGGCGGGCGCGGCGGAGCCGCCCAGTGCAAGGACTACCAGGGCGGGAGCTACGCGTGCGATTCCGGCCGTGCCGAGGACTATCGCCAATGCGCGAAAGCGTCTGCCGCCCTGCAGGATGCCCTGTTCGCCGGATAGCAGCACCAGGGCGGGGGCCGCGCCGAGTGCGGCGGCGCAGGCGACCACGCCGACATTCAGCACCGCGGTCACCAGCGGAACCAGCACCGCGGCGACAACCGCGACGATTACCGCACACCGCCACTGCAACCGACGCAGCGCCGAGACGCTCGCGCCCCGCACCAATTCCCGCGCGACCACATTCTGCAATGCCAGCGCGGGCACCGCGCACAACAACTGCACCGCGAGCAGACTCGCGAATTCGCTGTACCCGCTGACCCCCAACCACCGGCTGGCCAGCATCTGCAGCAGATACCCCGCCACATTCGCCGTCATCGCGCCAGCCGTCACCAACGTCAGATCCGCGACAACGGGTAGACGACGGACGGCAGGCACGCCGCAATCGTCCCACCCACCCCCCGAGCCCTATACACCCATCCCAACAAGCCCAGTCCACACCCCCCGACCGACCCACACCCCCCAATGCGATCACGCATTCGTCGAGAATGCGCTGATGCAGGCTGCTCTCGACGTTTACCTGCATGAGCGCATGGTGATCATCCGTCCAGGGGACGCGCAGATTCGCCCGCGCGGGCCCCGGGTTTCTCGGGTGCGAGAATTCGGGCGGCGAAACGCATTCGGATACGGCGTAGGCCCGGGGCCGCGGGTGGGCATGGCCCGGGGCCGCGGGTGGGCATGGCCCGGGGGCGCGGGTGGGTATGGCCCGGGGCTGGTGGGTTCGCATTCGGGACGTAGGGTGCACGCGTGAGTGACTGGCCGGCTGGGCGCGCACGGTGGGTGCGATTCGCACCGGCCGGGTACAGCGGGGGGTTATCGCTGCTCATTGCCGGTCCACTGCTCGGACCGGGCTATCTGCTGCTGCGCGATGCAGTGAGTACGCCGCGCTCCTATCCGACGGATTCGGCGCTGGGGCTCGGTGCCGCGGCCCCGCGCGCGGTGCCGCAGGACGCGCTGCTCGCGGCGCTGTCATCGATCATCGATGGCGGACTGATCGTCAAAGCGATCCTGGTCGTCGCGCTGTGGGCGGCCGGATATGGCGCGGCGGTGCTGGCCCGCGAATTGCTCCGGGTATCGACCGGACCGCAACTGGTCGCGGTCACCGTCGCTCTGTGGAATCCGTATGTGGCCGAACGTCTGCTGCAGGGCCATTGGAGTCTGCTGACGGGCTATGCCGCGCTGCCGTGGACCGCGCTGGCCGCATACCGAATTCGCCAGCGCAACGCGCCGGATGCCGCATTCCACGCGTTCGACGAGTCTGGTGTGGATCGGCGCATCGCTTCGACCGCCACCGACCGCGCCGATTCGACCGCTACTGCGGCACCTCAGAATCGCAGTCCAGCACAAGCTGCTGATCGCCGCCCGCGATTCCACCGTGCCACCAAGACGACAGGAAGTACGGCAGCCTCATGGGCCGCACTGGCCGCATGCTTCGCCGCCGCAGGACTCACCCCGACCGGCGCGCTGCTCGCGGGCGGTACCGCTGTCGTCCT
Organism: Nocardia sp. NPDC004278; assembly: GCF_053602975.1. Lineage (NCBI taxonomy): Bacteria > Bacillati > Actinomycetota > Actinomycetes > Mycobacteriales > Nocardiaceae > Nocardia > Nocardia sp. NPDC004278. The sequence goes on from NZ_JBSGEQ010000018.1 coordinate 33,143, forward strand.
GATCGGACGGCGAAACCTCCTCGGAACACTCGCACTGCTGCTGGTCGCATCCGCGCCGTGGTTGACCGCGACGGCACTGTCCGGCGCAGGCTCCGAACCCTCCGACCCAGCCGGAATCGCCGCCTTCGCCGCCCGCGCCGAACCCGCCCTCGGCACGCTCGGCAGCCTGGCCGGACTCGGCGGCATCTGGAACGCCGATTCGGTCCCGCACTCCCGCACCACCGCACTCGCCCTGATCGGCACCGCCCTCCTCCTGATCCTCGTGGCAACCGGCATCCGCGCTGCTTGGACCAAGAAGACATCCGCGACCGGCACTTTCCCGCCCCGCCCCACAGCCGCCACCTCCACGACTCACTCGACACCCGCCGCACCCAAGCCGAACACCACTGGTAGGACCGCAACGAGCGACAACACCCGAACCCGTTCCGCAGCCCCCACCGATATCGAACCCGGCACCACAGTCCCGACCGGCCGCACCGCCCATGTCGAATCCGATGCAGCCATTGCCCATTCGACAAAACTGGGGGCCGAGTCCACCGCGATCGATCGCGCGAGCATCCGTATTCGCCGCGTCCTACTGATGCTGGCCGCCGCCGCGGTCGTACTCCCCGCCTTGGGCGCGACAGCGTGGGGCATGAGCGCCATGGAATGGCTCGTCGCCAATGTGCCCGGCACCGGGCTGCTGCGTGACACGCAGAAGTACGTGGCACTGGCAATGCCCGCCTACGCGCTGTGCGCCGCGGCCGGGTGCCGGACCGCTGCCGGGTGGTTCACCACAGCCGCGTCGACCGAACCGCCCGCCCGCAACTCACGAACGACCGCAATGTCGCTGACCGCAGCGCTATTCATCGCACTGCTCGTACTGCCGCTGTTCGATCTCGCCTGGGGCGTTGGCAATCAACTGCGTCCGGTGCACTATCCGGTGAGCTGGCAGCAAGTCGCCAACCGGATCGATGGCCCGGGCGATATCGCGGTGCTGCCCGGAGGCATGTTCCGGAAATTTCCGTACAGCGGCAAAGTGCCGGTATTGGATCCGGCCCCTCGCATGCTGCCGCGTGACGTGCTGCAGACCGGCGAACTCCCGGTGCACGGCCGGACGGTCGCCGGTGAAGGCGCCAGCGCCCGGGAAGTGGAATCCGTACTGCTGCACGGAGGTTCGGCGCGGCAGCTGGCGGACCTCGGTGTCGGCTGGGTCCTGGTCGAGCGCACCACTCCCGGACCACTCGGCGAGTCGAAAGCGACACTCGCCCAATTGACGACGGTCTACACCGACTCCGAACTCGCACTGTACCGAGTCCCCGGCAGCACCGACCGGCCCGCCGAATCACACACCACCCTGCGGGTGATCGCCTATGCCGCCCACCTCATTTGGGCCGCACTGCTGATCGGTGGACTGCTACTGGCCGCACTATTGCGCCCTCCTGCCTGAAAACGCTTACACACAACTATCTGGTTGTGACAAATCTGTATCTGCCTATGGCGCAGCGGAATTCCGCCGCCGCCACAACGCCACCTTGTTCGCCGAACAGGGTGATCACACTGCGCACCCTGGGCACCGTCACGATCACCGAGATCGCGTACCAGGACCGATTCGTCGATATTCCGGCCGCTAGCACGCCCATCGAAGTCGAGGGCCGATCGGAATTCGTCCGCGCCGGTCCGATCGCCGCGATCGTGGACCGCAGCTGATCAGGGTCCGGGCGGCATGAGCCCCGCGGTGTACTCACCTCGGGCCGCCGCCGCGAGTACCTCGTAAACACCGTTTCCCGTTTGCTCCCAGGAGAATTCACGCGCACGGGCACGCGCCTTCTCGCCCATCACGGCACGCGCCTGGGTGTCGTCGAGCAGTTCGCCGACGGAGTCGCCGAGCTGGCCGATATCGTCGACGAGCACTCCGGTCACACCGTCGACAATGGAATCGGTGAGTCCGCGCGAACTGCGGTAGCCGATGGTCGGCACACCGTGCTGGGCCGCCTCGATCACCGCGAGTCCCCAGCCCTCTTTGCGCGAGGGCAGCAGATGCACCCAGGCGCGGGCGAGCAGTTCGTGTTTACGCCGCTCATCGACGTGGCCGTGGAAGGTGACCGCATCGGCGATGCCGAGGTCGCGGGCGTCGGCCTTCAGGTTGTCCGCCCACCAGCCGTCGCCGATCACATCCAGCCGCAGGCCGGGGATCCGCTGCCGCAATCGGGCCACGACATTCAGCGCGTCTTCGATCTGCTTGTGCGGCACCAGTCGCGACAGCACCACAATGCGCGGATCATCCGTGCGGGTCTCCGCACAGCCGGTCGGCGCGTCGGTGGGAACAGGTTCGGCGCCATTGCGGACCACCGCGATCCGCGACCCGTCCACGCCGAGCGTGGCCAGTTCCTCGGCCGAGGGCAGCGAAACGGTCAGGTACTGATTGTTCCGATGCACGCGGGGCGAGAGCCGCGATTCGATCCACCAGCCGATGCGCCCGACGAAACGTCCGGCGACCGGCCACTGCTCCCGATGTCCGTGATGCACAAGCACCACCGACGGCGCATCGGCAGCGATGCCAGCGAAGAAGGGAATGCCGTTCTGGGTGTCGATCACCGCATCCGGGCGCAGCCCGCGCAGCGGCCCGATACCGAGGCGACCGAGAGCGATCGCGATCAGCGCGCGCGGATAGACCGAGAATCGACCGCCCGCCCGGCTGATCTCGATGCCGTCGATCCGCTCCCGTTTCGGCGCACCCGGATAGCGGGCGGTGCGCAGGGTGACCTTGACCCCGCGGGCGGCGAGTTGGGCCCCGACCTGCTCCAGGTACCGCTCGCTGCCGCCGCCCTGCGGGTGCCCGGTGTCACGCCAGCACAGCAGGAGGACTTCGCGCACGGTGGAGCTTCTCTCGGTCGACGGGTCCCGGCCGGGACGACGGATATCGCCGTACACCCTAACCCGCGCACCCGTCCAACCAGCTCGCACCGCATCGACCCGCCGTGCGATGCGGAATTCCCACCCCGGGCAGCCGGGACGGCAGCGGCATATCAGCTCTGTGCGAGACTCTGCGCCGTGCCGAGAGCTGAAACCGAACCAGCCGAGGCCGTGGCGGCGCACGCCCCACGGCGCACCGGGCCGTCGCTGTCCCGGTTCGCGCGGCGCGCGACATTGCGCCGGTCGCTGCGGCTGCTCGGCAGTTTCCGGTTCGAGCAGACCGATCCGGCAGTCTTCTACGGCGGCATTGCCGCCGACAGCGCCGCGCTGATCGGCGATTTCTATGCCGATATCACCGGAAAGGGGCTCGACGGCGCGACGATCCTCGATGTGGGCGGCGGCCCCGGCTACTTCGCCGACGAATTCGTCAAGACCGGTGCGCGCTATATCCCGGTCGAGCCCGATCCGTCGGAGATGCATGCCGCGGGACTGTCGGTGCCCGGCGCGGTGCGCGGCTCGGGCATGGCACTGCCGTTCCGCGACAACGCCGTGGATATCTGCTTCTCCTCGAATGTCGCCGAGCACGTGCCGCACCCATGGGTCATGGCCGATGAGATGGTGCGGGTAACCCGCCCCGGCGGTTTGATCGTGTTGTCGTACACGGTGTGGCACGGCCCATTCGGCGGTCACGAAACCGGTCCGTGGCACTACCTCGGTGGGGAGTACGCCGCGCGCCGGTACCGCCGCAAGACCGGCCGGGAACCGAAGAATCGCTTCGGCAAATCGCTGTTCGCGGTCGGCGCCACCGATGGGTTGCGTTGGGCGGCAAGCACTTCCGCCGATGTGCGCACTGTCTTCCCGCGCTACCACCCGCGCTGGGCGTGGTGGGTGGTTCGGGTACCGATACTGCGAGAGGTATTGGTGAGCAATCTGGTGGTAGTGGCAACCAAGTAGGGTGCGACTACTTCTCCAGCCAGCCCCGTCGCCAGCTCCTGCGCCCGCATGCGTTGGCCGTTGCCGCCCAAGGCGATTCCTGAATCGCCAGGCCGACCGTCTCCAGCGTGGTTAGTCCGACTTGATCGGCTAGCAGTCCGACGACCGCCACTGCCTCGGCGGCCTGCATTGCTGCTGTTGCCTGCTCGATGGTCAGCGTCCGGCCCGGCAGGAAGGAGACCACCCACCCGCCCGCGCCAACACTTTTAGCCTGATGCTCGGTCTGATCACTGGTCATCAGCGACCGGCCGATTACTTGCACCGCCATGACTCGGACTCCCCAATTGCGTAACGAATCGAGCGAGCTGAACTGTTGCTAAAGCATGACCCTTGCAGCAACAGAACGCAATAGTGCGTTCTCTGAAAAGCGAACCGACAGGTTGGAATTCGCCCTGTTCAGAATGCTGTTCGAACAGAAAACTGAAACAGGTTACAGACAATCGGGCGGCAAAACTGTAACGTGTTCTCATGCATTACGACAGCTTGTTCATCGGCGGCCGCTGGACCGCGCCAGCCTCCACCGAGCGCCTCCAGGTCATCTCACCCGCGACGGTCGAGACGGTGGGCAGCGTCCCGGTGGTGGGTCGCGCCGACGTCGATGCGGCCGTCGCCGCCGCCAGGCACGCCTTCGACAACGGTCCGTGGCCGTCCACCCCGCCCGAGGAGCGTGCCCAGGTCCTGTCGCGTGCCGCGCGCCTGATCGAGGAGCGTTCGGCCGACCTGCTCGCCACGCTCACCGCGGAGATGGGCGCACCGCAGATGATCGCCATGACGCTCAACCAGATTCCGGCGGTGGCCGCGCTCGACTCGTATGCCGGACTGGCAAAGTCCTTCCCCTGGAACGAAACCCGCACCGGCATGTTCGGCACCTCGCGGGTCTCGCGGGAGCCGCGCGGTGTCGTCGCGGCCATTACCGCCTGGAACGTGCCGCTTTTCCTCGCGGCCAATAAGCTCGCGCCCGCCTTGCTCGCCGGGTGCACGATCGTGCTCAAGCCCGCGCCGCTGACCCCGTTGACCGCCAATAAGATCGCCGACATCTTCACCGACGCCGGCCTGCCCGAGGGTGTGCTGTCGATCCTGCCCGCCGAGGCCGACGCCGCCGAGTACCTCGTCTCCCATCCGGGGGTCGACAAGATCACCTTCACCGGCAGCACCGCGGTCGGCCGCAAGATCGGCGCGATTGCGACCGGTCAGCTCAAGAGCGTATCGCTCGAACTCGGTGGCAAATCTGCGGCAATCCTGTTGCCCGATATGGATATCGCCGCCAACATTCCGGTGCTCGCCTTCTCCGGCCTGATGAACAGCGGCCAGGGCTGTGTCGCGCAGACCCGCATCCTCGCGCCGCGCAGCCGCTACGACGAAATCCTGGACGCGCTGGTCGAACACGTGAAGACGCTGAAGACCGGCGATCCCACCGACCCGGCGACCACCTTCGGCCCACTGATCTCCGAACGTCAGCGCGATCGCGTCGAGGGTTACATCGCCAAAGGCAAGGAGGAGGGCGCGCGGCTGGTGCTCGGCGGCGGCCGGCCGGCGGATGTGGATCGCGGCTGGTTCGTCGAGCCGACCATTTTCGCCGATGTCGACAATAAGTCGACGATCGCACAGGAAGAGATCTTCGGCCCGGTCCTCTCGGTCATCCCCTACGAGACCGAGGACGAGGCGGTGGCCATCGCGAACGACTCCGTCTATGGCCTGGCCGGTTCGGTCTGGACCACCGATATCGAGCACGGTGCGGAGATCGCGGCGCGGGTGCGCACCGGCACCTACGCGATCAACTGGTACGCGTTCGATCCCGGCTCCCCGTTCGGCGGGTACAAGACCTCCGGCCTCGGCCGGGAGAACGGACCGGAGGGTCTGGACGCCTTCTGCGAGCAGAAGTCGCTGCTGATGCCGCTGGGGTGGACGGGGTAATTACTACTCCGGCATGACCACCCGGAGAACGGGCTGGCGACGATGGCTACCCAGTGCACTCTGGGTGCCACGTGCACGGGGCGCGTCGATGATTTCGACGCGCCAGCCGGGCGGCAGCGCCGCCTGCAACCGGCCAGCGGCGCGCTGCAGCGGCGTGCTCGCCGTCGGCGGCTCGATTCCGGCTACCTGGGGCGTTACAAATGGGCCGATGTCCAGATCGGTCATTGCTCCAACCACCTCTCGCGCGTCGATCTCATCATTGGCCGCGACGACGCGGGTTCACGAGTCGAAAAGGGAAGTAGTTCAGTCGATCTCAAGTCACGCAGTTAACGTCAAGCAATCGGACTGGTCGATTATGAGACGGAGTACTCCCAAAGCATAAGCCAGTGCCTGGCACACACCGCATGCCTGGCATCGACCCCAAAGCACTGTTCGGGCAAATCCACGGTAGCGCACCCGCGCCCCCAGGTCCTGTGATCTGGAACACTGCCCGGTCGCAGCACCGCAAGTGCGCGCACGCACCAACGATCGCCCGCCCGCGCTAGCGCCGCATCCAGCTAGCGCCTGCCGCCTCCCGCCCTGGGGCCAGGTCGTCGAATGGTGGTCACCAAGGCCGCATTCGACCGCCGGATGACTATGCTCGGCGAGCAGTCGGAGGGGGAGGGCAGCGGCGCAGCGAGCGGCGGTATCCGGCGGGCGTCGTTCCGGTGGCCGCGCGAAGATGCACCCGCAGGGCCGTGATGCTGCCGAACCCGGACTGCGCCGCAACGACTTCGACGGGCAGTTCGGTGGTCTCCAGCAATTCCCGAGCGCGCACCGTCCGCTGCGCCTCCAGCCAACGCCGCGGCGTGCTGCCGACCTCGGCCTTGAAGCGGCGAATGAAGGTGCGCTCACTCATCAGCGCATGCCCGGCGAGCGCCGAAACATCCGGTGCCTGTGCCGGATTCGCCACCGCCCAGGCCATGGTGGCGGCAAGCGTGCCGGGGAAGTCATTGCCGCCCAGGGCATCCGGAATGTACTGCGCCTGGCCGCCCTCGCGGTGCGGCGGCGTCACATTCCAGCGAGCCAGCTCCGCTGCCGCGCCCGCACCGAGTTCGCGGCGCACGATGTGCAGGCACAGATCCATCCCCGCGGACAGACCGGCCGAGGTGAGCACATCGCCGTCGTCCACATACAGCGCTGCGGGGTCGAGCTTGACCGCCGGGAACAGCTCGGCGAATTCATCGCAATACGCCCAGTGGGTGGTGGCAGGGCGTCCGTCCAGCAGACCGGCCCGCGCCAAAATGAATGCGCCGGTGCAGATGCTGACCATTGTCGCGCCCCGGGCCGCGGCGGCCCGCAGCGCATCCAGCACCTCCTCGGGCGGCGGCCAGGTGGGCAATCCGATCCCCGGCACCACCACGATATCGGCGCTCTCGAGCGCCTCGAGTCCGTCGTCCACCTCGAGCCCGAAACCATTCGGCGTCCACACCGCCCCCGGCCGCACCCCGCAGGTCCGCATCTCGAACCCCACCGGTTCACCGGTCTTACCCGGTCCGTGCCGAAACGCCTGCACCGCACACGCCAGGTCATAGGTCATGACCCCGTCCAGCGCCAACGCAACAACCTGCTTCACCCCCTCAGTCTGGCACGAATCCGAGTATTGCCGCTATTCCCGCCAGACGCCCTTGCGCCGTACCTGCCAGCCCCTCGGCGTCGAATCGGCCTGCAGCGGTGCGGAGTTCGGTGAGGTAGGCAATGCCCCGGCGTTTGCGCTGGTCGCCCGCATGGTGGGCAGCGAAATCCGGGTCGCCACCGCCACCGCGGCGGCGCCACGCCCTGGCGACCAAGGCGGGCATCCGGTCAGCAACCACGGGGTGCACGCTGGCTGCTATGCGGCGCTTGCACAGTGGTCAACACAGAACCTGCGGGTGTGGCCGCTCATCGCAATACGGCTCGGCAACCACGAAAGTTACTCCGACAGAACCGAATTCGCGAGACCACTGCCCCGTCCATGCCGTATCGCCCCTAGCTCCAAGGGACAGTCGAAGGTAGTCGGATGGTGGTTGCCCGGGCATATTCGATCGCCGTATAACTACGCTCGGCGAGCAGTCGGAGGGGGGTGGGGCAGCAAGCTATCTGGGCGGGGCGCTGGCGCTTTGGCGGTCGTGGCGGCTCTGGGCGGCCATGACCTCGACGGTGTTCTCGCGGATCCAACCCAGGAACTGTTGCAGGGACTCGGTGAGGCCCTGACCGAGTGCGGTCAGTTCGTAGCTGACGCGGGGCGGGGTGGTCGGCTCGACGGTGCGCGCGATCAGGCCGTCCCGCACCAGCGTGCGCAGCGTTTGTGACAGCATCTTCTCGCTGATCCCGCCGATCATGGCGTTCAACTCCGAAAACCGCAGCCGCCCATTGCCGAGGGCGGTCAGGATCAGCATGCCCCAGCGGCTCGTGATGTGGTCGAGCACCTCGCGGGCCGGGCAATCACTGTTGAATGCGTCACTCATGTCCCGCCAGGCAGGGTGCCGAACCTGCGAACGTACCGTCATTTCCGGAGCTTACCTGAAGGTATGTCCTTTCTAGAAGTAAGTTCATCGGCCTACGCTGCCGCCATGGTCACAGTAATTTTCGGAGCCAGGGGCAATGTCGGCCGGCACGTCGCGGCGGGACTGATTTCACTGGGCGAGCAGGTCCGTCTGACGAGCAGGGAACCCGCCACCGCGGACTTCCCGCCGCACGCGCAGGTCGTCGCGGCCGATCTCGAACACCCGGAGACGCTGCCCGCCGCACTCGAAGGCGCGGAGCGGGTATTCCTCTATGCCAAACCCGACGGCATCGACGGTTTCGTCGCGGCGGCCGAATCCGCCGGAGTGCGGCATGTGGTATTTCTGTCGTCCGGGGCCGTTGTGCTGGCCGGTGCCGCGGACAACCCGATTGCCCGGATGCACGCCGTCATCGAGTCCGCCATCGAAAAGTCCGCCTTGGACTGGACATTCATCCGACCCGGCATGTTCGCCACCAACGCACTGTGGTGGTGGCAGCGGTCCATTCGCGACGAAGGCGTCGTCCGGATGCCCTATGCCGACGCCCGCACGGCACCCATCCACGAGAAGGATCTGGCCGCGCTCGCGGTGACCGCGCTGACCGAACCGGGGCACGAAGGCCACGCCTATCCCGTATGGGGCCCGGAGGCACTGACCCTGCGCGAACAGGTCCAGCACATCGGTGCGGCCATCGGCCGCGAGATCAGCCTCGAGGTGATCCCCGTCGAACAGGCGCGCGCGGAACTCGGCAGGACCATGCCATCGATCGGCGTCGATGCCGTCCTGGCCGGATGGGAGGCCGGACTCACCACGGCACCGCAGGTCTCGACCATTATCGAGGAGGTCACCGGTCACCCTGCGCATTCGTTCGCGCAGTGGGCAAGAGACCACGTGAGCGACTTCAGTTGAGCAGTCGACTCGGCCGCTAGGTAAAGCCCGGTACGACTCGGCAACCTGTCGTTCGGGCTGCTGCCGCTCCTGTCGTTCGGGCTTGCAGCCCATTGGAGAATCGGATGCACCAGGTAAAGTACGCTTCCGCCCTCGGATTGGCGTGAATCCGAGCATTACTGGCATATCCGCCACTCGTCGCCGATCGACCAGGGCGCTTCACTGAACAGCGAGCAGCGTTCGAGAGAAGGAGAACGACGTGGGTGCGCCTGCTGGCATCGATTGGGAATGGGCGACGCGGACCGGAGGGACGCTCTCTGGCGCACAGCACCGGCAACTGGCGGTCGAGGTCGGGCGCACGCTGCCGAAACTGGGTGGCGCGCAGCTCAAACGGATGCTCGGCAGACATGGCACCGGGCGCCTGGAGTTCGCAGGACTGCGCGTGCCCGATTCGAAACTCGCCAAGGCGGCGGAAACCGAAGCCCGCGAATCGCTGTCGATCCATATGCTCGAGCATTCATATCGCACCTATTTCTTCGGCCGGGTGCTCGCCGAACTCGACGGTGTTCGCTACGACGACGAATTGGTCTATGTCGCCTGCCTGCTACATGATCTGCAGCTCGAAAGCCCCACCCCGGGAAGATGTTTCGCGGTGGCCGGTGGCGAACGGGCGGCGGCTTTCGCGGTGCGCGAGGGTGCGGAACCGGAACGCGCACAGGCGATCGGGGCCGCGATCGCCGCGCACATCACCCCCGGCGTTGCCGATGATCTGAGCGATCCCGGCGGATTCGTATCGGCGGGCGCATCGGTGGATGTGATCGGTGCGCGCTATCCGGAACTGGACCCGGAGTGGGTCGCGCAACTGTTGCAGCGCCATCCGCGCCACCAGGTCAAGCGGCATCTGATCGCCGCGTTCAAGGCCGAGGCCGAGGCGGTACCGAAGGGCCGCGCCGCCCTGCTGAACAGTGTCGGCTTTCTGCAACTCGTCCGGATGGCCCCGTACTCCGAATAACCTGCTGAATAAACGAATTCGCCCGCACCATTTCGGAAAATGGTGCGGGCGAATAAGTTTCCGGGCGCTATCAGCCCAGGCGCTCCTTCAGCGCCTCGAACTCGTCGCGCACTCCGGAGGGCAGCTTATCGCCGACGAATTCGAACCACTCCTCGATGAGCGGGATCTCCTTACGCCACTCGCCGGCGTCGACGGCCAGCGCCTCGTCGACATCGGCGGGGTCTACCTTCAGACCCTCGAGGTCGAGCTGCGCGGCGGTGGGCACATTGCCGATCGCGGTCGGCTCGGCCTGCGCCGAACCCTCGATCCGGCCGACGATCCACTCCAGCACGCGGGAGTTCTCACCGAATCCGGGCCACAGGAAGCGGCCGTCGCCACCGCGCCGGAACCAGTTGACGTAGAAGATCTTCGGCAGCTTGTTCGCATCCGCGTTCTTGCCGACATTGATCCAGTGGTTCAGGTAGTCACCGACGTGGTAGCCCATGAACGGCAGCATGGCCATCGGGTCGCGACGCACGGTGCCGACCTTGCCCTCGGCCGCGGCGGTCTGCTCGGACGACAGGGTGGCGCCCATGAAAACGCCGTGCTGCCAGTCGAAGGACTCGGTCACGAGTGGGACCGTGGTCTTGCGGCGGCCGCCGAACAGGATCGCCGAAATCGGCACGCCCTGCGGGTCGTCCCATTCCGGAGCCAGGATCGGGCACTGCGACATCGGCGTGCAGTAGCGCGAGTTCGGGTGCGCGGCAAGCGTTTCGGTCTCCCGCAGGTACCAGTCGTTGCCCTTCCAGTCGATCAGGTGATCGGGCTCGCCCTCCAGGCCCTCCCACCAGACATCGCCGTTATCGGTGAGCGCGACATTGGTGTAGACGGTATTGCCCGCCTCGACGGTCGCCATGGCGTTGGGGTTGGAGCTGCGGTTGGTGCCCGGCGCGACGCCGAAGAACCCGAACTCCGGGTTCACCGCGTACAGGCGGCCGTCCTTGCCGAAACGCATCCAGGCAATGTCATCGCCGAGGGTCTCCGCGCGCCAGCCGGGAACCGTCGGCTGGATCATCGCGAGGTTGGTCTTACCGCACGCGCTCGGAAAGGCCGCGGCGATGTAGTACGCCTTGTTCTCCGGGGAGATCAGCTTGAGGATCAGCATGTGCTCGGCCAGCCAGCCCTCGTCATGGGCCATGGCCGAGGCGATGCGCAGCGAGTAGCACTTCTTGCCGAGCAGCGCGTTGCCGCCGTAGCCGGAGCCGTAGCTCCAGATCTCGCGGTCCTCGGGGAAGTGGGTGATGTACTTGGTGTCGTTGCACGGCCACGGCACATCGGCCTGGCCGTCGGCCAGCGGCGCGCCGACGGAGTGCAGCGCCCTCACGAACGGCTTATCGGTGCCGAGCTTCTCCAGCGCGGCGGTGCCCATCCGGGTCATCACGCGCATCGACACCACGACGTATTCGGAGTCGGTGATCTCCACACCCAGCTTGGGGTCCTCGGCACCGAGCGGGCCCATGCAGAACGGCACCACGTACATGGTGCGGCCCTTCATCGAGCCGCGGAACAGCTCGGTCATGGTGGCGCGCATCTCGGTGGGGTCGACCCAGTTGTTGGTGGGGCCCGCGTCGGCCTCGGTCTTGGAACAGATGTAGGTGCGGGATTCGACACGCGCCACATCGGAGGGATCGGAGAGGGCGAGGAAGGAGTTCGGCTTCTTCTCCTCGTTGAGCTTCTTGAAGGTGCCCGCCGCGACGAGTTGGGTGGTCAGCCGATCCCACTCCTCATCGGAACCGTCCGCCCAGACCACTCGCTCTGGCTGAGTGAGTTCTGCGACGTCCTGTACCCAGGCGAGTAGTTCGCTGTGCTCGGTCGGCTGCTTGCCGTCGGAATCGCGAAGACCAGGAATGGTCGCTGAGGTCATGAAATCTCTCCTGAGATGGGCGGCTTCGGTGTCGCCGCCTGGGCTGACCATTTCGAGCGACCTGCGAGCAGTCGCTACGGTATGGCCCATGACCAGCGCGAACACACCGAGCGCCACCGTTGGCGGGAAGGCACCCGCTACGACCAGTCGAAAGCGCGCCATGGCTGGACCGCGTACAAGGACGAAGCGGACGCCCAGGTTCCTGCTCTAGAGGTTAACGCGATGTGACGGCCAGTACGGAATCGGGTTCCCCCAGGAGTACCCACTAATTACCTAATCAAAAGATGTTCTGTACCGATCGAGGATGGCAATATCACGTTCGCAGGCGGCAAGCTGTCCGGGTTGCTCCGCCGCGGCCCGGCGCAGTTTGCCCTCCAATTCGGCCACCTGACGGTCGATTTCGACGATTCGCTCGGTGCTCGCGCGCATTACCCGATCCGATAGCGCGGTCTCCGATTCCACCAGCGCGGTGGCCACGCGCTGCTCCAACTGGGCCTTCACATTCACCAATGCGTCAGAGACCCATTGACGCAGATGGGCGCGATCGGCCACCTGACCGCGGGCACGCACCACCCAGGCCGCCGCACCCGCTCCGAGCAGCAGTGTCACCGGAACGGTCGCGAAATCCAGCGCCTGCACGAGCGAGAACGGGGCGACCAGTAGACGTCCGATGCCGACCCCGGCGGACGCACCGAGCGCGATCATGAGGTGATCTTCGACACCCCGGTGCCTCGGCTCCGGATCCGGGCCGACGCGGGGTGCCGGATCGCGCCAGCGCGGTGGCAGACCGCGGTCCTGTTCGGATGCCGCGCCCAGTCGGGAGGTGAGTTCCGTGAGCCGCTGGTCGATGGTTCCGTCCAGCGCGGCGGTCAGCTCGTTGACCGCCTGCTGCAGCCGTTCCGGATAGTCGCCGAATTCGGCGCGGCGCAGCCGATCGAGTTCGCCGCGGGCGGCGGTGTGCAGTGCCCGCACCCTGGCCCCGACGTCGGTCATCAGATCGACCCGAGCCAGGTGCAGCTGGCTGCGCAAGCTGGACATGGCCGTGGCCCGGCCGCCGTCGCGCCCGGCGAGCAGGACCGCGCGCTCCTCGCGCCACTGGATCGGCGCCGCACCCGAGCGCAGCACCGCGACCTGCTCCGCGACCCGCCTGCGGGTATCGGCCAGCACCCGTGCGGTGACGGCGGCGACCCGGTCGTCGGATTCGGTGCCCGCCGTCGCGGCGGCCAGTTCCGCGTGCAGTGCGCCGAGTCCGGAGCGATCGAGCAGACTCGCATCTCCCGCCGTGCGGCCCGCCACCGCGAGCCGAGCGGAAACCGGCACGACCTCGAGCTCAGCGATGCCCTGTGCGCGGAGCAGCTCGAGGTTGTGCGCATGCACAGCCCGCCAGTCCTGATAGGCGTGAATGCCGTTCATGGCGAGCAGGATTCGGGTGCCGTCGGCCCGCAGGCGGTCCACCAGGTGGAGCGTGTCCGCGCCGAGGGCGCTACCGGCGTCCAACAGAATGAGTGTGACCGCCGATGGCGCGGTGCCCGACGGCGAGGTGGTTTCGACCGCGGCAGTGGCGTCGGGTACCGGATCCGACAATGCGATCTGCGGCTCGAAGCGCGCCAACTCCGTGCGCAACAAGCTGGTATTCGCGTCATCGGGCCCGATCAGGGTGACCGCCGAGGCCACCCCCGTCCCCTGCACCGCTCGCAACAGCGCCGTCCCCTGCGGATTCCATCGCGCGACGACCGCCTCGACCTCCGGTGTCAGCATCGGATCTTTGGCGTCGGGCGGTGTCACTGCCGCGGGCGCACCCGCGGCAGGTTGTTCAGAGTCCGGCACTGCTCATCCGTTCCCATAGGCGGATATAGCCGTTGTGGACGCGCAGGGCGGCGCGGCGGGCGGCGGGTGACATATCGCTGGAGACCACGGCACGCCAGCGGGCAGCGCGGGCCAGGGCGTCATCGGCGTCGGCCGGTGCCGGTGTGCGATATCCGGCGGCGAGGTGGGCGACCTCCGGATAGGCCAGACCCGCGCAGAGGCCGAGCCAGCGGGCGTCATCGCCGAAGAGGTAGTCCTCCAGCACGTCCCGGGTGTTGGCGCCGTCGACCGGGACGGCACGCGCGGCCAGCCGGGTCAGTTCGTCGAGGAGTTCGCCGCCGCGCAGCGCGGAGAGCTGTTCGTAGCGGCGGTGCAGCAGGCGGTGCAGCGGATCGATACCGCTGGCCGCATGCATGGTCTGCAGCAGTGCGTGTGGGCCGAGATCGGGGTCCCGGCGCAGCGCGGCGAGCGCACAGGTGATGCCGTAGAGGTCCCAGCGCTGCAGCAGCTCCTCGCGCTCGGCGACATCGGGTCCGGCCGAGGCCGCGACGAACAGATCGGGCGAGAGCGTCAGCGCGGGATCCGCGGTCTCGGCGAGGCGGCGCAGCGTGACCATATCGGCCTCGGTCAGCGCACCGGCCCTGGTGCGCACGGCCAGCGAGGCAACCACCGGCAGTGTGACGGTCCCGAGGCCGCCGCTGTACTGCTCGGCGGCGGCCACCGCATCGCCCCACCGGGATCCGATCGCATCGGCCTTGTTCAATACCGCGACCGTGCGCTCCGGCGGCAGTTGGGCGAGTATCCGCCGGTCCGCGGGCTGCGGCGCGCCCGAGAGGACGTAGACGATGATGTCGGCGTCGAGTTCGGGATCGGCCACTCCCGGCTCGTCCACCGGCGCGGTTTCCACCGCCGACATCAGCGCGAGCGCATGCAGCACGGTGGTCCGGCCGGTGTGCGCGCGGCCGGACACCTGAATTCGTGGCGGCCGCCGCCACCGCGCGATGGCGGCCCCCACCTGGCCCACGATCCGCGGATCCGCACCCGAACGCAGCGTGGCGAGCAGGTGGTCGAGTTGGTCGAGTTCCCGCGCAGGTCCGCCCGGTCGGATCCGGGGCCCGTCGGATTCGGTGGCTGTCGGCAAAGCTGCACACCCCCTTTTCGGTGCGCAATTCTTGCAGACTTCGGGCCGAGGTATCGGCCGGACGCAGCGACTGCTCGCAGGTCGCTCGAAAGGGTCGGCACACCCTCGCGGATGGCTCGAAAGGATCAGCTGCCGCTGAAGTATTTATTCGCGGTGCGCACGGCCCAGTTCGGCGCGTATTTGGCGGCGGTCGCCAGTACCTTTGCCTGCGTACCGATTTCGTAGTGCACGCGCGGCAGCCGACCGCGCTTGCGGGTCGCATCCCAGATGCCGTTCGCGACATCGGTGGCGGTCAGGCGCACACCGAGCGATTTGGTCGAGGCGGTCTCCACCCCGTCCACCATGGCGGTCGACACGAACAGCGGCCACACCGCGATCACCCGGATATCGTGCTGCTCCCATTCCAGATCCAGCGCCTCGGTGAGGCTTTTGACCGCCGATTTGGTCGCGCCGTAGCTGGCCAGTTCGGGCTGACCGTAGATCGCCGAGGCCGAGCACAGATTCACCACCTGTGCACCCGGCGTATCGCGCAGATAGGTGAACGCCGCATGCGTGCCCGCGATCACCCCGCCGAGATTGACATCGACAATCGCCTGGTGGGTGGCGAGGTCGATCGATTCGAACGGACCCGCACGCAGGATGCCAGCGTTATTGATGAGGATGTCGAGCCGCTGCTCATCGGCGTGGAACTCGGCGAGACGTTCGGTCCAGTGCGTGTCGTTCGTCACATCCAGCACTCCGGTCCGCACGCTGCCGTCGGTGGCGTGGATATCGGCGGCGAGCCTGGTCAGGCCCACCTCATCGATGTCGTAGGCGCCGACGTGGTACCCCTGTGCAGCGAAAAGTACGGCCGTGGCCCGGCCGATACCCGCCGCCGCACCGGTAATGAACACAGTCGGTCTGCTCATGCGCGCAGTCTAGTGCGACGGCAAGCCCCCTACCTCGGGGTTCCCACAGATACCCGCGGTCACCTAATCTGACCTGACGGTCAGCACCATAGTCGCTGCGCGGCTTAACTTTTCGAGCCCGCAGCACGAACGACGGTCCGTAAGAAAAAAACTTACATAACCACGCGAGGCCCCAGGGGGCTCCGCGAGTCGGTTAGCCTGCCGACCTGAACGGAACGCGTTCCGTGCAGGTCTGATGAGGAGGTTGCCGTGGCCATCGATGTCATCGGTGCTGGCGAGCCGGATGCGTCCGGCGATGGTGAACCACTGCTACCCAGTGCCGACCCGTTCCTGCGGCCGCCGAAGGGCTTCGCGTCCCGTCCGCCCGGCACCATCCTGCGCAGCCGCCGCGTCGAACTCGCACTGTTCGGCCTTGTGCCGCAGCAGGTCTCGGCATGGCAGCTGCTCTACCGCAGCTGCGATCTGCACGGCACACCGGAGGCGGCGATCACCACGGTGCTGTTGCCGCTGGACGCCGAGCCGGACGAGGACCGCCCGCTGCTGGCCTTCCAGACCGCCATGGACGCGGTCGCCGAACGGTGTTCGCCGTCCTACGCATTGCGTCGCGGTTCCCATGCGCTCGGCTCGGTCACCCAGTTCGAATGGATGCTGGTGGCCAATGCCCTGCGCCGGGGTTGGGCGGTGAGCATCGCCGATCACGAGGGTCCGCACGGGAACTTCGGCGCGCCGCGCGAGCCCGGCTACCGCGGACTCGACGGGATCCGCGCGGCACTGCGCTTCGCCCCGCTCGGTCTGCGGCCCGACACCCGGGTCGGGGTGTGGGGTTATTCCGGTGGTGGCATGGCCAGTTCCTGGCTGGTCGAGATGGCGCCGACCTACGCACCGGAGATCGATATCGTCGGCGCCGTGCTCGGTGCGCCGGTCGGCGATCCCGGACAGGTCTTCACCCGGCTGAACGGCGGACATTACGCCGGACTGCCCGCAATCGTGGTCGCGGCGCTGCGCCGGTTGTATCCGGCGCTGGCCGCGGTATTCGACAGCGACTGCGATGCCGAGGGGCATCGGCTGATCGAACGCGCCGCACGGGCGACACCGCTCTCGGCGATACTCGGCTTCATCAATAGAGATGTCGGCCACCATCTGACCCGACCGCTCGATGAGGTGCTCGCCGCACCCGATTTGCAGGCCATGCTCGCCGATCTGCGGCTCGGCCACTCCACCCCGACCTGTCCGCTGCTCATCGTGCAGCCGGTGCACGACCAGATCATTCATATGGATGGCGTGGACGGCCAGGTCGAGCGGTATCGGCGGGGCGGTGCGCAGGTCACCTATGTGCGTGATCGGCTCAGCGAACACTTCTCGCTGCTTCCGCTGGCCACCCCGATCAGTCTGGACTGGCTCAGTGATCGACTGGCCGGGCAGCCGGTGCACGAGAAGAGCGACAGCACGGTGTGGTCGGTCGCGGCCTCACCCGCCGGGGTGCGCGGGCTGTTGGAGATGCTCGGGACCGCGCTCAAAGTGACACTGGGCAAGCCGCTGCGTCAGGAGACCGCGCCGACGAAGCGAATCCGCCGCGTACGCGCCGCCTGAGCGGGGCGAGCGGGCCAGCCGCGAGCAGCCGGCTGACCCATGCGACCAGGTCGCCAACCGCCCCTTTCGAGCGACCCACAGGCAATCGCCAGCGGCCGATTGCCGCCCTGATCATCCGATGCTGGACAATGGACCGCGTGAACGACGCCGCGAACCACACTGCCGAGTCAGTTCCCGGACCGCCGTCCACAGCTTCGGCTCCGGCGGACGGTGGATCCCGAAAGGGCTCGGGCTCCCGCCTGTACCCCCGAGTAACGAGCTTCCGCTCGCGCCGGGGCGCACTAACCGCGACCCAGCAGCAATCCTGGGATCGCACCTGGCCGCGCATCGGCCGCGATGTGGCCGACGAGCCATTGGACGCCACGGCCTGGTTCGGGCGGGAGGCCCCGCTGGTCATCGAGATCGGTTGTGGCACAGGCACCGCCACCGCCGCGATGGCACAGGCCGAACCCCATTTGAACCTGATCGGCATCGAGGTCTACCAGCCCGGCCTCGCCCAACTGGTGCAGCGCATCGAGCGCGAGCACATCGACAACATCCGCCTGCTGCGCGGTGATGCCGTCGACGTGCTGGAAAATATGATTGCTGAGCAGTCACTCACCGGCGTACGAGTCTTCTTTCCCGACCCATGGCCGAAGGCCAGACACCACAAGCGGCGGCTGCTGCAGCCATCGACGGTGGCGCTGATCGCGAATCGCCTACGGCCGGGCGGGGTATTGCACGTCGCGACCGACCACGCCGACTACGCGGAATTCATCGCCGAAGTAGGCGCGGCGGAACCGCAGCTCATCGGCTTGAACGAGACCACGGGTGGACACAGCGCGGAACATCGCGACAGCGCGCCCATCGGCTTCGAAAGGCCGATCACCAAATTCGAAGGCAAGGCACATCGCGCAGGAAGCGCCATCAACGAGTTCATATGGGGGAAGATCGGATGATGAGCGAGCCCAGCGAGCGAGTGATTAGCTCAGCCGTCATGACGGCCATGTCGGAGCCGAGCGCCAGCGAGGCGAAAGCATGAGCATCAGTGACGTCGTAGAGGTTGCCGGGGAGATGCACGGCACCGGAACCGAGGTGATCGGTGCCACCGGGCCCGATGTGCGTCGGGTGCTGCTGGTCTGGGACGCCCCGAACCTCGATATGGGACTCGGCGCCATCCTCGGCGGGCGTCCGACGGCTGCCTATCGACCGCGCTTCGACGCGCTCGGCCGCTGGCTGCTCGCACGCACCGCCGAGCTATCGGTGGGCAGCGTGACCCGGGTCGAGCCGGAAGCCACCGTCTTCACCAATATCGCCCCGGGCACCGCGGATGTGGTGCGGCCGTGGGTGGAGGCGCTGCGCAATGTCGGCTACGCGGTCTTCGCCAAGCCCAAGATCGACGAGGACTCCGATGTGGACGCGGATATGCTCGCGCACATCGAGCTGCGCAGTCGCGGCGCCGGACTGGCGGGCATCATGGTCGCCTCCGCCGACGGCCAGGCGTTTCGCGAACCACTCGAACAATTGGCCGCCAACGGAATCCCTGTTCAGATACTCGGCTTCCGTGAGCATGCGAGTTGGGCCGTCACATCCGATACCCTCGAATTCATCGACCTCGAGGACATCCCGGGCGTGTTCCGTGAACCGCTGCCCAGGGTCAGCCTCGACTCGCTGCCCGACGAGGGCGCCTGGCTGCAGCCGTTCCGGCCGCTGTCGGCGCTGCTCACCTCTCGCCCTGCCCAAGGAGTCGCTTAGTGTTCACACGCTGGGGCGATCTGGTCTACCGACTGCGCTTCGCCGTCATCGGCATTGTCGCGGCCGGACTCTTGGCGCTTGGCGGCTATGGCCTCGGCCTGGAGGACCATCTCAGTTCCAGCGGATGGGATGACCCGACGTCGGAGTCGGCCAAAGCCGCGAAGCTGTCCGACGAGGCCTTCGGTCGCGATCACACCAGCGATGTCATCGTGCTGTACACCGCGCCGGACGGTAAGACGATCGACGATCCTGCATTCCGGCAGCAGGTCGTCGACAGCCTGAACAAGCTGCCGCGCGAGCATCCGGACGAGATCACCAAGGTCAACGGCGCCTACTGGCAGACCGAAACCGGTCCGGCCTCACCATTGACGTTCGGTTCGAAGGATAAGAAGTACACCTTCGCCTCGATCGCCATCAAGGGCGATAACGACACCGCCATGGTGCGCAACTTCCGGAAGGTGAAGGACGCCTTCGCCATTCCGGGCGTCGATGTGCAGGTCGCTGGTCTGCAGGCGGTGGCGGGCACGCTGAACGACACCATGGCCGCCGACCAGAAGCGGATGGAGATCCTGGCCATCCCCGCGGTCGCGGTGCTGCTGTTCTTCATCTTCGGCGGTGTGGTCGCCGCGGCGCTGCCGCTGATCGTCGGTGGTCTCACGGTGATCGGCGCCTGGGGCATCGTGCGCTTCGCCACCGAGTTCACCGAGGTCAACTCGTTTGTCTCGCCGGTCGTTTCGATGATCGGTCTCGGTCTGGCCATCGACTACGGCCTATTCATCGTGAGCCGGTTCCGCGAGGAACTCGCCGAGGGCTATGACACGCGCGCGGCCGTGCGCCGGTCGGTGATGACCGCGGGTCGTACCGTTGTGTTCTCCGCGACCATGATCATCGCCAGCCTCGGCGGCATGCTGCTGTTCCCGCAGGGCTTCCTCAAATCGATTGCCTACGGCTCCATCGCGACCGTCTCGCTGGCCGCGCTGACCGCCATCACCATCCTGCCCGCGATGCTCAGCATCCTGGGGTCGCGGGTGGATATGCTCGGGTTCAAGCGATTCCGCAAGACCAAGACCGCCGAGGAAGTCGAGAACGGCTTCTGGGGCAAGTCGACCCGCTGGGTGATGCAGCATCCGCTCAAGATCGCCATCCCGATCTGCATCCTGTTGCTGCTGTTGATCATTCCGGTCAAGAATCTGGCATTCGGCGGTATCAACGAGCGGTATCTGCCGCCGGACAATACGACTCGACTGGCGCAGGCGAAGTTCGACTCGATCTTCCCGCTGCGCAAATCCGATCCGATCCAGCTGGTCTTCGTCTCGGGTAACAGCAATGACGTCGGCAAGGTGTGGGCCGCGGCCAAACAGGCGCCCGGCTTGAACGGCACCTTCAATGTGCCGTCGCGCTCGACCTCCGACCCGGATGTCTACAGCACCAGCGCGACGCTCGAGGACTCCGAAAACTCGGATCCGACCATCGACTATCTGCGCTCCCTGGACGTGCCCGACGACGTGCAGATGTATGTCGGCGGTCAGCCCGCTATCCAGAAGGACAGCATCGATGCGCTGCTGCATCGGATGCCGTTGATGATCGCGCTGGTCCTGTTCGTGACCACGCTGCTGATGTTCCTCACCTTCGGCTCACTGGTGCTGCCGATCAAGGCCGCATTGATGAGCGCGCTCGGATTGGGTTCCACGCTCGGCATTTTGACGTGGATCTTCGTCGACGGGCACGCCGCGAGCCTGCTGAACTTCACCCCGCAGCCGATCATGTCGCCGGTGCTGGTGCTGATCATCGCGGTCATCTATGGTCTGTCGACCGACTATGAGGTATTCCTCCTGTCGCGCATGGTCGAGGCGCGCGCCCAGGGGGCATCGACCACCGAGGCGGTGCGCATCGGTACCGCGCAGACCGGACGGATCATCACCGCCGCCGCGCTCATCCTGCTCGTGGTCACCGGCGCGTTCGCGTTCTCCGATCTGGTGATGATGCAGTACCTGGCCTACGGCATGATCGCGGCGCTGTTCATCGACGCCACCATCCTGCGCATGCTGCTCGTCCCGGCCACCATGAAACTGCTCGGTGACGACTGCTGGTGGGCACCGACGTGGATGAAGAAGGTGCAGCAGAAGGTCGGACTCGGCGAGCCGATTCTCGATGATGAGCGGCCCGGTGGCGGTGAGCTCGTCGACCTGGTCAAGACCACCCCGATCACCGATCCGCCGACCATGCAGATGCCCGCGCTCTCCGATAATGCCGCGACCCGGTCCCGCAGCCCGCGCCGTCCGCGCACGGTCGAGGAGATCGAGGCCGGTGCGCCGACGCAGCATCTGGCCAAGATCCCGGCGGATCCGCCGGTGCCGCCGCGACCGGCTGCCGCGCCGCATGATCCGACGCGGCCGCGGGCGAATCCGTCTGCGCCTCCCATACCTTCCGTGCAGCCCGCGCCGCCGGTACGCCGGGTGCCCGAACCCGTCGTTCGGCCACGTCCGCTGCCGGGGATTCCAGGGGCGTCCGAGCCGACGTATCCGATTCCGCCGACGCCTACGCCGATGCCGCCACCGCCGAACCAGCCCACACCGTTGCCGACGGCTTCGTCGGACCACCCGGCCCACCACGCGGCGCCCGAACAACCCGCCACCCCGCCATCGAATGACGAAGTCCCGGACCAGAACCGGAGCAGCATCGAAAACTGGATGGCCGAATTGCGCTCCAACCGCCGCGGCATCGGCAAACCCGATGGGGGCCGCCACCACAGCGCCGATGGCCGCACCGTCAGCGTGAACGAACTGCTGCGTCGCAAGGGGAACGAGTAGCCGACGTTCGGTGCGTCGAGAGGACCGAGCGCCACGTGACCGTCGAGAGGTAAAGCGGCCAGTGGTAGCCGACAGAAATGACTGTGCGGCCGCAACTTTGGGTTGTGGCCGTGCAGCTGTGGCAGCGGAGGGTAATGCCGACCGGATTCCGGGCGTGGATGCACGATTCAGCGACTGGGTAGCCGGGAGGCCGCCGCCATGAGAAGGCGCGGATGCGGTGGGCGTCAGTTGGCTGGGGCGTCGTCTGAATTTCGTTTCGAGGCACCGGCTTCGGCGAAGGCTCGGGCGTAGCGGGTACCCGCGAGCAGGAGCAGGACGCCGACTATCAGGAAGGCGGCCACTCGGACGAGGCCGTCGAGGGTGGCGAGGTCGAACAGGAACAGTTTGGCCAATGCCGCGGCCGTGACGAGGAGTCCGGAGCCGAGGGCGAGTTTCGCCACCGCGGCCGAGCGGGATAGGTTGCGCAGACCGAACAGCAGCGCGGCGGTGGCCGCGGCCATCCAGATAATGGTGGCGGCGCTGTGGCCGATGATGAAGCCGTCGGCGGCACCGGATGCGATGCCGATCGAGACCGTCGCGGCGGTTACGGAATACAGGCCCGCGATGCTCGCGACGACGAATAGCGTCGATTCATCGGTGCCGCCCCTGATCATGCCGGGGAGTCTCCGGGCACACCAGACGCCCGCGGCGATTACGGCCAGTGCGAGGACTGCCCCCGATGCGGTGGAGATGCCCATGCGCTCCTGCGCGATCCGTTGTGTCGCAAGCGCTTCCGGCGTCACAGTGATGAAGTACGCCAGGGCGCCGACCATCGTGTAGGCCGCACCGAAGGCGGCGGTGACGCGCGAGCATTGCTGACCTGCCACGCCAAGGAAGCCCAGCGCGACCAGGAACAGCGCGATCGGCAGGGTCGACACCCGGGTGATCCCGACACAGGCTTCGAGCAGTGCGAAGGAACCGGCTATCGCGGCGACGAGTGCGATCGAACCCGGAATACGCACCAGCTCACGCAGTTTCGGCGCCATTGACAATGCCGCCACGGCCAAGAGCACCGCCGCGTAGATCCCGGCGACCAAGGCAGCCGAGTGCCGCTCGAACAGCGCGGGTGCCGCCAAGAGCGGAACCGTCGACAGGGCGAAGGCCAGCGCGGCGAGAATATCCCCGGATCGTTTGCGCACCACCAGGAAACCGCCGACCAGCCCGATCGATGCGATCGCCACCGCGGCGGTGAGCAGCCAGTAGGTCCGGCCAGGTGCCGGATCGCCAACGGCGGCCACCGCAATGGCGACCAAGGTCGCCGACGTCACCGGCACCGTGCGCACCGCATGCAGGAACGGCCAATCGCGCGCCAATTGCACCGGCACACAGGTCAACTGCAGCACGATCAGGAAGGCGAGCAGTACCAATTCCGAGGTCACGAACGGCGACAACACCGCCGCACCCGCGACCACCAGCACCGCGAGCGGCTGCGACTGCCAGCGCAGCGCCAGCCCGACCCCACCCGCGGCAATGGCCAACGCCACCCCGAGCCCGACCACCGGATGTAGCCACCCATAGATCGCGGTCACCGCAACCACATCCAGATATGCCCCCGCAATACCCGTGGCCGCCAACGAAATTCCGCCGACCGGTCCACCGGCTCGCCTGAACACCCGCACACCGACCCCAACCAATGCCGCCGAGAACACCACCCCTGCAACAACTCTCGGCACCGGACCGAAGAATCCGGCCTGCGCCGCGAGCACCAACAGCATCACCACCCCGATCAGCGTCACCCCCACCCCGGCCACCGCCAATATCCGACTGATCATCCCCTCCTGCTGCCACCACGGCGTCCGCGGCGCACCTGCCCCACCCCGCACCGGCGGCCCCGGCGGCCGCATCCGCGGCGGAACCACCCCCGTCCGCCGCGGCACACCCATCGGCCGGTACCCACCGTGAGCTCCCGTTGCTCCCGGCGGCACACCCACCAGCCCGTACCCACCGTGAGCTCCCGTTGCTCCCGGCGGCACACCCACCAGCCCATACCCACCGTGAGCTCCCGTTGCTCCCGGCGGCACACCCACCAGCCCATACCCACCGTGAGCTCCCGTTGCTCCCGGCGGCACACCCACCGGCCCGTACCCACCCGGAACTCCCGCCATCCCAGCAGGATCTGTCACGGCCGCCCAACCGGACACCGCAGTAGCGGCCGGTGGCATATAGCCGACCCCATACGCGGGCACCGGCTGTGCCCAACCCGAAGACATAGCAGGCGGCACCGGAATCCGCCCCATCCCCGTGACAGGACCCGATCCGGCCCCCTCCGCAGGTGTGCCAGGCACCGCCCCCTGAGCAAGCATGGCTGGAGCGCCGTGGTCCGCACCTACTGCAGGCTCACCAGGCACCTGACCGGCGGCAGGTACGGCTGGAGCATCAGGCATCGCACCCATCCCGGATGCTCCCGGCGGCACGGCCTCTGACAACTGCTTCCGGCGACCCACCGGGTCTCCTGAGACTGCGCCTTCGAAACCGAGCTGCGCTGACGGCGCCGACGCAGGAACAGACGAACCGGATGGCACGGCAACGGAATCGAGCGGCGCATCCACGGCAGCCGGTGCATCTGCTGCATATTTCGAAACCTCAGATGCCGCAACCGAACTCGCCTCGATCTGGCAGCGCAGCAAATCCAGGTCTCGGCCCAGAACGCCCATTTGCGTTCCCAAGGCCGTGAACTCCCCTGACAACCGCGAAATCAGCGCGGGATCGATAGACGTAGTCATACCCCAATGCTGATTCGCACACCACGCCGACACATGAGTAGAAATCCTCGGGGGACCCCAGATATCTACCCGACTTGCGGCGCCGCGTCGGTCGAAGGGTCCTACAGATCTACCCGGCGGGTCGTGCGACCGGCACCACCGTCAACAGCCGCTCCAAGCCGACGAAATCATTGGGATTGATAGTGAACAGCGGTAATTCATTGGCAATCGCCGTCGAGGCGATCATCAAGTCGGCAAGACGCCTGCGCGGCTTGCGCCCGACGGCAACAACCGCAGCCGACACCGGGCCGTATACGCGGGCCCCTACCGCTTCGGTAGCACGAGGTGCTACAGCGTGACACCCCGACCGACCCGCACCAGGACTGCAGGTGGGGTCAGTCGGGGCGCAACGGTCATTTGGTCGGGGCCCGCATTGTGGTGACCTGGTGGACCGCGTTGATCACCGCTGAACGCGGTGGCATCCGCAGGACGCCGGGAGCCGGTTCGCCTGCCCAGTGCCAGCCGAGTTGGGAGTCGGTGGTGGGGAGCATGACGTAGCGGCCGCCGGGGATGACGGTCACGTGGTGTCCGGCCAGGCAGCGGCGCACGCTGATATCGACGGGGCTCGACGAGCCCGGGGGTGCGACGAGGAAGGTCCAGGTGCGCTCGCCGGGATCGGCGACCACGGGGGCCGTGTAGCCCCGCTCCAAGGTGGCGAGGACCTTGCGGCCCAGGTCCGGTGGCATCACCAGGGCGCCGAGGATGGAGCCGGTGGTGATCATCGGGCGACCTGCCAGCAGCTGAACCGGCAACCCGTACCGATGTCGCAGCATATGCGCGACTTCATTGGGAGAGTGACAGCGCTCGAACATGGCCTACCCCTCACCTCGCCAGCAGACCGGGCAGCCCCCTGCGCGTAGCGGGCCGTGCTGTTCGCGCACGCGCTGGATGTGGCGCGCGGATCGATTGGTGTGTGCACCCGGCTCGAGCGCGCGATCGGCGCGGAGAGCTCGCACGGTGGTAATCGGCATGGTGATCATTGCCGCCGCCCTTTGCATTCTCAAAGTTGCAGAAAGGCAACGGTATTCCAACTGAGCGTGCACGAGTCGTACGTAATGTCCCACTTTGGGTGAGCGCAATCACTTAACGTCGTACGCTGAAACAAGGATGTAACAAAGGACTTGGCTAGATGGACGATTCCTCGATCGGCGTGCGGATTCGGCTGTTCCGCGGCAAGGCGCTGACCCAGCGCCAACTCGCCGACCAAGCCGGTGTCAGCGTGGACCTGGTGCGCAAACTGGAACAGGGTGGCCGCCAGACCGCGTCCATAGCCAGCCTGCAAAAGCTCGCGCGCGCACTGGATGTCGACATCTCCGACCTGGTGGGCAAGCGGCACGGCATACCCTCCGGCAATCCGGATGCGGGCATCGTCGCGATCCGGCGCGCACTGACCCCGGTCGACGATCTACTCGGCGAGATGCCCCACGAGGACGCGATCGGCCTCGACGAGGCAAGTCGCGCAGTCGATTACGCATGGGGCGCCTACTGGACGGGCCGCTACGAACTGCTGACCACGATCCTGCCGTCGGGGCTCACCCAACTGCGGGCTACGGTGCACGCCGCCCACAACGGCACGGTCGCCCCGGCGAATGAACTACTCGCCCGGATGTATTGGGTCACCGGCTGCACACTGGTGCACCTCGGCCAGACCGATCCGGCATTCCTGGCGATCCGGCAGGCACTGGCCGCGGCCGAACTCGGCAACGATCCGCTGCTGCTGGCCACCATCCGCGGCTCGGTCGCCTGGCAGCTGCTGGTGCAGGGCCGCTATGACGAATCGCGCAAGGTCGCGCTGCGTGCGGCGGCGAGCCTGGAACCCGAGGGCGACGAAACCCTGGCGCATCTGTCCGCGTACGGGTCACTGGTGTTGCAGGGCGCGACCGCGGCGGGCCGCGCGCAGGATGTGCCCGAAGCGCTATCGCTGGTCCAAGCGGCCGGTGAGGTCGCACTGCGCATCGGCAGCGATCGGCACGACTACGAAACCTATTTCGGCCCTTCACAAGTCGTCATGCAGACCGTCGATGTGAATGTGAGCTCCGAACGCTATCCGGAGGCGCTGGCCGCCGCGAAGGATATGCCCGCGAATTGCGGTCTCCCGCAGGCCTCCCGGGCCCGCCACCTCACCGACACCGCCGTCGCCCTGACCCGAACCGGCCAGCACAAGCGCGCACTCGACGCACTACTCAATGCCGAACGCGTCGGCGGCGCCGACTGGATCAAATACCAGACCCTGCCGAGGCATATCGTCTCCGAACTGCTCGACCATGACCGCCGAGTCCCGCTGCGCGCCTTCGCCCGCCGCATCGGCGTCAACGACTAGTCCGGCGTTCAGCTGCCCATCAACTTGCGCCATTGGGCGCGCAGGGTGTGTTTGGCGGTCACCGAGCCGAAGCGGATCCGGCCCTGGACGACCAGGTGCAGCGGGCCGAAGGGTGGGCCGGTGCGAACCTTGTTGTTGACACTGGAGCCGATCAGGTCGACGCCATTGAGGTCGACGGTGGCCTCGGCGGGGACGATCAGGGTGAGCGAACTCAGATAGTCGTCAACATTCACCTCGACGACCTGCGTGGACATGATCGCCTCGGTGAAATCGAGGGTGACGCCGGAGAGCCAGTTGTTCAGGTGCAGCGATGGCGCGACCTGCCATGGACCGCGGCGATGGACGTTGGACAGGCGGCTGCGGATCACATTGCCGGGCGTGGCCTGCGCCGGAACCGACGGCGGCGGCGATACCGGCCGCTTCGCGACGCCGGGCGCGGCATTGACGAATGTGGACGGCGGTGCGGCGGGCTGGCCGATGAGCCGGACACCGGGCAGATCGACCAGTACCGCATTGAGCTCACCGCGGGTCTTGGCGGCGAGCGCGGTATCCATCCGCTCGGTGAACTCCCCGAGCGAGAGCATGCCGAGCCCGACGGCCCGCTGCAGCAGTTGACCGACGTGCTCGCGTTCGGCGTCGGAGACGCGCAGTGCACGGTCGCCGACGACGTCGCCGGAGCCGACACCATTGGATACCGAATCGGGGCCACCCATGAATTCGAGATTACCGAGCCCCGGACGCTCGGTGCATCAGGGCAAACCCCGATTCCAGCGCGGCCCCGAACCGAATCCCCGCCCCCTCTTGCACCGGTGCACGTCACGTCACGGGGAATTCATCGTCCTCGTCGGCCCATCGGCTGCTCGGACGATGAGCAGCCATGAGCGCCCGGCAACCGCCGCGGCCCCACCTCCGGGTCGGCCGATCCCACCGCGCGTCTCAGCAGCCGAATGCCTCGCCCTGGTCCTCCCCTCTCGGCTGTCGAGCCTCAGCAGCCTGCGCCGCACGCCAACAGACTCCGACCGCCCAGCCTCCGACCCCGCACGGGCATCCGCCGCCCGATGCCGACGGTCCGCGGCTCGAGCAGTTCCGGTTCCAGCACCAGGGATCGCCGCAGTGGTGACCAAGAAATCGGTGGCCGACCCGAGCCGATATCGCGCTATTCGAGCCCTTGCTCGATCGCATAACGGGTCAGCTCGACGCGATTGGCCAACTGCAACTTGCGCAATGTCGCCTGCACATGGTTCTCCACCGTCCGATGACTGAGCCCGAGCCGGACGGCGATCTGTTTGGCGGACAAGCCCTTCGCCACCATCCGCAACACCTCGGTCTCGCGCTCGGTCAGTGCGGGCCGATGCGGTTCATCCGGTTGCGCGGGCGCGGTCGCCATCCGCCGATACTCACCGAGCACCAACCCGGCCAGTCCGGGTGTGAACACCGGCTGTCCCGCCGCGGTGGCCCGCACGGCCTCGATCAGCTCATTGACCGACGCGCTCTTCACCAGATATCCGCAGGCCCCCGCCTTGATCGCGTCCAGCACATCATCGCGCTCGGCCGAGGCGGACAAGACGAGCACCCGACTCTGCGGCGATACCCGCAGCACCTCCGCGGTGGCCTGCGCCCCGTTCCCATCGGGCAACTGCATATCCATCAGCACCACCGCGGGCCGCGCCGCCGCCGCCCGCCGGGTGGCCGATCCGACCCCGTCCGCGGTGGCGGCCACCTCGAATCCGGCCTCGGCCAGATCCCGCGAGACACCGTCCCGCCACATCGGATGGTCATCGACCACCATGACCGAAATCGCCTCGGCCGCACCGCCATCGGTCACACCGCACCTCCTGTACGTGGTACCCGGAACTCCCATTCGGTGCCGAATCCGACACCGCCCGCCGCCTCGGTCAGCAGCACCGCCGTCCCGCCCAACGTTTCGATCCGGCCGATAATGGAGCGCGAAACACCCATGCGCCCTTCGGCTTCCGCCTCCGCCAGGCGACCCGGCGCAATGCCGACGCCGTCATCGCGCACGCTGATGATCAGCTCGTCGCCGGTATCCTCCAGCAGCACATAGGCTTTCGCCTCCGGTCCGGCATGCAGCGCGACATTCGACAGTGCGTTCGCCACCGCCGCCGCGATCTCCCCCGCCGTCCAGCGCCCCACCCGGACGGGCCCACCCGGTGTCGAAACGAATACCGATGGCGTCGCGTACGCGGTCAGCAGCGGTCGCAGATCGACATCGGCGCCACCGCTATCCCCGTGTTTGCCCTGTTCGGAGATCAGTACCCGCAGCGCCACTTCCTGTTCCGCGGCGCGCTGGGCCAATTCCTCGGTGGAACCACCGATCTCGTTGCCGCGCCGGGTGATGTAGCTGAGCACCTGTAGTACACCGTCGTGCACCTCACGGGCCAGCCGCTCCCGCTCCTCGGCGGCTGCGGTCAACCGCACGGCCCGTTCCAGCTGGCCTTGGGCGCGCCGCGCGGTATCGGCCGCGAGTCCGAGCGCGAGACCGATGGAGACGAGCACCGGCGCGGTCGCATCGGCCCACACATCCTGCCCCCATTGTTGGCGCACCGTCATGATCACCGCCGCGATGAGCACCCCGGAGAGCACACCGGTCAGCGGCCCGCGCAGGATCGCTGCCGAGACAACGGCATTGGCGACCCACAGCGTGGTCGGCAGCGTCTGATGCCCGTGGTACCAGCCGTAATCGGCGACCAGTCGGGTCGAGGCGATGAGTGCGACAACCACCACGTGGTCGCCGATCACCACCCACCACCGCAACCGCGCCACATCGGGAAAGTGCCACTGCGACAACATGAATGCCGAGGTGCCCGACCACACCGCCATTACCGCGATCAGCACCCAGCTCAGCTGCTGGTGCTGGTAGTACTGCACCGAGGCGATCTGCTGGCCGACCGCATAGAGCAGCGTGACCAGCCGCAACGCCTGTACGGCCCGCCACAGCGGCGCGGTTGCCGCATCGGCCGCGCTCAGTTCGGCAGGTCGGACCTCAGTCTGGTCCGGCCGCGTCATCGGTCTCGTCCCCACCCGGGTGCTCCCTGGCCGCCTCCCGCGCCAATGTCGCGTCCACATCGAACCGGCCGGGTTCCGGTTTATCCGGCTCCGCCGAATACATTCTGTGCCCTTCGCCGGTGTGCAGTTCCTCGAACGCCTCCTCCGGGCTTTCGGACAGCAGTGAGCGGATAGCGGTATTCATCACCGCGACGAACGGCACCGCCAGCAAACCGCCAGCGATCCCGCCGAGCACGATGCCAGCCGCAATCGCCAGCACCACCGCCAGCGGATGGATGCTCACGGCCCGCCCGAGCAGCAACGGCTGCAGCACATGGCTCTCCAGCTGCATCACCGCGATGATGATGCCGAGCACGATCAGTGCGGTCACCCAGCCCTTGGTCACCAGCGCGATGAAGACCGCGATGGTCCCGGCCAGAAAAGCACCGACGATCGGAATGAACGCGCTGATGAACACCAGCGAGGCCAGCGGCAGCGCCAGTGGCACCCCGAGAATCGCCAGGCCAGCACCGATACCGATGGCATCGACGAGCGCGACGACGACGGTGGCGCGGACGAATCCGACCAACGTGCCGAAGCCGAGTTGCCCTGCGGTGCGCACCTTTTCCCGATGCGGCGTCGGCACGATCCGGGTGACGAAGTGCCAGATCTGATCGCCGCTGTAGAGGAAGAAGATCAGAATGAACAGCGTCAGGAATGCGCCGGTGAGCATGTGCCCGATCACCGTCGCGGTGGTCAGCGCCCCGCTGGTGAGACCCTCTCGGTTCGATTGGATCGTCTTGACGATCGTGTCGCCCGCATTGCGGATCTGTTCATTGCTCAGATGCGGCGGACCATTGATCAGCCAGTCCTGAATCTCGTGAATGCTGTGGGTGATCTCATCGGACAGCTGTGGCACACCCTCGACGAACTGTTCGACGACAAAGGTCATGATGCCCGCGACCACGCCGATCGATCCGACGAGCGCGACGAAGACCCCCACCGCCCTCGGCACCCCTAGCCCTTGCAACCAATCCACCAGCGGCGCCAGCAGTGCGGCGGCCAGCAATCCGATGGCGAGCGGGATCACCACCGTCGCCAACCGCTGCACCACCGTCGAGAGCGCGAGCAGCGCGGCGAACATCACCAGCAGCCGCCACGACCACTCCGCGGAAATCCGGACAAACGGGTGGACGGAATCAGCAGCCGACCGCACAGCAGTGGCTTTCCCCGTAGCACTTACCTTCTGGTCGGTCACCTCCGCGAGCCTAATCGGCGCGGACCGCCGCGGATATGCTCACATGATCGAAACGCTAGATTGGTCACGTGTCAGCGCCTTTGGAAGCGGTCAAACAGACCATGCGAACGCGCTGGCCGCTGTACCTGACATCGATGCTGTTGGCCAATGCCTTCGGTGCGGTCCTGGTGTGGGCGTTCATCCAATATGGACTCCCGGTTCCCGAGGGTGAGGCGGCCGGTGCGCGACGCACTGGCCTGGTGATTCCCGGTCTGGTATTCACGACCGGCGGTTTGCTGAGCCTTGCCGCGTCGGCACTGATGCTGCGGCCGGTCATGCGCTGGCAGATGCGCGGCGGGCCGCCGAGCCGGCAGGAGCAGATGGCCGCACTGCACGCGCCGCTGCGACAGGCGATCCTGCATCTGGTGCTGTGGTTGATCGGCGGCGCCATCCTGGCGGCGACCATCATTGTGGACGCGCCGGAACTGGCGGGCGCGGTCATCGTCACCGAATGTATGGCCGCGACGATCGTCTTCGGCTTCACCTATATGCTCGGCGAACGGATTCTGCGCCCGGTCGCCGCCGAGGCACTGACCGAGGGTTCGTTCGACCGCTCGCTGACCCCGGGCGTCGGCACCAGAATGGCGATGACCTGGGGTATGGGCACATTCGCCCCCACCATCGCCATTGTGCTGCTGTGCGTCACCCAGATCTCGTCGGATGTGAAGTTCTCGGCGCAGTCGCTGGCCATCTCCATCCTGCTGCTGTGCGGTGTGGTGATCATGCAGGCACTCGCGCTGTCCATGCTGACCGGATCGAGCATCACCGATCCGGTGCGCCAGCTCAGCCAGGCCATCGAACGGGTGCAGGAGGGCGCCCGTGACGTGCAGGTCGAGGTGTTCGACGGCAGTGAGATCGGACTGCTGCAGGTCGGCTTCAACCGCATGATGGAAGAGGCCGCCAAGCGCCGCGAGCTGCAGGAACTCTTCGGCCAGCATGTCGGCGAGGAGGTGGCGCAGCGCGCACTCGACTACGGCACCGAACTCGGCGGGGAGACCCGATTCGTGGCCGTGCTGTTCGTCGATATGGTCGGGTCCACCGCGACCGCGGCCGAGCGCCCGCCGACCGAGGTGGTCAGCCTGCTCAATGAGTTCTTCCGCATCGTCGTCGATGTCATCGACCGGCACCACGGGTTCGTCAATAAATTCGTCGGCGATGCCGCGCTGGCGATCTTCGGCGCTCCGCTGGACCGGCCGGACGCACCGACCGCCGCCCTGGCCGCCGCCCGTGAATTGCGCGAAGCCCTGCGCGAGGTGCCCGGACTCGATATCGGTATCGGGGTATCGGCGGGTCTGGCGGTCGCCGGAAATATCGGCGCCGCAAACCGTTTCGAATACACCGTGATCGGCGATCCGGTGAACGAGGCGTCGCGGCTGACCGAGCTGGCAAAGGATCGTCCCGGCCGCGTACTCGCCTCCGGCAGCGCGCTGTATTTCGCCGATGAAAGTGAGCAGGACCTTTGGCTGACCGGGGACGAAGTCCAGTTGCGCGGGCGGCGGCGCAAGACCAGGTTGGCCTGGCCGCAGGAGAGCACCGCGGTGCGGGCGACCGAACCGGACGAGCCGGCCTGGGTTGTGCCGGAGAGCTCCGGCGATTGAATCCCGGCCCCGCACGTCGATGCAGACAGCCGAACGATCGGTTAGTTAGGCTGACCGCGTGACGGCCAACGGGGAACTAGCAGGCGATCCGGCACCGCCGCCGCCCGAGGACCCGACCGACAGACCAGCGAAGCGGGGCCAGCGGGGAAGATTCTGGTGGGTCAAATGGGTCGCCGGTATGGCATTGCTGGCATTGCTCATCGGCGAGGGTTACTACCTCTGGCCACGATTGCACGATTCCTGGAATAAGCTCACCGAAATTCACTGGGGCTGGGTCGCCGCCTGTATCTGGATGGCGGCACTGTCGATGAGCGGATTCAGCCGGGTTCAGAAACAGCTGCTGCACGCGGGCGGCGTCGATGTCCGCCAGCACAAATCCGTCGCCGTCGTCTACGGCGCCACCGCAATGTCGGTGAGTTTGCCTGCCGGACAGGTGTTTTCCACCGCCTTCACCTATCGCCAGACCCGCCGCTGGGGTGCAAATCCGATCGTCGCCTCCTGGCAGCTGGTGATCTCCGGCGTGGTGGCCACCGCCGGACTCGCCCTGCTCGGCGTCGGCGGCGCACTGCTGGTCGGCAACCAGGTCGGGCCGTTCAAACTCATTCTGTCGGTGGTCGGCGTGATCGCGCTGGTGTGGGCGGGCAACTACCTGTCGAGGAATCCGGGCGCGCTGGAGGCCGTACTGCGGCGCGGCCTCGCGCTGCTCAATCGAATCCGCAAAAGGCCAGCCGACCAGGGCATGAGCAAGATCGCCGATATGCTCTCGCAGCTGGAATCGGTGGATCTGGGCAAGCGCGACGGTGTCTTGGTCGCGGGCTGGGCGCTGGTGCACCGCTTTGCCGATGTCGCCTGCCTCGGCGCCGCCTGCTACGCGGTCGGCGCCGATCCGAAGCTGGCCGGTCTGCTCATCGCGTTCACCGCGGGCAAGGCCGTCGGTTCCATCCCGTTCGCGCCCGGCGGCATCGTCTACGTCGACGCGACCCTCATCTACGGCCTCACCGCGGGCGCCGCCCTACCCATCACCCAGGCCGTCGCCGCCGCCTTCGTCTATCGCCTGGTGAGCTTCATCCTGGTCGCGATCATCGGCTGGATCGTCTTCGCCTTCCTGTTCCGCACCCCACAGGCCGACGATGCGGAGCTCGAGAAGGAATTCGAGCAGCGCCGGACGCTGTGACATCGGGTACTACGCTGGCCCGCGTGAAGAAACTGGTGCCGTTGCTGGTCGATGCACTGCTGGTGGTCGTGTTCTGCGCGATCGGCAGGCGCAGTCATGACGAGGCGATACTCACTGGATTGCTGAAGACGTTCTGGCCGTTCGGAATCGGACTCGCAATCGGCTGGGTGGCGGCCGTCGCGGTCGCGAGCCGGATCCGCGACGACGAGGGGCGCGCCGCGCACTTCGACGGGACCGCCCTGTGGCCTACCGGAGTTCTGGTCTGGTTCGGCACGCTCTGCGGCGGCATGGTGCTGCGCGTGATCAGCGGTCAGGGCACGGCATTCAGTTTCATCATTGTCGCGGCATGCGTGCTCGCACTGTTCCTGCTCGGCTGGCGTGCGGCCATCAAGGCCGTCAACTGAGCCATCAGGGCTCCGGAGACGCCAGGTACTGGAGCATCCTGGCGGCCATCCGCGCGGTCGCATCGCCGCTGTCGGTGTCATTGATATGGATCGCGAAGGCCAGATCCCCCGCATTGGCGATGAGCCAACCGTCATTGCCCGCGGTGGCCGCGAATCCCGTGACATCGCGGAACGGCCGCAGCGGCGCAAATTCCGGTCGGCCCGCGGCATCGCGCAACAGTCCGCGCAGTCGGTCGGTCAGCTCCGGTGGCATGCCGCCGACCTGCGCGTCGGTGGTGCTCGGCCGTCCGGCCTCGATCATCGGCGGCGGCACCTGTCCGCGCGCGATGGCGGCCGCGGCGATCGCCATGCCGAAGGGGCTGGCCAGCACCGCATCCGTTCCGCCGCCCTGACGGACCTGCTCGGCACTGCGCCCCGCGACGGCGACCCGCCCGGTGACCTCATCCAGTCCGGGCACCTTGTAATCGACGCCAACACCGAGATTCGGCGCGGCCTCGGCCGCATCCGGCACCGAAACGTCCTGCGGTGCCTTGTTCTTCAGGACCGAGGCGACCGTGCGGAACAGGTCGATATTGGTGCCGACCGGATACAGCCCGGTGAAGGCGACCGAGCCGTGCTCGCTGGCCTGCGTGTTCTGTGCGACCGCGACGACCGCACCGCTGGAGGGCCGGATCGCCACGATCGAGGCGGGCGTACCGACGCTCACCACGGCATCCTCGGCGGCCCGCTGCAGGCGCTGATCCATGGTGGCCGCGATGTCCGGACCGGGCGGTCCCTGATATCCGGCGATCTGCCCGACGTAGCGACCGTCCTGTTCGAAAACCTGCACGCCCCAACCGGAATGCTGATCCTGACTGTCCTGCCACACCTTGCGCAGCGCGTCCAGCATCGGCGACCAGGTCCGGCGATCGGCGGAGATGAGCCGCGGCTGTTTCTCCATCACCACGCCGGGCACCCGGGCCATCGCGGGCTCCAGGATCGCGAAATCGGGTTCGCGCAGATTCACCGCGACGATCGGCTTGCCCTGTGCGGACGACAGTTGCTGCAGCAGCGACGGTCCGGTGATCAGCGGCGCGACCGGTGCGATGGCCTTGGCCAGTGCGTCGGTCGAGGCGACCAGATCGGTCGTCTTGGCCGGATCGAGCTTGATTACATTGATGAGCTGTTCGGTCATCAGCGCGTCGCCGACGATATCGGTGACCCGCGGTGGCGGGGTGGGTGTGGTGCGCACGAGGCGGACCGTGCGGTTGTGGTCCAGTTGCGGCATGACGACGGCGGGATCCCAGGAGATCCGCCAACCGATCGCCAACTTCCGCACATTGCCCTGCAGGCTGTACTTCCAGGTCTTGTTCTCGCCGAAGTCCCAGGCGACGTCCATGCTGAACAGTCCGCCCTCGGCGCCGAGACCGATGAATTGGGTCTTCTGGTAGTCGACCTTGCCCGGCTGCAAACCCGCGAACATTTGCTTCAGCGTTGCTGACGCGGCGGTGGGATAGGAGGTCAGCTCCGCCGCCTTGGCATAGTTCTGATTGTCGAGCAGTTCAGTGAAGCGGTCTACGACACTTTCGGCCTCATTGCGTTTCTGGTCGGTTCCACACGATCCGATCGTGATAGCCAATGCCGCCGCCCCGGCGAGTGCGATTGCGCCCCGGACGCGATAGCGGCGGGATCCCCACACATCCATGTCGCCCACTCTTTACTCTTGTCACTCCAGTAACAAGACCACCGTACCTGAAATTAGTTGTCCGCCGTGCCGCCGCAGCCCGGACGTTAGCCATGCTCAGCATCTCCGATTGTGCCCGAAACCCTTGCTTCGAGTGGCTGATCATAAGCGTTCCCCGGTCCTGCCGCGACATCCGGCGCCGCAACCGTACCGGCCGGACCGCAAAGTCGGACGAAAACGGTGTACGTCGGCGTTTCGGGGGCGAAGGACCCCGTTGACCAGCGCACACCCTCTCTGCGACATACCCGCGCCGCCCTTCGCCGAAACCGTTCGCACAGAGCGGAACCACGGACACCAATTGCGACGTAATCTTGTAATCAATGAAATACACGAGCCACAGTAAGTAGGTGATTCCCAAATGAGGCACGATCATCGGGGACGGGGTTTCGGACGACCGGGCGGCTGGCAGCAGGCCGATCTACCCGACCCAGCGGATGCCCCCGACTGGTTCGCCGGTCGGTTGCCAAGCGACTGGTTCACTGGACAGCCCGTCATCGAAATCGACCGCGACGAAATCGTGGTGATCGGTGAACTGCCGATCCCGCAGCCGGAAAAACCCGCGGTAGCGGAGCAGGGCGACGCCGATGCGCCGGCCGAGGAGGTTCCGGCCGCGACAAAGGAGGGCGCCATCGCCCGATTCCGCGAGACCACCCGCCCGGCACGGATGCGGATAGCGGATGAGGCCCAGCGCCGCTACGGGCGCAGCGTCGCCTGGGGCGTCTCGGTGGATGGTGAACGAACCATGTTCACACACTTGGCCGTTCCGGTCATGACCCGGTTGCGTCAGCCGGAGCGCAAGGTGCTCGACACCCTCGTCGATTCCGGCGTGGCCCGATCGCGGGCGGATGCGCTGGCCTGGACGGTGAAGTTGGCGGGTAAACACGCCGAGGCCTGGCTCGAGGAGTTGCGCACCGCCATGCGGAAGGTGGATGACCTGCGGTCGGAAGGTCCGCAGGGACTCTAGTTCGGATCGTCGAGCGACCTGCTAGCAGTCGCTGCGGCTAGTGTCTTGTCCATGTCGACACCTGGTCCGATCCTGGTTCTCAACGGCCCCAACCTCAATATGCTCGGCACCCGCCAGCCGGAGGTCTACGGGTCGGCCACGCTCGACGATGTCGTCGAGTTGTGCCGGCAGACCGCCGCGCGGTACGGCCGCGAGATCGATGCGTTCCAGTCGAATTCCGAAGGAGCGCTGATCGATCGGATCCATCGGGCGCGCGGCGTCGAATCCAGCATTGTCATCAATCCCGGTGGGCTGACGCACACTTCGGTGGCGCTGCGTGATGCGCTGGTGATTCCGGAACTCCCCATTGTCGAGGTGCACATCAGCAATGTGCATGCGCGCGAGGAGTTTCGGCATCACTCCTACATCTCCCCCATCGCCACCGCAGTGGTCGCCGGAATGGGAATCCAGGGCTATGCCGCCGCGATCGAATTCCTGATCAAGCGCTAGGCGGCGGTTGGGCCGGACCAGCTCGACCGACCGCCAAGCGGCATAGCCCCCCGCAACGCCGCATTCCGCGCACCCGGCGTCGCGCCAACCATTCAACGCTTCGAGTTCGACCGAATTGCGCTGTCGCACTATGCAAGCCGGAAAACCGGGAACCCAGGCGCGATCTCGGCCAACTGCGCATCGCTGGCATCCTTGGTAACCCCCTCGAAGAACTTCCCCACCTCCCACCCCCACTTCTGCAGGTAGAGCCGCAACAACGGCACCTTGTCCGCATCCGCCACCTCGGTCGCGGCAAATGCCTCGACCTTGCGCCCCAGCCGCAACTCACCACCCCCCGCAACCCGCAAATTCCGCACCCACTGCGTATGCCCCCGCGGCGCAACCAGATACCGAGTGCCATCGCTATCGGTCAACAGATTCACCATCGTCGTCCGCCACTCCCCACTCTTACGCCCCCGCACCGCCAACAACCGCGACCCCATAACACTGATCCCAAGCCGAGGCAGCCAGTTGGCAACCCGATTCATGATCGAATCAAGCCCACTGGGACCAATGTAACGAGTCCTGGCATCCATCGTTCTCTCCTACCCGTGAGCACTGCTCTCTGTTGAGATCAGTGTTCCACGCCCCCCTCCCCAAGTCAAGAGCACCGCTCTCCCTTCCTTGAAACTTTCGAGAATGCGCTCATGTGGGGGTGTTCTCGGCGTTTGCCTGCACCAACGCATGGTGATCACTTGTCCAGGCCCGGGGTTTTGAGGCTGGAGAGGATGGCGGGCCAGTCGGTGCTGATGCCTTCGAGGGCTTGGCTGCGGGGGGTGAAGCCGTTGTGGATGACGGTCAGTTTTGCGAGATCGGTTGTGGCGGGCTCGAGTTCGAAGGTGACCTTCGGGCGGGGCTCGCGTGCCGACGGTTGAGAACAGCATTGTCATGGCGAGATGTAGTAGGTATGCTACGAATCATCCCGATCTCACAACGGGAGGATGAGATGACTCTGGGTGACGGCGTCGCGCTCGACGTCGAGAAACTGCGCATGCGATACGGCACGACCGACGTCCTGCACAATGTGACGTTCCAAGCGCGACCGGGCGAGGTGCTGGTACTGCTCGGACCGAATGGCGCGGGCAAGACCACCACCATCGAAATTCTGGAGGGCTTCCGCATGCGCTCCGCGGGCCGCGTCGAGGTGCTCGGCATGGATCCCGCACGCGGTGGCGAAGCCTGGCGGGCCCGGCTCGGCGTGGTCCTGCAGTCATGGCGCGACCATGCGAAATGGCGTGTGCGTGAACTACTTTCGCATCTCGGCACCTATTACGTGCCGTACCGCACCGATACGATCCAACGGCCCTGGGACACCGACGAACTCATCGCCGCCGTCGGTCTCACCGAACAGGCGAACAGTAAGATCGGATCGCTGTCCGGCGGACAGCGTCGCCGCTTGGATGTCGCGATCGGCATCGTCGGCCGTCCCGAACTGCTATTCCTCGATGAGCCGACCGCGGGCTTCGATCCACAGGCCCGACGCGAATTCCACGATCTGGTCCATAAACTCGCCGATGACCGAACCACCATCCTGCTCACCACCCACGATCTCGATGAGGCCGAGAAGCTCGCCGACCGCATCATGATCCTGGCCGGTGGCCGGATCATCGCCGATGGCTCGGCCGACGAATTAGCGCGTCGCATCGCGGGCGAGGCCGAAATCCGGTGGACCCACCATGGACAGCGATTCGTGCACACCACCACCGAGTCGACCAAATTCGTCTACGAGCTGTTCGGGCAGCACGGCAAGGAGATCGGCGAACTGGAGGTGCGGCGCGCCTCGCTCGAGGACACCTACATGAAGCTCGTGCAGCAATACGAATCCGGCCGGCTCGACACCGAGATCCATTCACTGGAGGAGGTCGCGCGATGAATCCGATCAACGCCGCGGTCCGGGCCGGAACCCGGCGCGGACTGATCGAGCTGCGGCAAATGCTCACCACTCCCCAGGACCTGTGGAGCATGCTGTTCTGGCCGGTCGCCATGATCGTCGTGCTGTTCTTCATGCGCGATGCGAAATTCCAGGCGAGCGGCCTCGGGCTCGGATCACTGGCCCTGCCGAGCATCCTCGGCATGCTCGTTGCCTTCAATGGCATGTTCGGCATCGCCCAGGCGCTCACCATGGAGCGCGAGGACGGAACACTGTTGCGCGCCAAGGCGACACCGAACGGCATGGTGGGTTATCTGATCGGCAAGATCGTTACGACCGCGGGT
This sequence comes from Nocardia sp. NPDC004278, assembly GCF_053602975.1. Classification (NCBI taxonomy): domain Bacteria; kingdom Bacillati; phylum Actinomycetota; class Actinomycetes; order Mycobacteriales; family Nocardiaceae; genus Nocardia; species Nocardia sp. NPDC004278. Next base: position 73,288 of record NZ_JBSGEQ010000018.1, read on the forward strand.
TGGGTGGTCGTCCCGTTCCTGGTGATATTGATACCCGGGCTCTTCCTGGTCGACGGCACCGCGATGGACAGCGTCGGCTCCTGGCTGAGCCTGATCGGCATTGTCGCGCTCGGCATGATCGCGACAATGCCGGCCGGCGCGGTGCTCGGATCGCTGTTCAGCAATCCCCGCAATATCGGGTTCCTCTCGATGCCGGTCATGGGCATTGTCAGCATCTCCGGCATCTTCTACCCGATCACCTCGATGCCGGGCTGGCTACAGGGCATCGCGCAGGTGTTCCCGGTCTACTGGGTCGGCATCGGCATGCGCGCGGCGATGTTGCCCGGCGATGCGGTCGCCATCGAACTCGGCCACTCCTGGCGGCATCTGGAAACCATTGCTGTGCTCGGCGTTTGGGCGGTGGCCGGGTTGCTGCTGGCCCCGGTGGTGCTGCGTAGGATGGCACGTCGCGAGTCCGGGTCGAGCGTGGCAGCGCGCCGCGAGAGGGCGATTCAGCGTGCCTACTGAGGTCATCTACAACCGCATCGCCATGTTGCGGGCCGAGCGCGGCATCTCCCGGCGGGAGTTGGCCGAGGCGCTCGGCGTGCACTATCAGACGATCGGTTACCTCGAGCGCGGCGAATACAGTCCGAGCCTGCATCTCGCATTGCGGATCGCGGCGTATTTCGAAGTGGCGGTGGAGGTCATCTTCTCCACCAGCCCCTTCCCTCGGCTCGGTTCCACCGCCGAATCGGCGCGGGTCGTCGGCGATTAGCCCGACGGTTCGCTGATCCGGCTCGGGAGCACCGAGATTCAGTCCCGCGGACCGACGAACAGCTGGTACACCGGAACCGCCTTGCCCGCCTGCTCGCTGGCCGCGATGGCACGCCGCCACAGCCCCTGCGACGCGTGCGAGAGTGTCGCGTCGACGCCGACCTCCTCGCTGGCCTCGATAATGTGCTGCGCCCCAGCGTCCATCATCTTCAGGCTGGCCAGCGTGCCCCAGCCGCCCGCCTTCGCCGCGGTCGCGAAATCCTCGATGAAGTACGGGTAAGCGGCGGCCGAGCGCAGCGCGAAGGGCAGGAACTGGTCGATGCTGTGACCGGACTTCCCGATCACCGCGAGCGCCTGATCGAAGGCGAGCATCCACGGATGGAAAATGATCAGGCCGGCCTGATAGAAGACCTGCGCGAGCCCGTCGTCCACACCGAGGTATTCCTGTGGGCTCAGCGGACGCAGCAGTTCGGCGTGCGCGTCGAAAACCTGCTGGGGACCGCTGTAGAAGATGAACGACGCCGGATGCGCGATATTGTCCCCGGCCGACATGACGCCGCCGGAGATGAACTCCGCACCGTGCTCGCGCACCCAGGCCGCACCCGTGCGGGCCTTTTCCGGAGAATCCGAGGACAGATTCGCGATCACCTTGCCCTGCAGATGGTCGGTTGCCTGCCCGAGCACGTCGTACATGGCGGCGTAGTGGGTGAGGCTGAGCACGCTTACCGCATTGGCGTCCAGCGCCTCGGCGACCGTGGCGGCCCGCTTCGCGCCGAGTTGGACCATGGCATCGACCTTGTCGGTGCTGCGGTTCCACACCGTCACCTCGATACCGGCGTCCAGGAAGGCCCGGACCATGGCCTGGCCCATCGGCCCGAGGCCGAGGACGGAGACGGATCCAGCGGTGGTCTGTTCGGACATTGTGTTCCTTCGGTTCTCGTTCGATCGGTCGGCTGACCCTTTCGAGCGACCTGCGAGCAGTCGCTGCTGACCCTTTCGAGCGACCTGCGAGCAGTCGCTGCTGACCCTTTCGAGCGACCTGCGAGCAGTCGCTACGGCCGGAATCCATGGTCGTTCTCGCAGGTAGGGTCGGGAAGACCGAACGTTGAGGTGTGGTTGCTTACCTCGAGGTTCGAATTCAGCTCAGAAGGAGTGCGGTGGATATGGGCAGTGACGCGGATCACGATGTGTGCGGCATGTCGATTGCGATCGATGTCGTCGGCGGCAAATGGAAGCTGCATCTGATGTGGGTGCTCGGCGCCGGCCCGCAGCGCTTCGGTCGGATTCGCAAGCTGCTCACCGGCGTCAGTGAAAAGGTCCTCGCCGAAAACCTGCGCCATCTCGAAGCCAGCGGTGTGGTCCACCGCGAGGTCTTCCCCGAAGTCCCCCCGCGCGTCGAATACTCGCTCACCCCACTCGGCGAAGAACTCGCGGTCGCCCTGCGCCCGCTCGAGACCTGGGGCGACACACACCGCGACAAACTCCTCAGCAACCTGCTCGCCGCCGCGGGCTAGTGCCCCATCCACCTAGCTCCTGCCATATCCAGCCCTGGGCCGGGGTCCGTCGAACGAGTCGTATGGTGGTCGCCCAGGGCCCTTGGGTTCAAGGGGTCGATGCAACAACTGACGGGAGTCGAGGTGTTGCATGGTTCAGCAGGGTCCGGTGCGACCGCCATACGACTGCGCTCGGCGAGCAGTTGGGGTGGGTAGGGCAGGTATTGATCTGGAGGGGGACTGGCAGTCGGCCTTGATTCGGGTTGCGCGCGGGTCAATTTCCGATGTTGTCGACAGCTATCCGTTCGCCGACGCGGACGAGCAACTGTCCCGCATCGGCAATGCAGCGGACGGGATCCGACTCCAGATCGGCCAGGGCGTGGCAGGCGGTGAAACCCGCCGCTCGGATCTCATCGCGCGTCAACTGCGCTCGGCCGACGGCGGCCACCACCGTGACACCCGCCTTGCGCGCCGCCTCGCAGACGCCGATCGGGGCCTTGCCGTGCAGACTCTGCGCATCGAGGGCACCCTCCCCGGTGACGACGAGGGCGGCGCCGTCGAGAAGTGCTGGGAAATCGAGGAGTTCGAGAACCACCTCGATGCCACTGCGCACCTGAGCGCCGAGCACCGCCAGCGCGCCGAAGCCGGTACCGCCCGCCGCGCCCGCGCCGGGGACATCCGCGAATTCCGGTGCGACGACGGCCGCCCAGTTCGTCAGTGCCGCCTCGAGGATGAGCAGATCCTGCGGCGTCGCCCCCTTCTGGGGCGCGTATACCGCGACCGCGCCGGTCGGGCCGAGCAGTGGGTTGTCGACATCGCAGGCCAAGGTGAAATTCGCAGCCGAAATGCCCGGATGCAATCGGGTGCGATCCACTCCTGCGGCATGTACCAAAGCGGCTCCGCCCGTGGGCAATTCATTGCCGTCGGCGTCCAGGATGCGCGCACCGAGGGCCTGCAGCATGCCCGCACCGCCGTCGGTGGAGGCGCTGCCGCCCAGGCCGAGAACGATATCGGTGGCGCCGCGGTCCAATGCGTGTGCAATGACGACACCGAGTCCATAGGTGTGCGCGCCGAGCGGATCAGGTTGTCCCCCTGGCAGTTTCGTCAGTCCGACCGCCGCGGCCAATTCGATTACCGCCGTGCTCCCCTGCACCGCGTAGGCCGCGGTGTCGGCTGCTCCCGTTGGCCCCGGCGCATCGATCTCGATCCGCTCCCAGCCCGCCGCCACGAATGCGTCGACGGTTCCGTCGCCGCCGTCCGCGACCGGCACCTGCCGGATCTCCGCGTCCGGGCACGCGCGCGCGATGCCAGCCGCCAGCGCCGCCGCCACCTCGGGCGCGGTCAGCGAGCCCTTGAACTTATCCGGGGCGATCACCACCCGAAGCGCGGACTTCATCCCCACATTGTCCGGGGTGGCCCCGATGGACGCACGTCGGGCAGACGGTGGAGGCGCTGGCACCAGTCTCGCCACACCGAACCCCCAGCGCGCCAGCCGAAATACCCGCCGCCACCCACGACGAGTACGTGCCCGGTCAGCCACTGCTCCATGCGCCCCGCCTACGGGGTGATATCCACCCGCCTACTGCAGCGGCGCTTGATCTGCGTGGTCGATGGTGACCTGGCCGGTGCGCAGGTAGGTCAGCACGGCCTCGTCGACGATGGTGTTGCCGCGGCCGAAGGCACCATGGTCACCGCCCTCGACGGTGATCAGCGAGCCGCCGATGGCACGCGCCATGGCCGGGCCGCCCTCGTAGGTGGTCAGCGCGTCGTGGCGGCTCTGCAGCAGCAGCGGGCGGGTGCGCAGGTCCTTGCCGTTGATCGGCACCGGTTTGGTCACCGGTTTCCAGCTACCGCAGGCGGTTCCGGAGCGGACCAGATCGGCGCGGGCGTCCATGGCATTGCCGCCCGAGGCGATGGTTGCGAAGGCCGAGCCGATCAGCTCGAGCCGGCCGCGCACCGCGTTCTCATTGCAGGTTATGGCGGAGAAGACGAAGCGGCCGGTGGGATCGGTGCTGGTGGCACCCTCGATGGCAAGCAGCTGGCGGACGTTCTTCGGATCGATATTGGCATCGGCCATCGCCCTGGCGAAGGTCGGCCAGAAGGTGCGGGTGTAGGTGGCGACCGCGGTCGCACCGACCAGCGGCACCTGCGCGGACGCACCGCCGGTGAGCATGAGGCGCACCAGATTCTGCACCTTGCCCGCCTGCTCCACACTGCCGTTGAAGCCGTCGCGGGCGATCTCGGCGAGCGGTTCGGGCAGCGCACCCGGCAGATCGGCGACACTGGCCGGTGGCGGGGTCAGATTGGCGTACCAGCCACCGCCCTGGTCCGCGACCAGCCGCACCCAATTCTGGTAGACCTGCAATGCCGTATCCCCGAGCCGGTATTGGCCGTCGTGCTCGGCGATCCAGGCGAACAGATCATCGAGCCGCTGCTTGCCAGCGACCTGCTGCTGGGCGAACTCCTCGGTCCACACCCAATCGGGATTGACATTGGAGTCCAGCACCATACGATCCACCCGGTTCGGGAACAGCGATGCGTACACCGCGCCGAGATAGGTGCCATAGGAGGTGCCGAGATAGCTGATCCGGTCGACGCCGAGCGCGGCTCGCACCTGGTCCAGATCGCGCGCGGTGCTCTCGGTGGTGATGGTGTCGAGGTAGCCGGGCCGTGCGGCATCGCAGGCCTTCTTGATATCGTCGCGGTTACCGCCGCCGAGTGAAACCTGTTCACCGTCAGCCGATTTCGAGGTCTCGACGGCCTGGGCAGCACAGCGCAGCGGCGTGGCCCAGCGCAGTCCACGCGGCTGCACCGCGACCCGGTCGTAGTGCTCGTTGAGTTCGGCGGGCAGCGAGTCGATCCGGCGCGCCCAGTAGTCCAGCGCATCCGCGCCGGGTCCACCCGGATTGGCGACGATGACACCACGGCGCTGCGCGGTGGCGGCGATCCGGCTGACGGTGAGTTCGATACGCGCGCCTTCGGGTTCGGCGTAATTCATCGGAACGGATATCACCGCGCATTGCACGCCGCGTCCCTCGGTCACCGATGAGTCCGGGCAGGCGCCGAAGGCGGCACCGGGTGTGGCCGCAGCCTGAGCCGTGATGATCGATCCGCTGATCAGGCCGGTGGCTGCCACCGCGACCAGGACACGGGAAATACCCGGCATCTGCGAACTGCCCAGCACCCTCATCATGTTTCGTACCTCCGCCCGGCCTGTCCCTCACTCCCGGTGGAGGCGTTCGGCGCGACCAAGAGCATTCTTGCCAGCCCGGCACCGGTAGACAAGTCGAGCACCGGATCGGAGCCGATTAGTGTTGCGGTACACCGTCACCCACCCACACCGAGTAGCGTCGAGCCATGTCGACTGAGGTCCGTAACAACGCCACGCTGGAACGCTTCGAGATCTATGTCGACGGTGCGATCGCCGGATACACCGAATACCAGGACACGGCCTCCGAACGCGCGTTCGTCCACACCGAGATCTATCCGCAGCACGAAGGCCAGGGCTATGGCCGGGTGCTGGTGCAGGCCGCACTGAACGCCTCGCGCCGGGAGGGTTTCGGCATCCTGCCGATGTGCCCGATGGTCTATCACTTCATCGAGTCGCGACCGGAGTACATCGCGCTGGTCCCGCAGTGGGCGCGCGAAAAGCTGGGCCTGCCCCAGTAGGCAGGGGTTCAGTACGCGGCGACGGCCCCGTCGAGCGCCTGCTGCAGATCGGTGCGGACCAGCCGGGCGATCTCCGCGGGCTTGGCGGGCAGCTCGGTGACCGGAACCCCGAAGTACACGCTGGCCGCCTTGGCCTCTTCCTTGGTGACCGGCACCGTCGGATCCGCTCGGGGTCCGTAATTCAAAGCCATGCTGACCAGCACGGGCCGCGCACCCAACTTCATCGCACGGAACGCGATATGACCGATCCCGCTGCCCACCGGCTGTACCTCGGTGTGATCGATCTCATTGCAGGTGCCCTCCGGAAAGACCGCGATCCCATCGCCATCGGCCATGCGTTCGGCACAGATATCCATCATTCGCTGACCGGCCGCGTTCACCGCCCGCAGACCGTGGTCCTTGCCGCGGAACACCGGGATCCCACCCATCATGTCGATCCTGCGGCGCTGCTTGTCATCGAGGAACAGCTCGTCCTTGGCCAGTACCCGCACCCGCCCGATCACCGGGCGCAATTCGCTGTGCCAGGCCGCCGCGGCGACGGTGTAGGGATCGGATTCGGAGAGGTGGTTGATCGCGAGGAGCAGCGGCCTGCGCTGGCCGATCACCTCGTGCAGTAGCTTGCGCGCGCCCTCGGCGTAGGCGACGCGTGGATGGTATCGACGTCCGAGAATGGCATAGGCGCCCCACGCCTTCAGCCGGTTCTGCTGGTGTTCGCGATAGAAGTCGTACACAGTGTCCGCATTGTCGAGGAGAACCTCGGGCCGTTCCATGGCCACACAGTAACGGAATCCGCCACCCCGCTTGACCGACGAACGGCCCGCGACGGTGCGATGATGTCGGGGTGGCACGCGGAGATGACCCGGACGATCGGAAGACTCGCGGCGGACACGGTGACCGTCGGCGACGCGATTCCCGGCACGGCGAGCAGGTGGTGCGCGCCGGCACCCTGCTGGTGTCGGCGACCGACCTGGTCGAGCCGACATTTCGACGTACCGTCGTCTACATCATCGAACACAACGAGGCGGGCAGTCTCGGTGTGGTGCTCAACCGCCCGAGCGATACCGCGGTGCACGATGTACTGCCGCGCTGGACCGAGGCGGCGGCCGCGCCGCGCACGCTGTTCATCGGCGGCCCGGTCAAACGGGACGCGGCCCTATGCCTCGGCACCGTTCGGGTCGGCGCCTCGATCGACGGTGTCTCCGGCCTGCGCCGGATCGACGGCCGCGTGGTGCTCATCGACCTCGACGCGGACCCGGAACAGATCACCCCGCTGATCGAGGGGCTGCGCATATTCGCCGGCTACGCGGGCTGGACCTTCGGCCAGCTCGAAGGCGAACTGCAGAACAACGATTGGATCGTGCTCTCCGCCCTGCCCTCGGATCCGATCAGCACCGGCCGCCCGGACCTGTGGGCCCACGTCCTGCGCCGCCAGCCGCTCCCCCTGTCGCTGCTCGCGACACACCCGATTGAACTAGAACGCAACTAGGCACGTGGTCTGCATGGAGGAGGCAATACCGACATGCGACACGACACTTGATCGGGCGAACACATGGATAACTCGTCGGGGACGTCCAACAGCCGATCACCCCAACAGCCGCCGGCCGACTACGAAGCCAACCGAACACCCCAAAACCGGCAAAAGGCGCGAGGCAGCGGAGGAGCACGTGACAAATGCCCGAAGAACAAGCCGAGCTCATGCGGGCGCTCTATCAGGAACATGCCGCGGCGCTGTGGCGCTACACGCTCGGTTTGGTTCGCGACCCGGGTCGGGCCGAGGACATCGTGCAGGAGACCTTGTTGCGGGCCTGGCAGCGCCCGAATGTGCTCGACCAATCGACCACGTCGGCGCGTGCGTGGTTGTTCACCGTCGCGCGGAATCTCGCCGTGGATGAGCATCGCAGCGCGCGCAGCCGCCGCGAGTTCCGCACCGACAACCCGCCCGAGCGGGCCGCACCGGATCAGGCCGATCGGGCCCTGGACGGCTGGCTGGTCGCGGACGCGTTGGGACGGCTCAGCGCCGATCATCGCGAGGTGATCGTGCGTGCCTACTATCGAGGTCTTTCCACGCACCAGATCGCCGAGGAACTCGACATCCCGGCGGGCACGGTGAAATCCCGGTTGCACTACGGCATGCGGGCGCTACGGCTGGCACTACAGGAGATGGGGGTGACGAACCGATGACGGATATCGCCGACGACTACTCGACGTGGGACGCACCCTATGTACTCGGCTCCCTGACTCGACTCGAGCGGCAGGAGTACGAGGAGCATCTGGCTGGCTGCCCGGTCTGCCAGGCCGCGGTATCCGATCTCGCCGGACTACCCGGTCTGCTCGCCCTGGTCGAACCCGAGACCGCGCTCGCGATGATCGAGCCGCTGGAGGCCCCTGCGGCCGAAGCCGAGCCGCCCGCGCAGCTGCTGCCCCGGCTCGCCGCGGTGGCCGAAAGGCGCAGACGGCGCGGCCGGTGGGTTACCGTCGGCGCCGCGCTCGCGGCGGCCGCCGCGGCGGTGGCCATCGCGATTCCGGTGGTCACCTCGATGACCGCGACGCAAACGACGACCACCGAACAGGTTGTGGCCGAACGCAGTATGCAATCGATCAAGCCGAATCCGGTGACGGCCAGCTTCAAAGTCCTTCGCGCCGATAGCAAGGCGCGGATCGTGATGACCTGCAGCTATGGGCCGAGCGATCAGCGCTACAGCTGGAATCTCGACCTGTATGTCATCGGCACCGACGGCAGTCAGAGCAAACTCGATCAGTGGCCCGCCGGGCCGGGGACCGAGCTGACGATCGACCGGACCGTCGATAAGGCGCCGGACCAGATCCAGGCGGTGGAGATCCGGTTGGCGTCGACGGGCGAAACGCTGCTCTCCGGCACGGTCTGACGCGATTCGATCCCCTCGCCGAAGTCGGCGAGGGGATCGAACGTGTTCGGTCGCAATGCGATTCAGCGCTGTCCCGACTTGCGGAAGACCGAGGTCGACCAGAAGTATCCGACCAGCCCGAGGCCGATGCACCAGGCGACGGAGATGATGCCGCTATTGCCGATCTCCGTGCCCATGAGCAGGCCGCGGATGGTTTCGGTGATCGGGGTGAACGGCTGGTACTCGGCGAACTGACGCAGGCCGACCGGCATGGTGTCGGTACCGACCAGGCCGCTGCCCAGCAATGGCAGCATGATCAGCGGGAAGGGCATATTGCTCGCAGTCTCCGGAGTCGACGCGACCAGACCCATACCGACCGCGAGCCAGGTGAGCGCGAGTACGAGCATGGCGAGCAGTCCGAATGCGGCGATCCACTCGATCACATTCGCCGACGGCCGGAAGCCGACGAGCAGTGCGACACCGACCATCGCGGCGATGCCGAGCAGGGCCTGGATCAATGCGCCCACCACATGTCCGGCGAGAAACGAGGGCTGCGAAATCGCCATCGTGCGAAAGCGATTCACAATGCCCTTGGTGGTATCGGTGCAGACCGAGACCGCCACACCCGCGGTCATATAGGCCGGGATCAACAGCAGCATGCCCGGGGCCAGGTAGTCGATGTAGTTACCGCCGGACGACTTCTCCAATGCGCCACCGAACACGAAGTTGAAGATGAGCAGCAGCAGGATCGGCATGACGATGATGCTGATGGTCATGCTCGGGTACCGCTTCGCATGCAGCAGATTGCGCCGCAACATCGTCTTCGAGTCGGCAAGTGCGTAGGCCGTCGTGCTCATCGCACGGTCTCCTTTTCGGCGGTGGGATGTCCGGTGAGGGTGAGGAATACGTCGTCGAGGGTGGGGGTGTGCACCGAGAGTCCGGCGACCTCGATCTGCTCGTAGTCGAGCCGGTCGAGCACCGCGCGCAGCGATTTGACGCCGCCGTCACTCGGGACCGCGAGGGTGAACTCCGCCTCGCCCGCGTCATCGACAACGCGCGCCTCCGGCCCCAATGCCGTCGCCGCGGCGCTGAGTCCGATCTGGTCGGCGAACTCGAGTCGGATATGCCCGCCGGGTACCCGCCGCTTCAATTCGGCGGCCGTTCCCTCGGCGACGATCCGGCCGTGATCGAGTACGGCGATCCGGTCGGCCAGCTGATCGGCCTCCTCCAGGTATTGGGTGGTGAGGAAGACGGTCACGCTGTAGTCGTCGACGAGTGTGCGGATCATCTCCCAAATGGCCCGCCTACTGCGCGGATCCAGGCCGGTGGTCGGCTCGTCGAGGAAGATGATGCGCGGATCGCCGACCAGCGTCATGGCCAGATCCAGCCGCCGGACCATACCGCCGGAATAGGTGGCCGCGGTCTTATCGCCCGCCTCCACCAGATCGAAGCGCTCGAGCAGTTCGGCGGCAAGGCGCTTGCTCTCCCGGCGCGGCAGATGGTGCAGATCGCCCATGAGAATCAGGTTTTCGCGACCGGTCAGCAATTCGTCGACCGCGGAGAACTGACCGGTGACACCGATCGCGCTGCGCACGGCATCGGGTTCGGTGCTCAGATCATGGCCGTCGACCCGGACCTCGCCCGCATCGGGGCGCAGCAGGGTGGTGAGGATCTGCACGGTGGTGGTCTTGCCCGCACCGTTCGGACCGAGCAGCGAATAGATGGTGCCCGCCGGGACGGTGATGTCGATGCCATCGAGCACCACCTGCTCACCGAACGATTTACGCAGACCCAGCGCTGAAATGGCCGGGGCGCGATGACCGTTGGTCATGGTCGTCCTTTCGTGGAAAATTTCATTAAATAATGCGAATGACAGCATGGGTTACCCACACCGCGCCCGGAGTCCGGTGCGGCGATTCGTGGTGGTATTCGGTTGTTCGGCCGAATGATTCGGCTAGATGTCGAGTTCCTCGACCGGTGGGCGGTCGGCGATCCGGGCCACCCGCTCATACAGCTTGTCCGGAATCTTCCCCTTCAATTCGCCCAGCGAATCGACGACCTCGAAGATGAAGTCGCCCCAGTCCTGATCGCCCACGCCGAGCATGCGACGCCAGTTCGTCAGATCCTTGATCCAATTGGAATTCTGCGGGTATTCGTCCCAGTTCGAATACTGGGCGTGCATCACGAATTTGCCCTTCCGACTGCGATATACCCGGACGTGTTCGATGCGCTCTTCGTTCACGTCACGGTATTCGCCGAGCAGGGCGCCGGAGAAGCGGACCTGACGCACACCGTTGTGGCCGACCCGCAGTACTACCTCGTCGTAGCCCTCCAGCCTGCCCTCCTCCAACTCGATGAACCGCCGCAGCGCGGTGGTCACCGCTCCCGAGAGATTGCCGCCGACCAGCTCCTGCGCGCGCTGGAACAGGGGCAGATCGTCATCGGCAACATAGATCGTCTTGTTGGGCATGCCATCACTATACGTAGATGTATACGTACACACAAGCATCGCCCACATCGGGATTTTTTCGAGGTACATCTTGCGCGAGTCATTGAACCGCTCCGCGGTCCGACTCGTAGTTCACCTGTACGCGATGTGCGATCGCGCCTGTGCGAGAGGAGTGCCGATGCCGAGCAGGGTCGTGGATTATCTGGTTCGAGCGGTTTCGACCCTGGGCGTGCGACATATCTTCGGCGTCGACGGCGCGAACATCGAGGATCTCTACGACGCGCTCTTCGACACGCCCTACGACGTCACCGGAATCGTTGCCAAGCACGAGTTTTCGGCCGCGACCATGGCCGACGGCTATGCCCGCTCGACCGGCGGGCTCGGTGTCGTCGCCGCCACCTCCGGCGGCGGTGCGATGAATCTCGTTGCCGGACTTGCCGAATCGTACGCATCGCGGGTGCCGGTGCTGGCGCTGGTCGGGCAGCCGCCGACCGCATCGGCAGGGCGCGGCGCGTTCCAGGACACCAGCGGACTCGCCGGCAGCATCGACGCGGCCCGGATGTTCGCCGAGATCACCCAGTTCTGCGCCCGCGTGGAGACCGCCGCCGACCTTCCCGACATGGTGGCCAGGGCGGTCGACGGCGCCCGGCGCGGCGGGCCCGCCGTACTGCTGCTGCCCAAGGACGTGCAGCGCAGCGATATCGGCGATATCCCGCCGTTCCGGTTGACAGCGCCGCGGTACCGGCGCGATGACGGCGGACTGGCCCGGGTGCGCGCGGCGCTGATCGCGGCCCGCAAGGTGGGCAAGATCGTGATCATCGCCGGCGACCAGGTGGCCCGCGACGACGCCCGTGCCGAACTCGCCTGGCTGGCAAGGGCATTGGATGCCGCGGTCGGCGTCGCACCGGATGCGAAGGACACCTATGACAATGCCGATCCCGCGTACTGCGGTGTCGCCGGGAGCATGGGGCATGCCGAGCTTTCGGCAGCGCTGCGCTCCGCGGCCCTGTGCCTGATCGTCGGGACCCCGATGCCGGTCACCGCGCGTACCGGATTGGACGAGCTGCTGGCCGAGGGCACCGTCGCGCATATCGGAGTCACCGCGCCGTACGTGACCGCGATCCACGCCGCCAGCACCGATCTCGCGCTCGATCTGGCCGCGCTCGCCGATGAATTCAGCGGCGACCTGAGGATGTCGCGCCACGAGCGCCCACATACCCCGTTGACACCGCTGTCCGTGCCCGAGGCGACCGGTCCCGGTGTGCGCTATCGCGAGTTGGTCGAGACCATCGAAGCGCTATTGCCCGAGGGCACAGACGTATTCGCCGATGCGGGCAATACCGGTGCTGCGGTGGTGCACCACCTGCGGGTGCCGCGCGGCGGCCGATTCGTGGTCGCGCTCGGGATGGGCGGGATGGGCTACGCCTTCGGCGCCGCAATAGGTTCGACATTCGCGCGCCATCGCGGCCCCTCCGGGATCAGGCGCACCGTTGTCGTGGCCGGTGACGGCTCGTTCTACATGCACGGCATGGAATTGCATACCGCGATCGAACACGATCTGCCGGTCACGTTCATCGTGCTCAACAACAACGCGCACGCCATGTGTGTCACCCGTGAACAGCTCTATTACCAGGATCGCTACAGCTTCAACCGATTTCGGCCCACGCACCTGGGCGCGGGCATCGATGCGATGTTCCCTGAACTTCCCGCGTACTCCGTACGTACCACCGAAGACCTGGCCATCGCATTGGGGCGATGTGTCGAAACCGAAGGGCCGTCGTTCATTTCCATCGACGTCGACCCCGACGAAGTTCCACCCTTCATCCCGTTCCTCGCCACATTGGAGAAGATGCAGTGACGACCAGCGCCCTGCCCGCCCTCAGCGATATCCCCGACGCCGTCATCCCCGGAGTACTGCGGATCGAGAACTCCGATAAGGACGCCACCACCCCGATCATCATGGACATGTTGCGGTCGGTGTATCCGCACGACCAGGTCTTCGGCGAATACTGTCCGGTGCAGGCGTATATCGCCGCACCGCCGCAGGATGTGTTCGAGTACCTCGCCGATACCCGCTGCCTGGAGGAATGGACCTACAGCCTGCGCGGATTCGTCGAAACCGAGGAACCGGGGCTGTGGCTGGCCTGGGACCGGCTCGGCCCGGAGACCAAGATCTTCACCCGCACCGTCGCGCACCGCGATGCCATGACCGTCGACTACCACTGTGCCTGGGACCAGAGCAAGCACCTGTGGATGATCTACCTGCTGCGGGTGATCGACGCCCAGGTGGTGTTCAACAAGCCGGGGTCGGTGGTGCTGTGGGTCAACTGCCGTCACCCGTTCTACGAGGAAAACCCCTATCCCGAAACGGCTCCCGAAAAGCGGCCGGTGTGGGTGGGCGACTTCTGGGACATGTTCTCCGCCGGGCACCAGCTGGAGATGGACAACCTCAAGGCGATCTGCGAATACCGTGCCGCACACGGCCTTCCGATCAAACCCGACTGGATGAAGTGAGGCCACACCATGATCTCGAACTATGACGGACCCGCTACCCCCGAGGCCACTGGACTGCCGACGGTCAGCCTGGTCGACGTGGCGAGCTATCTGCCGGGCGCACCGGTCGGCACCGAGTACTTCACGCAGTACAGCCGATCCGATCGGATGGCCAAGAACGTCATGTTCCGCTCGCCCAAGGCGCGCCACCACGTGGCCGAGGACGAGACCGCGGTGGATATGGTCGAGCGCGCCGTCGTGCCGCTGATCGAACGCCACGGCGCACCAGCGATCACCGATATCGATGTGCTGATCACCCACACCCAGCTGCCGGACAATCCGGTCATGGGCTGCGGTCCGGAAGTCGCCCGACGACTCGGTATGCAGCCCCGATTCGTCTACGACATACACAATGGCGGTTGCGCGGCGTTCGTGCACATGATGGCGATGGCCAGGATGATTCTGCAGACCACCGACGCGCGCACCGCGCTCATCGCGGCAGCGCAGAACTGCGCCGGCCCGGTCTTCACCCAGACCGAGATCCGCAAACTCGCCCAGGCCCCGGTACCCGGCGATGGATGCGGGGTCGGACTGCTGGTCAAGGACGATTCCGCGCCGATCCTCGATATCGAATGCCGCACCTATCCCGAATTCGCCGGGGATATGGAGTTCTCGACCAACGGCGAGCGCAAGTACTGGCAGCCGGGCGAGGGGCAGGGCTGCGTCAGCTTCACCGAATCCAAGATCACCAAGGTGTTCGCGCGCGGCAATCGCCTGGTGCCGGAGGTGGCATTGGCGGTGTGCGAGCGGATCGGGGTCAAGGGCCGCGATATCGACACCTTCGTCACCAATCAGCCGAACCGGCTGTTCCTGCGCAACTGGCACGATGCGCTGGAACTGCCCCCTGAGCGCCATCCCGATACCTTCGACCAGTGCGGAAACCTTTTTGCCGCGGGCATTCCCGTCACGCTCGATACCGAGAACCGGGCGGGTCGGCTGCGCAATGGATCGGTTGTGCTGCTGTCGGCCTTCGCACATGCCGGTGACTTCGCCGGAGCCGCGGCGGTGCGCTGGGGTGCGGCCGGATGAGTATGCGGCTGGCCGATGAGTCGCGGCCCTCGCAGCAGCGCCGGAGTCAGAGTCAGCGGCCGCAGCTGCGGTTCGATCTGAGCCTGAGCGAAAACCCGTTTCCGCCATTGCCTTCGGTGCTGCACGCGGTGAACGGCGTACTGGCCCATGCCAACCGCTATCCGGAATTCCTGCCGCGACGGCTGCCCAGACTGATCGCGGGGCATGTCGGCGTGCATTCGGATCAGGTGGTCGTCGGGTCCGGCGCGACCGGGGTGGCCATGCAGATCATTCAGGCATTGACCACGCGCGGGGCCGGAATGGTCTACGGGGCACCGACCTTCGACGGCTATCCGATCATGGCGGAGATGGCCGATCTGGAGATCGTCCCGGTGCCCCTGGATGCCGCGGGCAATCAGGATCTCTTGGCGATGGCAAGGGCCATTGACAAGCGGACGGGTTTGGTGGTGGTCTGCCGTCCGCACAATCCGACCGGCACGGTGATTCCGGCCAGTGAGTTGAAGGCGTTCCTGTGCTCGGTGCCGCGCCGGGTGCCGGTCATCCTCGATGAGGCTTATGTCGAATTCCTCGATCTCACCGATCAGGTCGACACCGTGGCACTGTTGGATCGGCATCCGAATCTGCTGGTGCTGCGCACCTTTTCGAAGGCGTACGGGCTGGCCGGACTGCGCATCGGCTACACCTTCGGCGGACCCGAATTGATCGGGCGGGTGCGCAGGCTGCAACTGCCGTTCGGGGTGAGTTCGGCAGCGGTCGCCGCGGTCGCCGCGTCCTACGCCGCCGAACCCGAACTCGCCGCGCGCATCCTGCGCATCACCACCCAGCGCGAGGCCCTGCGCAGCGCACTGCGGCGCATGCATATCGAGGTCCCCCGCAGCAGCGCCAATTTCCTGTACCTGCCCGGGCCGGGCGTGGCAACGGCGCTACGCCGGGCGGGCATCGCGGCCAAGGCATATCCCGACGGCAGCGCCCGCATCGCCGTCGGAGATCCAGCAGCGGACAACGCCGTCCTCGAGGCACTGGGCTCCTTGCGCTAGATGGTGTCGGAGGCGGCGTTCGCGAGACTCGTGTGGTTTTCAGCTGCGCCGCCCCGTCGCTCACATCACGTCACGGCGCTCAAATACCGGCAGGTCGACTGGCATGCGATCGATCAGCGTGGTATCTGACAGGTATCATGCAGGTTATGGCGATGACCTTGCGACTCGATGATGACGACGACCGCATGCTGAGCGAGGAAGCCGCGCGCACCGGCCGCTCCAAGCAAGAGATCGCGAAGGAAGCGATCCATCTGCATCTCACCGCGAACCAGGAAGTGTTCGAGGCGATGCTGGCGCGCGCCATAGAACGGCACGCCGAATTGCTCGAGCGACTCGCGTGATCCGATACCTGACGGTCCACGAACTTCTCGTGATCGCGCGGGCCGTGAACCGCGGTATCGACGCGATCCGAGACTACGGATTGCTCGCCTCCGCCGCCGCGCGTCCGTCCACCAAGGTTTTCGGCGTCGATCCATATCCGGAATTGTTCGACAAGGCCGCCGCATTGCTGCATTCGCTTGCTCGCAATCGCGCGCTGATCGACGGCAACAAACGCACCGCGTTCCTTGCGGCAGCGCTCATGCTCGAACGCAACGGCGTGGTGCTGGCCACGCGCCCCGACGAACAGGAACCTGTCATGATCGCCGTCGCAGTCGAGGATATGGATGTGCCCGAGATCGCCGAGCACCTCCGAAAATGGAGCCGATAGCGGCACACACGACGTCGCGCTGGTCGCGACCGCGCGTCAGTTGGCAGGGGCGCAGGTGTCGCGCAACGAGCACGCACCGCAAGCGGAACCACAGCCGCCGATCTCCTGGGCCGGGACCAGAGCCTCGACCGCGCGGGCGGCGGCATTGGCACCGGCGCCCAGGGTGAACAGGGCGATGGCGGCGGTGACCACCGCGACGATGATCGCGGGGAAGCCGCCTGCGGCGAGGGCGACGAGTCCGCCCGCGAACAGCAGTGCGCCCGCGGCCACGGAGGTGGGGGCGGCGACGCGGTTGGCGATGCGGAAGGTGTCATCGTCGTGCAGTGCCGCTTCGGTATGCACTCCGATGAAGCGATTGCGGGGCAGACGGCCGGTCAGTCCGAGCACGCCGGTTGCGATGGCCACGAAGGCCAGCACGAACAGGGTGAGAGCGACGACGAACACCCAAGAAGGCTAGCGCACCGCGCCGACGGGTCGAGCCCGGCCCGATTTTCGGTGCCCGAGCCCGGACGTTCTACCCTGATAGACACATTTATGACGGGATCGGCGAGAACAAGAAGGCAGGACCGTGGCGGACACTCGTGCAACCGAAAGCGATGTACCGGAGCACAGGTACAGCGCTGGCCTTGCCGGCCGCATCGAGCGCCGGTGGCAGCGGACCTGGGATGAGCGTGGAACCTTCCACGCGCCGAACCCGGTAGGCCCGCTCGCGGGCACCACTCCGGCGGACAAACTGTTCGTCCAGGACATGTTCCCGTACCCCTCCGGCGCGGGTCTGCATGTCGGACATCCGCTCGGCTATATCGCCACCGACGTCTTCGCCCGCTATCACCGGATGCACGGACGCAATGTGCTGCACGCGCTCGGCTACGACGCGTTCGGCCTGCCCGCCGAGCAGTACGCGGTGCAGACCGGCGCGCATCCGCGCGAGACCACCGAGGCGAATATCGCCACCATGCAACGCCAGCTGGACCGGCTGGGTCTGGGCCATGATCGTCGGCGCTCGTTCGCGACCACCGATCCGGAGTACTACAAGTGGACGCAGTGGATCTTCCTGCGCATCTACAACGCCTGGTACGACGAGGAGCTGGACCGCGCCCGCCCGATCGCCCAACTGGAGGCGCAGTTCGCCTCCGGCGCCCGGCCGACCCCCAACGGTCGGGCCTGGAACGATCTGCCCGCTGCCCAGCGCGCGGCGGTGCTCGACTCGTATCGCCTGGTGTACCAGACCGATTCGGTGGTCAACTGGTGCCCCGGCCTCGGCACGGTGCTGTCCAATGAGGAGGTCACCGCCGACGGCCGCAGTGAGCGCGGCAACTTCCCGGTGTTTCGCAGGCGGCTGTGGCAGTGGATGATGCGCATCACCGCCTACTCCGACCGGCTGGTCGATGATCTCGATCGACTGGACTGGCCGGAGAACGTCAAGGCCATGCAGCGCAACTGGATCGGCCGGTCCCGTGGCGCACAGGTCAAGTTCACCGCCGACGGTCAGCACATCGAGGTCTTCACCACCCGGCCCGACACCCTGTTCGGTTCCACCTATGTGGTGTTGGCGCCCGAACACGAGCTGGTCGACCGGCTGACCGCCGCGGAATGGCCCGCTGGTGTCGATCCGCGCTGGACCTTCGATGACGCCGGAACTCCCACGGAAGCCGTTGCGGCATACCGCAAGGCGATCGCGGCCAAATCGGAGCTGGAACGTCAGGAGAACAAGGAGAAGTCCGGCGTCTTCCTGGGGGCCTATGCGACCAACCCGGTGAACGGCGCCCAGGTGCCGGTCTTCATCGCCGACTATGTGCTGTCCGGATACGGCACCGGCGCGATCATGGCGGTGCCCGGACACGATCAGCGCGACTGGGAATTCGCCTCGGTATTCGGTCTGCCGATCGTGGAAGTCATTTCCGGCGGCGACATTGCGACCGCGGCCTACACCGGCGACGGCACACTGGTGAACTCCGACTACCTCAACGGCCGGTCCGTCGAGGAGGCCAAGGCGACGGTGATCGCCCGCCTGGAGGCCGACGGCCACGGCAAGGGCACCGTCCAGTACAAGCTGCGCGACTGGCTGTTCGCCCGCCAGCGCTACTGGGGCGAGCCGTTCCCGATCGTCTACGACGAGGACGGCGCACCGCACGCGCTGCCGGAGTCCATGCTGCCGGTCGAACTTCCGGAGCTGGACGACTTCGCGCCGGTGACCTTCGATCCCGAGGACGCCGACTCCGAGCCGTCGCCGCCGCTGGCCAAGGCGACCGACTGGGTGCATGTCGAACTGGATCTGGGTGACGGACCCAAGCAGTACCGGCGCGACACCAATGTCATGCCGAACTGGGCGGGCAGCTCCTGGTATCAGCTGCGCTACGCCGACCCGACCAATCCGGACGCGTTCTGCGCCAAGGAAAACGAGCAGTACTGGCTCGGCCCGCGCACCGGGGAGCACGGCCCGCACGATCCGGGCGGTGTCGACCTGTACGTCGGCGGTGTCGAGCACGCGGTGCTGCATCTGCTCTACGCGCGGTTCTGGCAGAAGGTGCTTTTCGATC
This sequence comes from Nocardia sp. NPDC004278, assembly GCF_053602975.1. Lineage (NCBI taxonomy): Bacteria > Bacillati > Actinomycetota > Actinomycetes > Mycobacteriales > Nocardiaceae > Nocardia > Nocardia sp. NPDC004278. The sequence continues at coordinate 92,384 of NZ_JBSGEQ010000018.1, forward strand.
TCGGCGATGTGAGCGGTTACGAGCCGTACCGACGCCTGTTCAACCAGGGCTACATCCAGGCGCACGCCTACAAGGACGCACGTGGCGCGTATCTGCCCGCCGCCGAGATCATCGAGCGCGACGGCAAGCACTACTTCCCGGATCCGACCACCGGCATCGAGATCGAGGCGTTCCAGGAGTACGGCAAGATCGGAAAGTCGTTGAAGAACGCCATCTCGCCGGACGAGATGTGCGATATGTACGGCGCCGACACCTTCCGCCTCTACGAGATGTCGATGGGGCCGCTGGACACCTCACGGCCGTGGGCGACCAAGGATGTCGTCGGTGCGCACCGGTTCCTGCAGCGGGTCTGGCGACTGGTGGTGGACGAGGAGTCCGGCGCGACGCGGGTCACCGACGAGAAGCCGTCGGAGCAGACACTGCGCCTGCTGCACAAGACGATCGCCGGTGTGGACGACGATTACGCCGCACTGCGCGATAACACCGCGGGCGCCAAGCTGATCGAGCTGACCAACCATCTGACCAAGAGCTATCCCACGGGTGCGCCGCGCACGGTAGTGGAGCCGGTGGTGCTGATGCTGGCCCCGATGGCGCCGCATATCGCCGAGGAACTGTGGGAACGGCTGGGGCACGAACAATCCCTCGCGCACGGTCCCTTCCCGGTGGCGGATCCGGCGCTGCTGGTCGAGGAGTCGGTGGAGTACCCGATCCAGGTGAACGGCAAGGTGCGCAGCCGAATTCAGGTGCCCGCCGACGCCGATAACGCGACCATCGAGGCGGCGGCGCTGGCCGATGAGAAGATCGCGGCCGCGCTCGGTGGCAGCGCGCCGCGCAAGCTGATCGTGGTGCCGGGGCGGTTGATCAATATCGTCGCCTGAGTCACGCTTTCGCCCGGGCATCCTTCGCATGCCCGGGCGAAAGTGTCCCTGGGCGAAGATGTCTGGGAGCAAGAGCGCTATGAGTCGCCACCCCCAGATGACTTGTCGGAGTTTCGGCGCTCCAGGAAACGGTCAGCGCGGCGGCAACAGGACGTCGTTGAGGGTCACCATGGACAGATTGCGCTCCTTGATGATGTCCACCAACTGCCCATAGACATGGGTAACCGCAGGTGCGTTCGCATGCCCGATAATGATCGTCTGCGGATTGAAATACTTACGCGCGCACTGCAACAGGTACTCCTCGGTGATCACACCGGAGTCCGACAGCGACCCGTACCACATGGTCGGCACCGTATAGCCGAGATCCGCCGCCACCTTGTCGACCGTGGCATTGTGGCGGCCGAAGGGCGGGCGGTAGTACGGCGTGCCGTCTACGCCGAAGTTGTTCCGCAGGTAGGACTTCGCCCGCTCCAATTGGGAGGAGATGCCCGATGCGGACTGCTTGGTTAGATCGGCGTGGTCCCAGGTGTGGTTGCCGAGCTGGATCTGACCGGAATCGACCAAGGGCCGCAACGCATCTCGGTGAATCGCCCAGGAGTCGTAGTACGCGGTCACGAAGAAGGTGAATCGGGCGCCGGTATCCCTGGCGAACTTGATATAGGCACCGACCACTTCCGGACTCGCGCCGTCATCGACCGTGAGCGCCATGCTGGTGCCCGCACCGGGCAGCGCGGTGATCGTCTGCGCCGGAATCGGCGTCTTCGGCCCGATCGGGGGCGGCGGCAGCAGCGGCGCCGGTGCGGGCAGAATGGGCCCGCCGCCCGCCGAACCGCTGTTGAACGGCTCCCCCTCCGCCTTCACGCAGCCGGTCAATGCCGCCGCGGTCCCCGTAGCAAGCAGCGTCAGCAGCCGACGTCTATCCACGATCCAAACCCTTTTACTTCACTCGAACAGCACCCCGCCGCCCATCGGCGTAACGCGCAGGTAACAATCCACACTGTACCGAGCGAAACTGTCCGCGAGCTGAACCTCGGAACAACAAGTCGACAAAGTGACATTATTTTGCCGTTTTGTCCGTGGTGAGCACCGGCCGGAAGCACGGTGCGCCGAATCAGTAGGGTCGCAGCACGATCTCGGTGGGATGGCCGTCGCGCGGTGTGTCGATGGCGGCACGGACGGTACCCGCGACGGTCTCCGGGCGCAGGAACTCCTCCGGGCGGTATTCGCGGCCCTCGCCCGCGATGATCTCGCGCTGCATATCGGTATCGATGCGGCCGGGATGAATCGAGGTCACCCGCAGCGTCGGCTCCTCCAGCCGCAGCGCGTCACCGAAGGCGCGCAGTCCGAACTTGCTCGCCGCATAGGAGGCCCAGCCCGGATTGGCCCGCAAGCCCGCACCCGAATTGATCAGCACCACATGACCATTGGCCGCGCGCAGGGCGGGCAGCAACAGCCGGGTCAACTCCGCGACCGCGATTACGTTGGCTTCCAAGGTGTTTCGCCACTGCTGCACCGACGAATCGGCGATCGAACCGAGTTCGGCGACACCGGCATTGTGCACCAACACATCCAGCCGCCGAATCGGCGAAACCGCTTCGGCCACTGCGGAATAGTCGGTCAACTCGACCGGCCATCCGGTGGCTCCGGGCAGTTCGCCTAATATCGCGCGCAGCGCCTCGGCCGAGCGGGCGCCGAGCAAAAGATCGTGGGTCGGTGCGAGTTCGCGAGCGATCGCGGCGCCGAGCCCGCGGCTGGCGCCGGTGATCAGCGCGGTCGGCTTCGGTGTGCTGGTCACAGCGGAGGTCATGGGGCTCACCGTATCCGGCCGTGCCGAAAACCCGTCAGGGGCGGTGGCACGGCCAGCGCGGGTGGCGATGGACGCATATCGGGAACACAGAGATTCACGGACGGGGCATGCCAGAGTGAGATCCGCCGCACACCAGTCGACGATGAGCCGATCGCAAACCACTGCCGACTATCTGCCGGTGGCCCGCGACACCCAGCCCGAGACGGACGTCACTGAGCGCGCGTATCTGCGGGTGTCATCGCAGAATAAAGGGATGGCACACCCGGGTTTCACCCCAACACAGCTTGCGGCCCGCGCCGCCTATCTGCTACGGGGCAACGATCTGGGCACCATGACCAGTGCCGCGCCCCGACTGTATCCGCACATGTGGAGTTGGGACGCCGCCTTCGTCGCGGTCGGCCTCGCCCCGCTGAGTGTCGAGCGCGCGGTCATCGAACTGGACACCCTGCTCTCGGCGCAGTGGAAGAACGGGATGATCCCGCACATCGTCTTCGCCAATGGCGTGGACGGCTACTTTCCCGGCCCGGCCCGCTGGGAGTGCCGCAGACTAGCCGCCAATGCCCCGGACGGTCCGGACACCTCCGGCATCACCCAGCCGCCGGTGCACGCCATCGCGGTGCAGCGCATCCTGGACCATTCCCGACGCCACGGCCGCAGCACCCGCGCGGTGGCCGAGGAATTCCTGAACCGGCGCTGGCCGGATCTGGTGCGCTGGCATCGCTGGCTGGCCCATGCCCGCGACCCCAAGGAGAGCGGCCGGATCACGCTGTACCACGGCTGGGAATCCGGGATGGACAATTCGCCGCGCTGGGACCGGGCCTATGCGAATGTGGTCCCTGGCGACCTGCCGCCGTACGAGCGCGAAGACGTGCTGGTCGTCTCCGACCCCTCGCAGCGGCCAAGCGATCGCGAATACGACCGCTACCTGTGGCTGGTCGAGCAGATGCGCCGCGCCGGATACGACGACTATCTGCTCGCATCGACCATGAGCTTCGCGGTGGAGGACGTCTTCGTCACCGCGATCTTCGCGCTGGCCTGTGAGGTACTCGCCAATATCGGCGAGGAGTACAAGCAGCCCCATGCCGATGTCCGCGATCTGTATTCGTGGGCGGAGCGCTTCCGCGCTGGCGTGGTCGCGACCACCGACGCCCGCACCGGCGCGGCGCGCGACTTCGACGTACGCCTGCAACGCTGGATCAATACCGAAACCCTCGCCATGTTCGCCCCATTGCTGTGCGGCGGCCTGCCCCGCGATACCGAGCGCAGCCTGCTGCGCCTGTTCGAGGGACCGCGTTTCTGCGGCCACCCGGACCTGCGCTACGCCCTGCCGCCGTCGACCTCGCCGGTCTCCAAGGATTTTCGTCCGCGCGAATACTGGCGCGGCCCGGTCTGGCCGGTCATGAGCTGGCTGTTCTCCTGGGTCTTCGCCCGCCGCGGCTGGGCCGAGCGCTCCTTCATGCTCCGCGCCGAGGGGCTACGTCAGGCCAGCGACGGCAGCTTCGCCGAATACTACGAACCCTTCACCGGCGAACCGCTCGGCAGCATGCAGCAGTCCTGGACCGCGGCCTCGGTGCTGGACTGGCTCGGCTGACGCCGCGAACGGTTCGCGTACGGACGCTCGCCCGGCCACGGACGGCGGGCAATGGCTCGGCACGGGCGCTGCCGACCTGACATCGAGCAACGCTATCTAGTCAATACTGCGCAAATACCCCATACGTAACACTGGTCACACAGAGCACTAGTCGCTATCGTCGAATGGCATGGATAGCACTCGTTGGAGATCGACTCGCGCTGTGGCGCTGTCCGCGATCACTTTGGGCAGCATCCTTGTCGCAACCTCCGCCGGAACGGCGGAGGCCGACCGAACCGGGCCGGATGTGTCGTCGTGGCAGCATGTGGACGGGCGGTTCATCGACTGGTTCGCCGTGAAGCGGGCGGGACACGATTTCGCCATGGTCAAGGCGACCGAGGGATTGAGCTACCTCAATCCATATTTCGTGCCGGACAGCCTGCTGATGCGGGCGGCCGGCGTCGCGCGCGGGACATATCACTACGCACGCCCGAATCTGCCGCCGGAGGCGCAGGCGGCGCTGTATGCGACGGTCGTGCTCGGACAGAACGGGCCACTGGATCTGCCGCCGGTACTCGATCTGGAGAATACGGGCGGGCTGAATCCGGCCGGTCTGATCGACTGGACACGGCGGTATCTGAATACCGTGCAGGCGCTGACCGGGCGGGTGCCGATCGTCTACACGTATCCGAATTTCTGGAAGACGGCTATGGCGAATACCAATGAATTCACCCGGTATCCGCTCTGGATCGCCGATTACCGCGGCAATGAACAACCCGAGGTGCCCGGTGGCTGGCCGACCTGGACGTTCTGGCAAACCACCGATGGCGGCAGCATTCCCGGTATTGCGGGCCGTACCGATGTCAATGTGTACAGCGGTGCCCAAGGCGATTTCGCACGCTACGCGAATATGGCGGGCTGAGCTGTATCCAATTCGCGGCGCTCCCGGGGCCCTGCGTGGTTACGCAAGCTACCGCCTCCGGGCCCGTCGCTCACGCCGCAGCACGAAACCGCTACTCCCTGCAGGTTCGAGTAGCGGTTTCGTGTGCTGCGCGGCCCTCGGCTAGGTGCCGATCCGGCCGCCACCCTTCTTCCACACCGAAACTACGGCGGGTCGGGGCAGACTATCGCCGCCATCGGGCCAATGCGAGGCGGGCTTTTCGGCGGTCGCATCATCGCGCTCGCCTGGATGCTGGACGCAGACGGTGACCCGATGCTCCGAAACCGTCGGGCCGCAGGTCTCCGCGCCGAACGGGACGGTCAGGAATTGTTTGGTCTCACCGCGATTCGGCCCGTCGAGCACCACCGAGAACAGACCGTCATTGGCGCCGTTGGCGCGTGAGGCATCGGTGGAGATCCACAGATTGCCGTAGTCGTCGAAGGCCAGGTTGTCCGGTGCGGCGATCGGGCTGACCTTGCCCTTGTCGAATCCGGCGAAATAGGTGTCGGTGGTCTTCGGATCACCGCACAGCATCAGGATATCCCAGGTGAATTTGGTACCCGCGTGGTCGTCGTCGATTTCGAGGACCTGTCCGAACTTGTTGATATTGCGCGGATTCGCCTCGTCGACGCCGGGCTTGCCCTCCTTGCCACGCTGCTCGTTATAGGTCAGCGCGACATAGACCTTGCCGGACTTGGGATTCGCCTCGAAGTCCTCGGGACGGTCCATCTTGGTGGCGCCGACCTTATCGGCCGCCAATCGGGTGAACACCGAAACCTGTTCGGCGGTGAAGCCGTCGACCTTCGACGTCGCCTTGCCGTCTTCGCCGGTGACCAGCAGCGGAATCCATTGGCCGGTACCGGTGAAGCCCTTATCCGATGGCACGGTGCCATTGCCGTCGATCTTGTCCGGGTGGTCGCCGGTGAATTTGGCGACGTAGAGCGTGCCCGCGTCCAGGATCGTCAGATTGTGCCGCATGCTCGCCTGGCCGGTGCCGGACTGCACCTTTCGCGAGGATACGAACTTGTACATGTAGTCGAAGCGCTCATCGTCGCCCATATAGGCGACCACGGTGCCGTCCTCGGCGACGTGAATGGTCGCGGCCTCGTGCTTGAACCGGCCCAGCGCGGTGTGCTTGATCGGTGCGGCCGTGGCATCCCACGGATTCACCTCGACGACCCAGCCGAATCGGTTGGCCTCATTGGGCTCCTTGGCCAGATCGAAGCGGGGCTCGTGGATCTCCCACTTGCGCTCCGAGGTATTCGCGAAACCGTAGCGCCTCAGCCCGGCCTTCGCGGCCTCGTCAGTGACCTTGTCTGCGTTCGCGAAGTACTGGTTGATGTTCTCTTCACCGGAAAGCACAGTGCCCCAGGGAGTCATACCGCCGGAGCAGTTGTTCAGGGTGCCGAGCACCTTGGCGCCGGTCGGGTCGGCGGACGTCTTCAGAAAGACGCTGCCCGCCGCGGGGCCGGTGACGGTGAACTCGGTAGTGCCGGTGATGCGGCGGTTGTACTTGCCGAATTCCGGTGTCAGCTTTCCGGTTTCGGATTCGCCCTTGACCTGGACCACCGAGAGTCCGTGCGCGGCCAGCGCGGTCTGGTAGTGCTCCAGTGACGGGTTCGCCTTGTCGTAGCCCTTGAACATCTGCGGCTCGGTGGTGTACTCGTGATTCACCACCAGCAGATATGTGTTCGCCTGGCCTTCGATGGGCAGCAGCGCCGCGAAATCGTTGTTGAAGCCGAACTGCTTGCTTTGTGCGGCCGCAGTTTGCTTGTCCGGGTCGAATTTCGGTGCGTCCGCGAAAAGCGGGTCGCCCCAGCGGATCACGACATTGTGCTCGTAGCCCTCCGGAATGACCAGGGCGTCATCGGAATTCGACGCGACCGGCTTGAAATTGGTGCCCACCGGCACGCCGTCGACCAGCGAGCCGCCCGCCGCCAATTCGACCTTATCGTCGTCACCGCAGGCCGCGAGCACACCGGCCGCGCCGACCGCAGCCACCACACCAGCGCTGCCCTTGAGCAGACCGCGCCGCGACAGCGCCGCGCGCACCACATCACCGAAGTATTCGTTGTCCGAGGTGTTGGGCACCTCGTGGAAGCAGGCGTTACCGCACTTGTACTGGCAGGTGATGGCCGACCGCTTGGGCTGGCCGTCCCTCTTCACGAACAAGGCGAGGGGCTTGGGAGTCACGACCGCACGGTAAGCCTCTCAGGCAATCCACAGGAAACGCTCAGATGAACGTCCGACCAATTAGGTAACCCTCAACTTCCGCCCCGGTCGCGTAGCGCACTACGGCTGCCGTTGCGTTTCCGGCCCGCGGATCGATTAACTTGGAGGTAGGTATCAAGTCAGGAGCAGTGCGATGACTCGGTCCGCAGGAAAAATCCATCTCAGCCCAGAAGCGCTCGACTATCTCGATTCGATTCTCGCGGGGGCGATGGACGAGGCACGCCTCGTACTCATTTACCACGACGATTTATCCATAGAGGGAGACGGCGGCTGCAACAGGTGTACCCATCCCACCTGCGTCGGCTTCATTGCGGGCGGCGGCGCGATGTGCAAGCGTCCGACCTGCCACCACAGTTTCTTCAGCCATCGGATCTTCTAGGGTTGTGCACAAACGAATGCTGCCCCCGTTTCAGGTGAACGAGGGCAACATTTGCCGCGCGGGCTAGGCATTGATTTGCAGGGCGATCACGACCTCTTGTTCGTTCTCCGGCAGATAGTGCACCCGTAGTATGCGGCCGACCTGGACTTGGCCGACGCTGGCGGGCGGCAGAAACTTCTCCACACCGGTCGTGAAAGTCGTTCCGTCCGGGCGGGTTACGACAAGTCCGAGCTCGATTTTGGAGTGCCCGTTGCGAATTTCACCGGGGACCGACAGCGACCGCACCACGGCCTGGGCGGCGATACCGCGCTCGGCGATATCGAGTTTGGCCTTGGTGGTGAAGCCCTTTCGGATCATGGACTCGTTCATGGCGTGCTGCGCGGCCGACATATCGCCGGAGCGGTCGACCTCGACCTTATCGGTGCGATCGGGGAGATAGCGCACCGGCAGGACGACGCCGGGTTGCAGCAGGGCGAGTTCGGTGAGCGGCACGATCATCTTGGCGTGCGAGTCGAAGATCTTGCCGTCGACGCCTTCGACGCTGAAGTCGATGCGGATCTGCGGCTGGTCGTTGACGGTCAGACCGGTCTGCCGGAAGGACTTGACGGTGCCGATGCCGACCAGGCCATCGCGGAAGGCCGAGCTGTTATTGCCGGTGAAGGCCGCCATGATGCCCTCGCCGGTGAGGGCGAAGACCATCGCGACGATGGTTATGGCGATGATCGGCGGCGCCATCTGTGGTCCGACCCAGGCCAGGGTGCCGTCGTCGAAGGGGCCCGAGCTGGTGTAGGTGAGGCCGTGCCAGAGGTAGTAGCCGATCGAAAGGACGAGGAAGCCGAGGGCGAGCGAGCGGGCGATGTTCTTCATGGTATTCCCTTGTGTGTGAACGGATTTGGATCGCTCGGCCCGCTCACGCCCGGTGGCTGTGGGGCGTGAGCGGGCCGGGGTGCTTCGTCCGGATCAGCCGCCGACCACGGTCGAGCAGGCGAAGGTGATGTCGAATTTCGAGGTCTTCGGCCCCGCGGTCGGATTGGTGAGGTCGGGCGCGCCGACGCCCTCGCCGGTGACCTTGTAGGTATTGCCGTCCTTGACGACCTTGGCCGAACCGCCGGGCATGCCATTGCCGAAGCCCAGGGCGTAGGGCAGGCCATTGGAGCCGCCCTTGCTGCCCGCGACCGCGACGGCCTGGACGTTATCGGTGCCGGTGATGGAGGCGCTGACGCTCAGGGTGCCGTAGGTGGCGTTATTGGTGTCGCTGAGCGCGAGGGCGATGGTGTCGCCCTGCTTGGCGCAGGTGGTCTCGAACTTGCCGTCGAGCGCCTTGCCGTCGACCGAGGCGACCGACTTGCCCGGTGCCGGGGCGGGGGCGGGGGCCGGGGCGGCCGAGGTGCCCGGCTTGGCCGAGGTGGGCGACGAGCTGCTGGAGTTGTCGCTGCACCCGGTGACGAAGACGGCGAGAGCGGCGGCGGCTGCGGTGAGGGCGGCGGAGATGCGGACCGACTTGGTGTTCATGACTTGTTCCTTTGCTTCGTTCGGTCCCGGTGTTGGGCCGATACGAGAAAGGTAGAAATCGAACGCGCCCTACCGATCCCAGGTTTTTCGGAGTCTGAAACGGACAAACTTCCGTTAACCTGGTCGAATGCGACGGCCGCGCGCGATGGTGCTGGACGAGGTTTGGCGCCGACTCGACGGCGTCGAACCGCTCAGTGGCCCCCACGGCGGGCCGCTGCGGCGGACGGTGAAACTGATTCTGGATCCGCTGGTAATCCGTCCGGTTCAGCATCCGACGTGTGCGGGCCCGATCCTCACCGCCGACGGCGCGACCCTGCTCGCCACCCGGATACACGCCGCCGCCGATGTGCTCCGCGCGACGGCCGCCTGGTTCTCCCTGCTCAAACAGGTCCGGCGGGCGCTGCGGATCACCGAGGGCAATCCGCAGGATCTGTACTTCCAGCGGTCATTCGAACTCGCCACCACATCGGGTATGCCGGATCCGCACCGCGACCGGGCCATCGCCGAGGCGACGCTGCGCGATGTGCACGAATTCGCGGCGGGACGCACCACGCAGGCGCTCAAGGAGTACATCACCGCGGGTGCGCGGATCACCGAACTCACCGCGTTGATCGATATCGCGTGGCGACGCCGTCCGGTGGGCGGGCCGACCGGCGATCACGCCGAAATCTTCACGGCGCTGCTCGACGCGTGTGCGGCGGCCCGCGGCGGTGGGCAGGCCGACGGGCAGCCGACATTCGATCAGCTGGTCGCCACCCACGCCGGCACGCACGGAGGAATTCGACTGTGGGACAGCATATCCGCGCCGACCGCACAGCAACTCGGTCTCACCGCGCACCCGCTGCCACAATCACCCGCGCTCGGTTCCTCGGCCTCGAAGGCCAGTCTCGGGCTGCCGTTCGATCGCAGCATCTACGAACGCGTATTCACCGTGCTGCAGGCGTCGAGTGAACGGGCCGAACTGCCGCCCATTCCGGAACTGGTGACCGCCGAAATCGCCCGAAGCTGTGCGCCATGGGCGCTTTTGGACGAATCACTGCGGGTCGCGGCCACGGCCGGAACGACGCTCGCACGCGGGCTGCGGCCGATCGCCGCGCGCGCGAGCACCGATGGCGCGAGCCCGGCCGGGTCGGAGGCGGCCGAAACGGCGGCGCATCGGCTGATCAATGGCCGCTGGCAGCGGGAGGCATATGTATTGCAGGCCCGGCGGCTCACAGTGCGCGCCGATATCGACCTGCTCGATGGCCCGCTGGCCGCCATTGCCGCCGAACTGCGCACGCCATGGCGGCCCTATCTGCGACGACTGTGGGTCCGGCTGCACGGCCGCGATGTCCGGGAGGTGGGCGTCTACGAGCCGGACGAGCTGTGGGATCTGCTCGACGGCGTGGCCCGCTCGGTAATGCTGGACCACCGGATGCGGGTCAAACAGGCGCTGAGCGCGAGTTCCCTGGTCACCGAGCCGGATCCGGCGGAATCGAGGGCGAGCTGATGAGCGCGACCATGCGGATCGGACGCACCGCGGACGGCATCTGGACCGTCGTGCCCGAGGGCGCGCCGACCGTACTCGATGCCGCGGCGGCGCTCGATGCCATGGTGTTGGAGGTGGTCGGCGGTCATCTGTCCTGGAGTCTGCTTGCCGGACAGACGATTCCGGCCGCCGTTATCGACAATATCGAGCTGGCACACGACTGGCTGTGGGCGGTGTACGGCGAAGAGATCGCGGTGGCCATCGCCGATACCGAACTTACCGACGGAGCCGAATTCACCGCCGAACCAGCGTTGCCTGATCTCGTGACCGCCGCATGGCGGCTCGGATTCGCGTATTGGGCCACACGCTGGTGGCCCGCATCGACGATCGATGGCATTACCCCGCTCGACGACCGGCTGCTCGACCAGGAGATCACCGCCTTGCGCGCGGAGTGCGAACTGCTCATCGATGACGAGACCGCATCGGACGATGAGGCTGTGGATATCACCGCAGCCGTCGAAGTATCCACTCGTGCAGCCGATTACGCGCTGGCGGCCGGCGGCGGCGCGGATCGTCCGGCCGGTGCGCTGTCACTCGGACGCGGCACCGGTGGCTGGGATTGGCGGCGGTGCCCGCCGGGGCTCATCGATGCGTCCGAGCGGGCGGTGTCGTGGGAGTCGATACGGGATTCGGGGACCACGACGGTTCGCATTACCGCGGTCGCCGCACCCCAATTGGATTCGGCCGCACCGGCACATCTGCACCCACGGGCGTTCATCACCACGCCGGTCGGTACCGCGGAGGCGGAGTTGAACCTGATCGGCGATCTCTGGACCGGTGCGGCGACCACGCCATCGGATTCGGTATCGGCGGTGGATGTCTACGTGCCCGGCGTCGGCGCGACCCCGGATCCGGAGTTGGGCGGCCCGGAAATGCGTCGGCGGATCCGCGAAGTCGCGGCGGCGCGGTTGCGTCGGGCCACCGGCTCCGGTGCTGGTGTCGACGCACCGCTCCTGGCCGAGATCGCCGCCGCCGCATCGGAATCGGACTTCTGAGATGTCCGAGGATGACGGCCGTGCGCGACTGGCCGAAGGAGCCGCCGCCTACCAGCGCGGCGATGTCGGCGCGGCCAGGCGGCTGTTCGAGGAGATAGCCCGGACGAGCGCGAATGGCCTGCGGATCAGCGCGCTGGTCAACGCCGCGAGCATGTGCGATGAACTCGGCGATCATGCCGAGGCGATCGTGATGTTCCGCGCCGCGCTCGCGGAGATGCCCGACGATGCGATCGAAAAGCGAACCGCCGCACTGATCAATCTCTCCCAGGCGCTCCAGCACATCGGCGATCTCGACGGTGCGCAGCAGGCGCTGGAACAGGCGCGGGCGCTGCTCACCGAACACAATGACGAGAGCATGCAGCGGGTGGCCTGTCTGCTCTCGCTGACCGCGGTGGCGTTCCACCGCCAGAACTGGGCCTACGCCATCGAGCTGGCCACCGAATCACTGGACGCCGCAGTGCGTTTCGCGCCGCATTTGGCCGGACATCCGCTTTCGACACTCGGCGGGATCTACTTCGAGACCGGACGGCGCGAACTCGCCGTCGACTTCATGCACCAGGCGCTCGCGGCATTCGACGCGGCCGGTGACCGCAACGCCGTCGCCGAAACGGAACAGAATCTGGCCGTCATATACGTCAGATCGGACCGGTTCGACGAGGCCGAACCGCCGCTGCGGTCCAGCCAGGAGTATTTCGAGCGGGCCGGACTCGGCTATCGGGCCGGTGTCGGCCTGAAGACCATGGGCTTTCTCGCCGAGAGACGCGATGACATCGACGCGGCGGAACTGCGCTACCGCAGCAGCCTGCGGTACTTCCACGAATCGGGCGCGGTGCTCGATGCCGCCGATGTGCGCGTGCGCCTGGCCACGGTGGCCTACGCGACCGGCCGCTACGACGCGGGCGAAGTGCTCATCGCCGAGGCATTCGCCGCCTACGCCGAGCGTGGACTCGGATTGCATTGCGCCCAAATCGATTTCTGGCATGCGACGCTGCTGGAATCGGTCATCGAGGCGGCAGAAGCGCCGGATGGCGCGCTGTTGGCGCGGGCGATCGAACTCGCGGTTCCGTCGGCGCTGGCCATCGATGCTGTGCGCCACACGCTGCCCAATGGCAATCAACGCGAGCAGTGGAACCGTCAGATCGCCGATCCGGCGGTGCGGCTGGCATTCCGGTTCGCCTATCTGTCCGGCAATGGTCCGCTGATCGTGGATCTCATCGAAACACAGTGCGCGGGTACGACATTGGATATCACGAGATCAACCGCCGGTGCGCCGCCCCGGCTGCCCCTGGAATTATTCGATCCGCCAGCGGTTTCGGTCGAGGAGATGCCGAGTGTGCAGGTCGGGACCGGGCCGCAGAGTGGATCGGCACCGCAGCTCGGCACGGCGCTGGCCGAGGTCGCGGCCAGCGCCGGGCTTCCGGTGGCGCCCCCGCCGCGGGTGGCCGTGGCACCGGATGGCCATATCGCATTGGCCGCCTTTATCGATGCCGCCGAGCGACGCTACGGACAGCGGGTACGCGACAGCCGGGTATTGCCCGCATGACCGCACCGGAACAACCCACCGTCATCGTGCGGATGGCGGACGCGGGCGATCTGTACATGTCCTGGCGCTGGCTCGGAAACAGCTATGACCGGGGCGCGAGCATGTTGCCCGGTACGGCGGTCGGCGCGGCCGTCACCCAGCTGGTGGCGGCGCTGCCCCACCCCGCGGAACCCGGCGGACTCGAACGCGCCATGACGACGGGCGCTTTCGCGTCATATGACTCGGAATATCTCGTCGCGCAGGCGCTTTCTCGAGCACTTCTGCCCTACGGCCTGGCCGCGCAACTGTACGAGTTGTATGTGCGTGGCATACGCCCGCATATTCGGTTGCAGCCCTCGCCCCGCGTGGCCCAGATCCCCTGGGAGATCATCGCTCCCGATCCGGAGCTGCGCCTGGTGGATATCGCCGATATCAGCTTGCTCGCCCCGGCCAGCATTGTGCACGGCCCGGACCGGACGGCGCGCACCTGGTCCGAGACGCGGACACTGCCGGTAGTGGCGGTCCTCGACCCGCGCGTCCCCGGCTTCCGCGCCGACTCCGCACTCGGGTCGGTGCTCGGCCGGATGGATCCCGAAGCGCCACTCGCCCAACGTGTCGCCGAATATCGCGACCAAGGCAGGCTGGTACCCGCGGTCGACGATCCGATCGAAGTATTCCGGCGCACCGATATCGATCGGAGCTGGTTGAGCGAGGCGCTGCGCAGTGGCGCGAGCCGCCTCACCTATGTGGGACATGTGACCGCGGCAGCCCCCGAATCCGGCCAGAGCGAGGCCTCCGAACTACATCTGGCCTGCGCCGCCGAGGCCATCGGCTTCGCCACACCCATTCGAGCGCACCGGCCGCTCTCGGCCAAGGACCTGCTACTCGGCACCCACACCCTCACCACGGAACCCATTGCCGGACCGCAACTCTGGCCGATCCCCAGTCGGGTCGCGTTGATCGCCTGCGAAAGCGGCGGCGATATGCGCTTCAGCGAGGCCCTCGGTCTGGTGGCCGCCATGATCAACGGTGGCGCCGAACTGGTCACCGCCAGCCGCTGGCCCCTCCCCACCGACCTCGCCTTCCAACGCCTGGCCGGAGCACCCCCCGAAGCCCACCCCCTACAAGACGCCATCTGCGCCATCGACGCCGCCCACGAACACCCCGACCCCATAACCACCCTCGCCACCTGGCAACGCACCCGCCTGACTACCTGGCGCACCGAACGCACCATCGAACACTCCCCCCTCCTCTGGTCCGCCTTCGCCACCGTCCGTACGTGACCAGCGCCTATCGGTAGGCGTCCGAGCGCTTCGCGACGATGAAGACGGTCACCATCTGCTCGATATCGTCGACCCCGTAAACGATGCGGTACTGACCGATCCGAATGCGCCAGTCCTGGTTTCCAACAAGTTTTTTCGCGCCGGTGGGTCGCGGCTCCTTGCTCAGCCCGATAATGGCATGCAACGCGACCTCGAATACCTCGCGAGGAAGCTTCTGCAGTTGTTTCAGAACATCCGGATGGAATTCGACTCTCACGAGGCCAACACCGTTGCCGGGTCCACACCCAGGGCATCGAGCATCTCCGACATCGTCATCGCCTCGTACGACTCACCACGCAGCTGACGCAGTCGCAGTGCGTCCACGAGATCGGCGTGTTCGTGCAGCCGCTCATAGTCGGCCATCGAGATGATGACCGCGACTTCACTGCCACTATCGGTAATGACCGCCTCTTCACCGGTTGCGGCAACACCACGCACAATCGCCCCGAGTTGCATCCGAAGGTCTCGCAGGCTGTGTGTACTCATGTCCAACATGTTACACATTCGGCGCGATTGACGGCCTGGATGGGTAGCGGTAATCGGACCTAGGAGCGGTGGGTGAGCAGGTGTTGCATGAGTAGCCGGGTGAGGGATTCGGGGGCTTCTTCGGGGATCCAGTGGGAGATGTCTTCGAGCATTTCGAAGCGGTAGGGGGCGGTGACGTGGTTGGCGGTGCTGAGGGCGGCGGTGGAGCCGATGGCGGTGTCCTCGGTGCTCCAGACGTAGAGGGTCGGGACGGCTATCGGGGCGGTCGGACCGGCGAGCGGGAGGGCTCGGTACCAGTTCAGAGCCGCGGTGAGGGCGTCGGGGCGGGTGAGGCGGTGGATGTAGTCGTCGATGCGCTCCTGCGGGATCTTCCAGTCGAAGATCTTGCGCAGGGCGGCGGCGTCATCGGCGAGTAGGGCGCGTTCGGGGGTGCGGGGCTGGCGGAAGTAGGAGAAGTGCTTGGCGCGCTGGGCCTGGTCCTCGTCCTCGGCCATGGCCGGTAGGAAGGCGGCGGGGTGTGGCTGCGATACGGCGGTCAGGGTGCGGATCCGTGCCGGGAATTCGGCCGCAACCGCCCACGCGACGTGCGCGCCCAAGTCGTGGCCGACGAGATCGAAACGCTGCCAACCCAATTGGTCAGCAATGGCGATGACATCGCCGATCAGCTCCGCCACGCGATAGTCGGCGACCTTATCGGGGCGCACGCCGGGCGAATAACCGCGCTGATCGGGTGCCACGACATGGCAGCCCCCGCCGCCGAGCGCGGTGAGCTGGAATTCCCATGCGATGGCGGCCTCCGGAAAGCCGTGCAGCAGCATGACTTCGCGGCCACCGGGTGCGCCGCTGGTCAACGCGTCGAAGGTGCCGAACTCGGTGGGAATCGTGGTTGCCTCGAGCACGGGCTCGACTCTAGAGGGCGGTACCGACCACAAACGCCGAACGCGGCATCAGCTGGTGCTGATGCCGCGTTTCGCGGAGTTGGTCGGTTGGTTCCAAGATTCAGCGGGCCTTGCGGATGCCGAGGTACTGCAGGGCCGCGAAGCCGCCGACGGTGGCCGCCTGCATGACGGTCCAGATCGAGCCGACCAGGTTCAGTTCGAGGACGCCTTCGACGAGCGCGGCGAGACTGACCACGACCCAGGCGGCATTGGCAGCGGCGACGACAGCTGCGGCCTTGGTATTGATGCTCTTGGCCATGCCGACCAGGGCGACGCCGATGCCATAGAGGGTCAAGAAGATGCCGATCGGGATACCGATCTCGCGGTCGAGGCCGAGCAGCGATTCCAGCGGGCCCGAAAGCGCCAGGTAGGCAAGGCCGTTGACGCCGGTGATGACGGCATCCAGCCGCAGTGCGGCGCGCAGCAGGTTCTGGCCGGGGGCGAGCAGGGTGGACATGTAGGCGGGGGCGGTGGTGGTCATGGCTGTATTTCCTTCTGCGGTAACAGTTTCGGATGATCGGGGGCCGCGGCCATCGGTAGACCCGATGGCAGCGGCGGGGAGCAGGTCAGGCGGCGGCGGGAACCTTGTCGAGGAAGCCGTAGACGTTGGCGATGCGCCCGTCCTTGACGACCGCGACATCGAAGCCGATCACGACGGCAGGTGCGTCCGCGGGACCGAGTTCCCAGGTGAATCGCACCTGGTCGTGGTGGGCGTCGACCGGTCCGGCGAGGGTGAACACCCAACCCGGGAACTGGGCCTGAACCCCGGCGATGGCCGCGTCGAGCTGGTCGTGTCCGGCGACCGCGGCCAGCGGGTCGGTGTAGCTGGCGTCGGCGGTGAACACGGCTTCGATTCCGGCCTTGCGGGCGGCGGCGTCGGTGGTGTTCCAGACTTCCAGGTACTGTGCGACGAGCTCGTTCATGATGGCCTCCTAGGCTTCTGATCTGCGGTTTCTCTGTCGTTCCTGCTGACAGGAACTACGTTATGGGCAGAGCAGGGTGCGCCGAATCAGTCATCTATAAGTACTTTTCGCCGACCTATACGTATGTGGTCGGCGCGGTGCCACGTCGAGCCATCGCGAGCAGCACGACACCGGTGCCGATTCGCCACCAGACGAAGGGGTCGATGGCCAGGCGTTCGGCCGCACCGGGCGCGAAGTTCTCGCTGGTCAGCGCGGCGACCATGCCGAAAATGCTCACGGCCAGCAGGGCGAGAGTCAATGCGGTGTAACCGCGGTGCGGCCGGTACAGCCAGGCGATAATCGCCATGATCGCGATGCCGGAGAACAGTTCCAGGTATGCGCCGGTGGGATGCAGCACGGCGCGAAGGTGATTGCCATCGGGCACCTCGCGCGCACTGCCAGGGAAGACGCCGACCAACACATTGCCGAGGCAGTTGATCATGGCGAAATACGGAATCGACCTGGCCAGTGGCCTTTTCGGAAGCATCGGCGACAGCAGCACCGCGGCGGCGAGCACGAGGACGCCGAGAAGCACGAATTCTGCGGACATCAGTGCGTGCCATGGCGAGCAGATGAACCTGTCCCGCGGGGTGCCGTATCGGTGCATTTCACCGAGGCATTCGGGGACACCGAGATCGCTGATCATATTGCGTGACCAGCTGTAGTCATGCGGCGCGGGCCAGCGTGCGGCCGCGATCAGCTCGATGAGGTAGTACGAGATCGACAGGATCAGCAGTGCGGCACCGGTTTTCAGGCGGGTCGTCATCACAGCTCCAACAGCATCTCGAATTCCGGCCGTGGATCTGCGGGCCCGATCATCCCCTGTACTCCCGTGTGCACGAACCCGTGTCGCAGATACAACCGCTCGGCCACCGTGTTGCCCGCCGCAACCTCCAACCACACCTTGCGATGCCCCGTATCGACCGCCCAGTCGACCACGGCTCGCACGAGGCGATCCGAAACCCCTGTGCCCCGAGCCTTTCCAGCAACCCACATCGAAATCAGGTGCGCCCCCGACCGTTCGGGATCATCCAGCCCCGCAGCCGTCCCGACGTCGCTGCCGTCGACACTGGCCACGAACTGCGCTCGATGGGCCAGCAGCTCCCGCCAATCCTGATCGGTCCTGGCCCGCGCGTGCTCGAGTGTCGACCCGAATGCCTGCGGCGCGTCGGCCAAGGCACGCAGTCGAATACTTCGGAATACAGACCAGTCGTCGGCGGTCAGCAGCCGCACTCGGACCCCTGAATCACCCATCCGCCATGTCTACGCGAGCCCGTGTCTGCTGGCGAGCCGGTTTCGGGTGACCTGCGCCGGGCGGTATCGGACCACGTACCGAGGCGCTCCTCGATCGCGCCCTCGACCTGCTCCGGCAGCTGGCGCCACTGGTGTCGATCCGCCCCCACGCTCGCTCGCACAGCACAATCGTGCCGTGCGAGCGCCACCGGTCCCCGGTGTGCAGCGATCGAACTCAGTGGTCGTCGTAGTGGCCGTTGTGGGCGGCGTGGCGGTGACCGTCGTGCAGATAGTCGACGTGGTCACCGTGTTGGACGGCTTCGTGGCCGCAGTTGGGACCGTGGACGTGGTCGTGACCCGGGTGTTCGACGTGTGCGGTCGGTTCGCATTCGTCGTAGTGGCCGGCGTGTTCGCGGTGCAGGTGGCCGTCGTGGGCGTATTCGACGTGGTCACCGTGGACCACTTTGGTATGGCCGCAATCGGGGCCGTGGACATGCTGGTGTTCGGTGTGCTCGATATGCGCTGTGGCCATCAGACCTCCTCGTTTCCATCGCTGGACGTATAGCGCCGAGAGCGTCGACACATTAGCAGGTGCGCATCTATCGAGTTTACTAGGAGTGTGCTGTAGGTCACAGAACCTGCGAGAGAAAGCGCTGCAGGCGTGGGGTCTGCGGATCGTCGAACAGCGCGTCGGGTGTGCCGGTTTCGACGACCTGACCTGCGTCCATGAACAGCACACTGTCGGAGACGCTGCGCGCGAAACCCATTTCGTGGGTCACCACGATCATCGACATGCCCTCGGTTGCCAGATCGGCCATCAGCGCGAGGATGCCCTTCACCAGTTCCGGATCCAGCGCGGAGGTGGCCTCGTCGAAGAACATGATCTCCGGCTGCATGGCCAGCGCGCGGGCGATCGCGACGCGCTGCTGCTGACCGCCGGACAGATTCGCCGGACGCGTATCGGCCTTCGCGGCCAGGCCGACCACCTCCAGTTGTTCGACGGCCAGCGCACGTGCCGCATCCTTGGACAGCCCACGCAACTTGCGCGGCCCGAGCGCCACATTTTCGGCGACCGTCTTGTGCGGGAACAGATTGAAGTGCTGGAACACCATGCCGATGCGCTGGCGCAGCTCGTCCGGGTCCTCGGTGAGCACCGATCTGCCGTCCAGCAGCACATCGCCCTGATCGGGTTCGTGCAGGCGGTTCAGCACGCGCAGCAGCGTCGACTTGCCGGAGCCGGACGGCCCGATGACGGTGGTGGTCTTCCCCGCGTCGACGTGGATATCGACGCCGCGCAGCACATGGTTGTGGCCGAGCGTCAGATGCAGGCTGGTCCCGGTGAGGGAGGCACTCATATTTATCCGCGCCCTTCCGTAATCGTGGCCGCCTCGACCTGGTCGATGGGTTGGTCGGGTCGGCCGGTGCGCATGCGACGGTCGATGTAGTTGACCAGGTGCGTGAGCGGAATGGTCAACAGCAGGTAGACCAGGCCCGCGGCGACCAGCGGCGAGAGATTTCCGGTCTGCGCGTTGAGATCTCGGCCGACCGCGAACAGTTCGCGCTGGGTGGCGAGCAGGCCGAGGAAGTAGATCAGCGACGAATCCTTGATCAGCGCGATGAATTGGTTCATCAGCGCCGGCAGCACCCGGCGCACACCCTGCGGGATCACCACCAATGTCATTGCCTGGCGGTAGCCGAAGCCGATGGCCCGCGCGGCCTCCAGCTGCCCCGGCTCCACGGATTGGATTCCGGAACGGAAGATTTCACCGATATACGCCGAGGCCAGCAGGGCGAGTGCGATAGCGCCGAGCCAATACGGGTTGTTGCCGGTGATATTTCGCACCACCGGGCCGATGCCGAGGCCGATGATCAGGATGATCACCACGGCGGGCAGGCCGCGGAAAATATCGGTGTAGACGCGGGCGGGCCAGCGCAGCCAGCGGGTCCGGGAAATGCCCGCCACCGCGAGCAGCATGCCGAGAACGGTACCGAGAACACCCGAAACCACGGCCAGGATAAGCGTATTCGGCAGACCGGTCTTGAACAGGTCAGGAAATGCCTTGCGGTACAGCGACCAGTCGAAGAAGGTCTCCTTCAACTGCGTCAGTGTGGATTTCGGCGCGTTCGCCCCAGCGTCGGTCGGCTTCTTCTCGGCCGCAATGGCGGCGAAGTCCGGAAGTTGCGGCGCGGGTGCGGCTTTCGAACCGGGCTTCCATCCGGGCGGCAGCTGCCGCGGCACCCATTCGGTGTAGAGCTTGGCGTAGGTGCCATCGACGATCACGGCGTCCAGACCGCTATTGAGCGCGTCGATCAGCGGCTGGTTGTTCTTGGCGACCGCATAGCCGACGAAATTGTCCAGACTGAAGGTGTTCTGGATGATCGAGGTGCCATCGCCCGGCTTCACCTGGCCCTCGGCCTGCGCCGATGGCGCGACCCAGGCGTCGACCTGACCGGTCTTCAGATTCGCGTACGCGGTGGCGTAGTCCGGAAATTTCACCGGATCCAGATGCAGCTGGTTGACCACGTAATCGTCCTGCACGGTGCCCTGCACGACCGCGATTCTGGTGCCGCGCCCCAGATCCGAAAAGCCCTTGATGGCACTGCCGTTCGGGACGACCAGGGAGAAATAGCCGAAGTCGTAGCCATTGGTGAAGCCGACGCGCTCACGGCGCTCGGCAGTGGTGGTGATATTCGACGAGCCGATATCGAAGCGACCGCCGGAGACCTGCGAGAGCAGCGGCGCGAATTCGGTGCCCGAAAACTCCACCTGGAGGCCGAGTTTCGCACCGATCGCGCGCAAAAGCTCATTGTCGAAGCCGGTGAACGAGCCCGCCGAATTCAAGCAGATGCTCGGCGGTGCGTCCGAAAGCGTGCCGACGGTGAGTTTGCCCGGCGTGATCAGCCGCAGTTTGCTGGCATCGATCGCCGACAGCGGCAGGGTGCTCGCGGTGGTGTATTTGTCCGCACCCGCCGAGGCGGCCGAGCCCAGATTCGTCGGTGCGGCCGATGCCGCACTCAGCCCGGGTGGTGTGCATTGATTTCGATCGGTTGAATGGTCGCCGGAACCGCAGGCCGTGGCGGCTAGGCCGACGGCAAGCAATATCACGGCGATCAGCGCACGAGACCGCACAGCGGGCAGACCAGCCATGACGCGTAACCCTAGCGTCCGATCGGCGCTAATCGGCAGCTACCCCGGAGCGCTCGCAGTCGGTCGCAGCACACCGTCCCAGCTCACGGCCGCCGGGCGTGCGCGGACAGGGCACCATCGCCCGATCCCCGGATTCGGATCACGGTGATTCGAATCCGGCCATCGACCGGCCGTTCCGCGCCGCCTACGCCAAACCGCTGACCGGCTCCGGATTGAACTCATCACGCCACCGGATCGCCCGCTCGACCTCGCCGAGCTCGAACTTCGGCCCGCTGACCCCGACGGTGAACAGGGTCACCCCGGCCTGGACGAAGGTCGCGGCCTGCTCCGCACCGGGCCACTGCACCGAACGCTCGATCTTCGCCTGATCGGTGCCGACGGCCGCGCAATGGTCGGCGAGCACCTTGTTCTTGTGCGTGATCGCATCGAGATCGGCGAAGGTGTGCCAGATATCGGCGTACTCCGCGACCAGCCGCAGCGTCTTGCGCTCGCCACCGCCGCCGATCAGGATCGGGATATCACGGGTCGGCCGCGGGTTCAGCTTCTTCAGCCGGGCGCTGAGCCGGGCCATATTCTCCTTCAGCAGCGCCAGCCGGGTTCCCGCGGTACCGAATTCATAGCCGTACTGGTCGTAGTCCTTCTGGAACCATCCCGCGCCGATGCCGAGAATGAGTCGGCCGTCGCTGATGTGGTCCACCGTGCGCGCCATATCGGCGAGCAGATCGGGATTGCGATAGCCGCCGCCGGTGACCAGTGCGCCGATTTCGATCCGTTCGGTCTGCTCGGCCCAGGCGCCGAGCATGGTCCAGCATTCGAAATGCGCGCCGTCGGGATCGCCGGTCAGCGGGTAGAAGTGATCCCAGTTGAAGGCGATATCGACACCCGCGTCCTCCGCCCGCAGTACGGCGTCGCGCAGCAGTCCGTAGTCGGGCGCGTGCTGAGGCTGTAGCTGTACTCCGATTCGAACCGGTCGGGTCATGAGACTGCTCCTCGTCGCTCGAACTGGTTCCCCGATCGAGGCTACCGGCTGACCCCGACGAGCGACCGATAAGAAGTCGCCGATCTTCGAGCGCTTACCATTTCACCGTCGATGCGGGATCCGACCCGATTCCTGCGCGAACTCGAGCACATCGTGTGCGAAGCGAGCACATCCAGTAGTATCGCCGGTCAACCCTTACTCGGATCGTCCGGCACGTTCCCGCCGGTGATGGGATGTGATCTGTCATGGCCACCGTGACCTTCGATAGCGCGACCCGGCTGTACCCGGGCTCGTCCAAACCCGCCGTCGACAAGCTGAATCTGGAGATCGCCGACGGGGAATTCCTCGTTCTGGTCGGTCCGTCCGGCTGCGGTAAGTCGACCTCGCTGCGCATGCTCGCCGGACTCGAGGACGTCGATGACGGGCGCATTCTGATCGGCGAGAACGACGTCACACATGCCGAACCCAAGGAACGCGATATCGCGATGGTGTTCCAGAACTACGCGCTCTATCCGCATATGACCGTCGCGGAGAATATGGGCTTCGCGCTCAAACTCGCCAAGGTCGCCAAGGCGGAGAAGGAGCGGCGGGTGCTGGACGCGGCCAAACTGCTCGACCTCGAGCCGTATCTGGACCGCAAGCCGAAGGCGCTGTCCGGCGGTCAGCGCCAGCGCGTCGCGATGGGCCGGGCGATCGTGCGCCAGCCGCAGGTATTCCTCATGGACGAGCCGCTGTCGAATCTGGACGCCAAGCTGCGGGTGCAGACCCGCACGCAGATCGCCCAGCTGCAGCGTCGCCTCGGCACCACCACCGTGTATGTCACGCACGACCAGGTCGAGGCGATGACCATGGGCGATCGGGTCGCAGTGCTCAAGGACGGGCTGCTGCAGCAGTGCGCGACACCGCGCGATCTGTACCGGAATCCGGCGAATGTATTCGTTGCCGGATTCATGGGGTCGCCCGCGATGAATCTGTTCACGCTGCCGGTCGCCGACGGCGCGGTGGAACTCGGCGGGGCCGCGCTGCCGGTACCGCGGTCGGTCGCGGATGCGGCCGAGGGTTCGGTGGTGGTCGGTGTCCGGCCCGAGCACCTGGAGTTCGGAGCGGCGCTGGACAAGTCGGGCATTCAGATGGAAGTCGATGTGGTGGAGGAGCTGGGCTCCGACGCGTACATCTACGGCCGCACCATCGCCGAGGGTGCGACGAACGGCGCTGGCGAAACCATTGTGGCGCGGGCGGATTGGCGTAACCCACCGGCGAAGGGCACTCGGGTGCAGTTGACGGCCACGTCCGAGCACACGTACTTCTTCTCCGCTGTCGACGGCCGCCGCCTGGCCTGAACTGCGCTGCGCGTGCACTTTTCGCCGATTCATAAACGGCGAAAAGTGCGCGCGCAGAACAGATTCCGATCATTGGACGCCCGCCGGGACCGCTAGCGGTGTCGCAGCAGCCGCACCTTCAAGAAGCCATACGTATCGGAGTCGATCCGACGGTCTTCGGCGGTGCGGTACTGGCAAGCCGCACCTGAACCCGATGAGTAGATCGCCTTTTGGGCACGCCGTCTTGCACCAAACGCTCGAACAGGCCGGTACCGGTCGCGGCGCACAAGTCGGGCGGAGCGGCGGCTGGATGCGAGTCCTCGTACAGCGCTCGGCATGCATCGGCGCGCTCCCCGAGACAACGCCGGCGGCGTTCGCCCACGGCGGAAGGCCACGCAAAGACCGCCCCGTGTTCCTAAACTCGACGCTCGAACGGGGATCGGCGCGAGGAGCGGACGTTGAAGGTAGCGGTGCTGGGGACCGGGCAGGTCGGACGCAGGCTGGCGAGCAAGTTGGTCGAACTCGGGCATGCGGTGACGCTCGGCTCGCGCACCGCCGACAATCCGGCAGCGACCGAGTGGGCGCGCGAAACCGGTAGCGCCCATGGCACTTTCGCCGATGCCGCCGCCGATGCCGAACTGGTGATCAATGCGACGTCCGGCACCGTCTCACTGGCCGCGCTCACCGCCGCCGGTGCGGCGAATCTGAGCGGGAAAATCATTGTGGACGTTTCGAACGCACTGGATTTCTCCGCCGGATTCCCACCGAAGCTGGCCACCCCCGAGGCAGGTAGCGTCGCCGAGCAGATCCAACAGGCTTTTCCGAACGCGCGCGTGGTGAAGACCCTCAACACCATGAACAATCAACTCATGGTCGACCCGTCCCGAATCCCGGGTCGGCACAACGTCTTCCTCAGCGGCGACGACGAGTCCGCCAAATCCGAGGTCGCCGACCTCCTGAAATCCTTCGGCTGGACCGCCGAGCAGATCATCGACCTCGGCGGCGTAGTAACCGCCCGCAGCACCGAACCCCTCGTCCTGCTGTGGGTCCACCTCTACAACAAGCTCGGCACCGAGGACATCAACTACGCGGTTGTCACTGGCTGAGGGGATCTTCTGCTGATCAGCGGTACGGCGTCAGCGCGGATCGGCGGTACAGCACCAGCGCGGTCAGCGGTACGGCACCCAACATGGATCAACATGTAAAGCACCAGTACGGGCCAGCAGCGCAGCGCTAACACGAATCAACGCTACGGCCCAAACGCAGTCAGCGGAACGCCACCGCGAGTCCGCGGTACAGCACCAACGCGAGCCAGCGGCGCGAACTCGGATCAGCGGTACACGGCACCAACGAGCGGAACGGGACCAGCGCGGGTCAGCGGAACGGCGCCAACACGAATCGACGCTACGGCCCCAATGCAGTCAGCGGAACGCCACCGCGAGTCCGCGGTACAGCACCAACGCGAGCCAGCGGCGCGAACTCGGATCAGCGGTACACGGCACCAACGAGCGGTACGGGACCAGCGCGGGCCAGTGGAACGGCGCCAACACGAATCGACGCTACGGCCCAAACGCAGTCAGCGGAACGACACCCAGCACGGGCCAGCGGTACGGCGCGAACTCGGATCAGCAGTACATGGCACGAACTGCGGTACGGAACCGGCGCGGGTCGGTGGGACGGCACCAGCACGAGCCAGCGGTGCGGCGCCAACGCACCTAGCGGAACGGCACAAACACCGATCAGCAGTTGAGCACCGACACAGCACGCCGCTTCGGTCAGCGGAACGGACCAACACGGGCAAGCGATGCGGCGCGAACGCGGATCAGCGGTGTGCGGCACCAACGGGCGGTACGGGACCAGCGCGGGTCAGCGGTTCGACACCAACACGGATCGATGCTTACGGTGCCAACACGGTCACAGGAACGGCACCAAAAGCGAATCACCGGTGCAGCGCCAACGCGAGTCGGCGGTACAGCACCAGCGCGGTAGGCCGCGCGGCACCAACGTGGATCGGCGGTGTGGGCCGACGGACCGCGCTCGACGCCCGGACGACATCCGCGCGATCACTTCGCTGATCGGGTGCGTGCATAGTCGGGGTTGAGCTTGATCCCGAGTTCTTCCAGGTCGATCTCACGACCCTCATCACTGCGGACCTGAACCCGGACCGGCGCGCCGCTCGACTCCTCGACCAGCAGTAGCGGTGCGGGTCCCGGCTGCAGGTAGGTATCGCCCCACTGCATCAGCGCGAGCACAGCGGGCAGCAGGTCGCGGCCCATATCGGTGAGCACGTATTCGTGTCGGGTGCGCTTGCCCTCCTCCTGGTACGGCCGTTTGGTGAGCAGGCCCGCCTCGGTGAGCCTACGGAGCTGGCCGGAGACCGCCGCGTCGGTAATGCCGACGCGCGCCGCGAAGCCGTCGAAGCGCGTGGTGCCGTAGTAGGCCTCGCGCAGGATCAGGATCGCCGAGCGGGTGCCGACGATGTCCATTGCCTTCGCGATCGAGCATTCCGTGGGTTTCCACGCGCTCAGATCGGCCAACGATCCTTCCATTACGGCTGCCATGACGAACATCATAGCGATATCTGACTTGAGGTGACTATATCCAGACGTTAACCTGACTATAAGCCAATAGAGCCAGGCAAAAGGGGTCCGGCTCGCGGTTCGAAAGGAACCACCATGAGAGACGCGGTGATTGTCGAAGCGGTACGCACGCCGATCGGCAAGGGCAAGCCGAACGGGGCGCTGCATAACGTCAACGCGGTGGACCTGCTGGCGCACAGCCTGCGCGCGGTCGTCGACCGCAGCGGCATCGATCCGGCGCTCATCGACGATGTGATCGGCGGCATCGTCACCCAGGTCGGCGAGCAGGGCGCCAATATGACCAGGCGCGCCGCGCTGGCCGCGGGCTATCCGGAATCCGTTCCCGCGACCACGGTCGACCGCCAGTGCGGCAGCAGCCAGCAGGCCATTCACTTCGCCGCACAGGGCGTGATCGCCGGCGCCTACGACATCGTGGTCGCGGCGGGTGTCGAGTCGATGGGCCGAATTCCGATGGGCGCCAACCTGATCGGGTCCGATGACATCTCCGGCGTAGGCTTTGCCGAGCGCTACCCGGAGGGTTTGGTGCCACAGGGCATCAGCGCCGAACTGATCGCGGCGCGCTGGGGGCTGACCCGCGCCCAGCTCGACGAATTCGCCCTCGGCAGCCACGAAAAGGCCGCGCTGGCCACGAAGAACGGCGCATTCACCGGTCAGCTCGCACCCATCGCCGGATTGGAAACCGACGAGGGCATCCGGGTCGGCAGCACCCTCGAGACCCTCGGCAAACTGCGCCCCGCCTATTACGACGAGGCCATGGCCGCGCGCTTCCCGGAAATCGGCTGGCAGATCACCGCGGCGACCGCGAGCCAGGTCAGCGACGGCAGTGCCGCGGTGCTGATCATGACCAGCGAGCGCGCCAAGGAACTCGGGCTGAAGCCGCTGGCCCGGCTGCACAGCTTCGCGGTGGCCGGTGACGATCCGCTGCTCATGCTGACCGCGGTGATCCCCGCCACGCGAAAGGTCTTGCAGCGCGCCGGGTTGCAACTCTCGGATATCGATCTGGTCGAGATCAACGAGGCATTCTCGCCGGTGGTGCTGGCCTGGGCCCACGACACCGGGGCGGATCTGTCCCGGGTGAACGTCAATGGCGGCGCCATCGCCATCGGACATCCACTCGGCGCCTCCGGCGCCCGCCTGATGACCACGCTGGTGCACGCCATGCAGGAGCGCGGCGCCCGCTACGGCCTGCAAACCATGTGTGAGGCAGGCGGTCTGGCGAACGCCACCATCCTCGAACGCCTCTGACCACGGCGTTCCGCTGAGCCGGGTAGCCCGCATGCAGGTACCCGGCTCACAGCACTGGCAACCGGCCGAACTCGGCACGAACCGAGTAACCCGCGTGTGTCGCGGTGGGCTGGGACATCAAGGCGGACTCTGGCGATTCGCTCGCCCGGCTCACAACAAGGACAACCGCCCGAACTCGGCACGAACCGAGTAACCCGCGTCTGTCGCGATGGGCGGAAAGTTCAAGGCGAGCTAAGACGATTCGGTGCCCGGCTCACAGCAAGACAACCGCCCGAACTCAGCACGAACCGAGTAACCCGCGTCTGTCGCGATGGGCGGAAAGTTCAAGGCGAGCTAAGACGATTCGGTGCCCGGCTCACAGCAAGGACAACCGCCCGAGCTCAGATCGAAACCAACACCACCGCAAGCAGAAACCCGAGCAACCACGACTCGGCAACCAATGGCACCGCAACCAACGGCGCCCACGCGATCCGACGGCGATACCGAATCTTCCCGACCACCACAACCCCGACCACCACCACAGACAGCGCGATACCAACCCACGCAACGCAATACGCCACCGGCAGATACCGCACACCCCCCGCCGGATCCGCCCCCCGCCCAAGCAATTCATACAGCGGCACAAAAGCAGCCACCACCCACGCAAACCCAACCGCAATAACCGACCCGACCACCCCCCGAACAGCATTCGCCACCCGCACCCCCCAATGCCCCGATCCCATACCCCCAGCATGACGGCTCCACCCCGAGCACACCCTCTCCCCTGCACCAAAACCCCCGCACCCCACACCCGCCGTCCCACACAGACCACTCCTCCACCCCATTGACACGATGCACCCCACGCATCCCCACCCCCTCTCAACCCGCCCCAACCCCCTGGACAAACGATCACCATGCGCTCATGCAGGTAAACGTCGAGAGCACCCCTGCACCAGCGCATTCTCGGGGGACTGGGGATTTAAGGGTGTTCCGGCCTGATTCGCTGAGCGATGTTCTGCGGGGAGGTGCCGTGATGACGACACTTGATGCCGTGGCGAGGAAGAAAGAGCCGGTGCAGGCTTCGGCCGAGGAGTTGGCCGCCAGGAGTTGGTTCGGATGGCCAAGGATTCTCGGCTGACATCGGGGTTTGGTGGAAGTCGGGCTGAAGGTGTTGGCGTGGTGCAGGAGTTGCTTGGTGGCGCGCTGAACGAAAGATGCGTTGATTGTGATGCGTTGGCGGGGATCGGCTCGGAGAGTTTCGTTGCGGCGGGCGGGACACGGTGGGATGGGGTGGCCAGCCTTGTGCGGCAGCGATCGGGTTCCGGTCGTCGGTGTGGCAATGCTGGGCGGGGTCGGGCGGTGGTAGCACCCTGGGAGTGGCGGTGAAGAGGGCGGGTGGCCTCGGGCTGTCCGGGATGGTGGGGTTCACCGCTGGCGAGACGATGCCGTCGGACCGGCGGTGTCGGTGGCCTCTAGGCTGCAGGTGATGACCGATAGCTTCGTATACGCCATTCCGATGCGGACCAGGTTCCGTGGCATTACGGTGCGCGAGGGGATGTTGATCAGGGGGGCGTTGGGGTGGGGGGAGTTCTGTCCGTTTCCCGAGTACGACGATCGGGAGGCGGCGGGGTGGCTGGCGACTGCCGTCGAGCAGGTGACGGTCGGGTGGCCGGAGCCGGTGCGCGAACGGATTCCGATCAATTGCACGGTGCCAGCGGTTGATCCGGAACGGGCGCATGCGATCGTGGCCGGATCAGGGTGCCGGACGGCGAAGGTGAAGGTCGCCGACCACGCCGATTCACTGCACGAGGATCTGGCACGGGTCGAGGCAGTCCGGGATGCGCTGGGGCCGGATGGATCCGTTCGCGTGGATGCCAATGCGGTCTGGGATGTCGAGACCGCCGTTGCGCATATCGAGCAGATCGACCGTGCCGCAGGCGGTTTGGAGTACGTCGAACAACCGTGCCGCACCATCGAGGAACTGGCGGCGGTGCGGCGGCGGGTCGATGTGCGGATCGCCGCCGACGAATCCATCCGCCGCGCCGAGGATCCGCTGCGCGTCGCGGTGGCCGGAGCGGCCGATATCGCGGTACTCAAATGCACGCCTTTGGGCGGGGTGCGCCGCGCACTCCGGGTCGCCGAGGCCGCCGGACTGCCCTGCGTGGTGTCCTCGGCCCTCGAGACCAGCATCGGCCTGGCCGCCCAACTCGCCCTCGCCGCCACCTTGCCCACCCTCGAATTCGCCTGCGGCCTTGGCACTTTGTCCCTCCTCGACGGCGACCTCGTTTCCGACTCCCTCCGCCCGGTCAACGGCTTCATGCCCGTCCCAAAAACTCCCCCGATTCCCGACCCGGCCCTACTGGAGCGCTACCGCCACCCCGACCCAGCACGAACCCGCTGGTGGGAAGACCGCCTAACCCGAGTCCGCGCACTTCCCCCGCCCCGGTGATCGACGCTAGCTGAACAGCGGCTGGCACATTCGAACCGCCACTCCACTCGCTGCACCGATCGGTGCCCGTGTCGACCCGGCATTGCCGACATAGTGCGCAATCACAAGCGAAGCAGGTGAATTCGGCGGCGCCAGACGTCAGCGGAGACAACGCTCCAGCCCCAGCACTGAGTCGCCAGACCGGTACCGCGACACCCGACGACCGACTACCACTAGGCACCACCGCAGAGCCGCCACCGGTCCACGACCACCAGTCTCAACGGAAGCCAACGCCACAGCCACACACTGAGTTGTATGTCCGCTACCGCGTAATCCAGCGATCAGCAATTGACATGCGCTGCCGCGAAGACGGCCCATGTGAGGCGCGACAGGCGCCAGGTCGAGCGGACGCCCCAGTCGTGCACGCTGACTCGCATATCCGCAGCCATGATGTCTACGGGCCAGCGGCACCTGCAGCCGAACCATGCCGCAGCGGCTGGGCCCCGCCTGCCCCGCCCGCTGGCGCGCGTGGGTCGTCCTAGGCGTCCTGATGTGACCGGCGATAGCGCGAGCCGGCACCACAGCTGTACACGCCAAGACGTATGACCGGGTCGTCCAACGATCAGCTGCCAACGGGCGCTGCCGCGGGGACGCCAGGGAAGCGCGTCCGGCCCTCAGCTCAGGCGGACGCCACAGCCGTTCACGCTGGGCCGCGTGACCGGCTGCCGTGAAATCCGACGAGCGCCGCCGCAGACGGCGCACGCGAGGCATGACAGGCGTCAGTTCAGACGGACGCCACAGCTGAGCATGGACGAGCGGAGGACCAGACCTGCTTCGGGACCGATTATGCCGTCGACGAGTTCGAGGTAGCGGCTACAGAATTCGGGGCCGTGCGTGGCGACGGATGCGGCCGCTGGTTCGAGGTGGTGCGCAAGTTCGTGGAGGATCACCAGTTCGCGCAGTGCCCATGCGGTCGCGCCGGTGTGGAGGGGCACCGCCAGCACCGCTTCCGCAGCCTCATAGTGGGCCGCGGCGGTTCCGGCACGGGATCGGACCCGCACCGGCCTGGCGGCGCGCTCCCATTGCGCCCGAACCCAATTGAGACTCAGCACTTTATCGGTATAGACCTGCACCGACTCAACCGACGCGAAGCGACGCTCGATCGGCAGCGTGAGATGCGAACCGTAGATCTCTACCGTGCGATTACCGTGCTCATCCGCCCGATCGAACACCCCTCGCACCAACTGCTCGGCGTCATACACCTTGGCGCGCTGGCCATCTCGCGCACTCACCGTGCCCAGCTCATGCGCTCACCACGCGGCTGATCCGGTATCGCCCGAGCCACCACCTCGCCCCACCCAGCCCGCCGAGTCCGAGCCCGCCAACCCACCCGCAACGAAACTCCTGGCGCTCGCTCGATGCCCTCATGTCGCCCCACATCCCGGGCACTCGCGCGCCACCGAGTTCAGCAGACCCACCCACCCGCGCGGCACGCCCCACGCACAACAAAACCTCACCGGCGCACCCAACTCACTTCGACCCGCAATCCTGGCAAATTGCCCATGCGGCGCCCAGTCCGGAAGCAACCCGCCCCCGCGAGCCCGCCCCATACTCAACGAAACCGCCAGCTCACCCAACTCACCTCTGGGCAATCGCCCACGCGTGCCACCGAGTTCGGAAAACCTACCCAACCGCGCGGCACTCGACCGCCCCAACTCACTCACCCCGCCCGCCAGGCAATTCCCCACGCGCAGCCCCCAGTTCCGGCGACGTCCCCAATCGCGCCGCCCGACCCGCACGATCACCAGCCCGCCGAGCCGCCGCCGAATGTCCGGCCGAAGCCTGCGGCCCGCGCCAGGTGCCCCGGGCTTCCGAGGTCCGCTTGTAGAAATCGGTGAGCTCGATTTCCTTATTGCGCAGGGCAAGTGCGGTACCTGCGGCAGTGGTGGCGGGAACCACCTCGGCCTCGACCTCCGCCTTCACCTCGGCCAGGCGGCGGCCGATTCGGGCGGCGAAGGCCATCTGGAAGTTCAGGCGGGCGGTCACCGGGGCGACCGGGGCCTGGATCCGGCGCTGCACCGGGCGGCCCCAGCGCTTCTCCGTGACGATCTTTTCCACAGTGGCCGAACGGTATCGGCCCGACTTGATGTACTGATCCGACGCACGCACCATCTGCACGAGCAGGCTCGTGTAGAGGGCTTCACACGCATCGATATCGGAATCGAAGCCGTACGCGTAGACCTGGGTCGAGGTGCGCGCAACATCGCAGCGCACATCATTGGCCGCGGCGATCGCCACGAACAGCTGCACATAGGTGCGCAGCCCCTTCTTACCCGGTTCGCCGATCGGGATCATCCGCTGCACCGGGGTCGGCCTGCGCTCACGTCCGGCGATATGCGCGCGGGCCACCGCGAGATCGATCGAGGATCTGGTCGCCAACCGCTGGGCCGCGGCGAGAAACGCCTCGGCCTCGTGTTCGTTATCGGTCGATTCGGCTTGGCGCAGCAACCCACCGATCCGGGTCAGCATCCGGTCGGGAACCGCATTCGGCGAAGTCATCACGGCCAGCCTAACGAGCCGCTGCGACAGCGGAGCCGTGACGTCGGACCCGGCCCGTTTACGGGCGCAATCGCTGCGTCACATATAACAACCATGTATCTTGCCTTGTGCACCTGCAAGGTGTGCTGCTGCTCACGTCTCAACCTTGGAGTGTTCGCGATGGCTTTGAAGAAGGTGTCGTCCCTACGTTCGTCGCTCGTGCCCCGCGCGACGGTGGCCGCCGCCTCTGCGGCGCTGCTCATGGCGACGTTCACCAGTGCCTGCTCCAGCGATAACGGCGGTAATCCGTCCAGCCAGAACCTCACGGGTCGCGGCCCGATCACCTATGTGGAGGGCAAGGACACCACCGAGACCGGCGCGGTCAAGCAGCTGATCGAGCGCTGGAATGCCTCGCACCCGGACGAGCAGGTGACGTTCAAAGAGCAGTCCAACGACGCCTCGCAGCAGTACGACGACCTGGTCGAGCACATGCGCTCCAAGCAGTCCAGCTATGACGTGGTCGCCCTCGACGTGCCGTGGACCGCGGAATTCGCCGCGAAGGGCTGGATCCAGCCGCTCAAGGACACCTTCAAGATCGACACCTCCGCCCTGCTCTCCCCGACGGTCGCCAGCGCCACCTACAACAACACGCTCTACGCCGCGCCGCGAAACACCAACGGCGGCCTGCTGTTCTACCGCAAGGACCTGGTGCCGAATCCGCCCAAGACCTGGAGCGAGATGCTGGCGCAGTGCCCGATCGCCAAGCAGAACAACATCGGCTGCTACGCAGGCCAACTCGCACCGTACGAGGGCCTGACGGTGAACGCCGCCGAGGCCATCAACGCCTACGGCGGCACCTTCGTCGGCGCGGACGGCAAGACCCCGACCGTCAATACCCCGCAGGCGCGCGCCGGACTGAAGGTGCTGGTCGACGCGTACCGCAACGGCGATATCCCGAAGGAAGCCATCACCTTCAAGGAGCCGGAGAGCGCCAACGCCTTCAACACCGGCAAATTGCTGTTCATGCGCAACTGGCCGTCCACCTTCGGTGACGCCGGTTCGGAATCCTCCGCGGTCAAGGACAAGTTCGGGGTCGCGCCGCTGCCGGGTGAGAACGGCGTCGGCGCCTCGACGCTGGGCGGCTACAACGCGGCCATCAGCGCGTTCTCCAAGAACAAGGCCACCGCGCTGGACTTCCTGCGCTACCTGATCAGCGAGGACGCGCAGCACATCGTCGCGGCCGGTGCGCTGCCGTCGGTGCGCGCATCGATGTACGACGATCCGGCGCTCATCGCGAAGATGCCATACCTGCCCGCGCTCAAGGATTCGATCGCCAATGCGGTGCCGCGTCCGGTCACCCCGTTCTACCCGGCGGTGTCGAAGGCCATCCAGGACAACGCCTATGCTGCGTTGAACGGAACCAAGTCCGTCGACGACGCGATCACCGGTATGCAAAAGGGCATCGAGACAGCCGGATCGTAGGCTTAAGAGCAGCGGACCCGACCACCTTGTAGGAGAGTAGAAACGGTGTCGGATCCTTCGGGAACGGCCACTCCCGTGCCGAGCAAGCGCGGATTCGGTGGAGCATTGGCGTTGGAGCTGCGGCGTTCCGGTAAGGCGTGGCTATTCGTCACGCCCGTGCTGATCACCCTCGCGGTGGTCGTCGGCTATCCGGTCTTCCGCGCGCTGTACATGTCGTTCCAGAAGGACGCCGGGCTGGACCCGGCGACCGGCATGTTCGTCGAGGGCGGCAGCGCCGGATTCTCGAACTACACGCACTGGCTGCTGCAGCAGTGTCAGGCGGCGGGCGAGACGGTCTCCTGCCCGACCGGCAACCTCGGCTCGCAGTTCTGGCTGGCCATCGGTGTGACGCTGTTCTTCACGGTGATCACGGTGACCCTGGAGGCGACCCTCGGCCTCGGCATGGCCATGGTGATGGGCAAGACCTTCAAGGGCCGCGCCCTGCTGCGTGCCGCGGTGCTGGTGCCGTGGGCGATTCCGACCGCGGTCACCGCCCGGTTGTGGGAGTTCATGTTCCAGTACGACGGCGTGGTGAACCGGGTCTTCGGCACCCACATCCTGTGGACCTCGGAGGCCTGGCCCGCGCGGTTCGCGGTGATCGCCGCCGACGTCTGGAAGACCACGCCGTTCATGGCATTGCTGCTGCTGGCCGGTCTGCAGGTGATTCCGGCCGATGTATACGAGGCGGCGCGGGTCGACGGCGCGTCGGCCTGGCAGCGCTTCACCCAGATCACCCTGCCGCTGCTCAAGCCCGCGCTGTTGGTCGCGGTGCTGTTCCGCACCATGGACGGACTGCGCCTCTACGATCTGCCCGCGATCATGACACTGGGCAATCCGGCCACCCGCCCGATTTCGGCGCTGGTGGTCGAACAGGTTCGCCAGGGCCCCAATAGTGCGGCCGCCCTCTCGACGATCACCTTCCTGCTGATCTTCGCGGTGGCGTTCCTGCTGGTAAAGGTCTTGGGCGCCAATGCCGTTCGGACCCAGGAAGAACAGCGGGAGGCGCACTGATGACCACGGTGATCACCGAAAAGCCTGCGGCCCAAAAGAATGCGGCACCCACACCCTGGACCAAGCGACTGGGTCCGGTGCGGCTGTACCTGGGTGCGCTGATCGTGCTCGTATGGGGCCTTGCCCCGTTCTACTGGATGGCCGTCACGGCATTCCGCGATCCGGACTACACCTTCGACAACACCCCGTGGCCCACCCACGTCACGCTCGAGAACTTCCGCAATGCCTTCGACACCAGTCGCGGCAACGACTTCGGCAAGGCGCTGGCCAATAGCGTGATCATCGGCGCGGTGACGACGGCGGCCGCGCTGGTACTCGGCGTACTCGCCGCGTACGCGCTGGCGCGGCTGACCTTCAAGGGCAAGTACCTGGTCTCCGGACTGATCCTGTCCGCGTCGATGTTCCCGGTGGTGGTGCTGGTCACCCCGCTGTTCCAGCTGTTCACCAATCTCGGCTGGATCGGTGAATACCAGGCGATGATCATCCCGAACATCTCGTTCGTGCTGCCGATGACCGTCTACATCCTGGCCTCGTTCTTCGCCGAATTGCCTTGGGAACTCGAAGAAGCCGCGCGCATCGACGGTGCGACCAAGCTGCAGGCGTTCCGACTGGTCATGCTGCCGCTGGCCGCGCCAGCGGTCTTCACCACCGCGATCCTGGCCTTCATCGCCTCGGTCAACGAATACCTGCTGGCCCGGCTGCTCTCCAGCGACCGGACCGAACCGGTGACCGTCGCGATCGCGCGCTTCTCCGGCAACAACCCGCTCGTGCAGCCCTACGCCGCGATCATGGCGGCGGGCACGATGGTGACGATCCCGCTGGTCATCATGGTGCTGCTGTTCCAGCGCCGCATCATCTCCGGCCTCACCGCGGGCGGCGTAAAGAGCTAGTACCCCCTCCACACAGATTGCTGCGCCACCCCACTCCGACTGCTCGCCGAGCGTAGCCATAAGGCGGTCGAATACGCGCCTGCGCGACCACCATTCGGGCTACGTTCGACAGACCCCGGCCCCAGGCTGGATACGGCAGGAGGTAGCTGGACGCGGCACTAGCTCGGCTCATTTGCGGCGCATATGACGCTGGTTGTTCGCGGGCCCGAATATTCAGGATCGCGTGGCGATTCGATGAGGGGTGGCGGTCGGGCGACGGATGGGGCTTGCGTCCGGGCCGTCGAGACTCGCGCCTGCAGCTGTGCTTCGACGACTCGGCTGATTCGATGGCCGCCCCCTCGCGCGGCTGAGTTCGATGGCCGAGCCTTCACGCGGACGCGAGACGGGCCGCGGACTCCTCGCTCGTAGGACTCGCTCCATTGTGGTTGCTCCGAGCGGCAATGGATTACGTCGAAACCGCGATACGAACCCGCCCGGTGACGGAACCTCGAGTGATAGGATCCCGGGTCACCTCGGCGTGAAAAGGTATGTACCCGCCGAAGTCCCGGTTTCCGATCGTATCGTGCAGGTGAGTTTTACCGACGCTCCGGGAGGAGATGATCGTGAGCTCGTTCGGCAGGCGGCGACAACGTGGCAGCGGACGCCGGGGCAAATCGGTGTCGGCACCGTACGCATCCGTTGCCGGGTTCAACGAGCACCGCACCGGCACGGCAGGGCGAAAGGGCAGGAACAGACCCGAGAAGTCGCTGCGCGCACCGTCGCCCACACCGACCGACAGACCTCGGCGCACCCGCGCCGAACGCTTCAGACGGCTGCTGCTCGCCCTGTTCATCACCTTCGTCGCGGTGCCGTCACTGCTGTTCGTGCTCGTCTACTGGAGCGCCGAGATTCCGGATCCCGATTCGGTGCAGACCAACCAGATCGCCACCATCCTCGCCGCCGACGAGACCACCGTGATCGCGAAGGTCGTTCCGCCCGATGGCAATCGGGTTCCGATACCGCTGTCCGATGTTCCGAGGCCGGTGCGTAATGCGGTGCTCTCGGCCGAAGACCGCAACTTCTACAGCAATCCCGGCTACTCGACCTCCGCCTTCCTGCGCGCCGCCCGCGACAACATTCTCGGCAAGGGGGATGCGGGCGGCGGCTCCACCATTACCCAGCAGTATGTGAAGAATGCCTTCCTCGGCTCCGAACGCACCGTGACCAGGAAGATGCGCGAGCTGATCATCGCCGCGAAGATGGCGCGGCAGTGGAGCAAGGACGATATCCTCGCCGCCTACCTCAACACCATTTACTACGGCCGCGGCTCCTACGGCATCTCAGCGGCCGCGAAGGCGTACTTCAACAAGCCAGCGCCGGAACTGACCCTCGCCGAGGGCGCGGTGCTCGCCGCAGTCATCCGCACCCCGTCGATCCTGGATCCGGAAACCCATCTGGCCGATCTGACGGCGCGCTGGAAGTACGTGCTCGACGGCATGGTCGAGATGGGTGTGCTCGCGCCGGGTGACCGCGATGCGACGGTGTTCCCGCAGATCGTCTCGATGAACGAGATCCCGGATGTCAATGAGGCTCGCGGCCCGGAGGGGCTGATCCGCACCCAGGTGCTGCGGGAATTGCGCGCCTCCGGCATCAGCGAGCGGGAATTGAATACCGGCGCATTGCGGATAACCACCACCATCGACGCCAAGGCTCAGCAGGCCGCGCTCGGCGCGATCCACGATCGGCTCGACCCGCAGCCGCCCGAATTGCGCGGCGCGGTGGTTTCGATCGACCCGCGCTCCGGCGCGGTGCGCGCCTACTACGGCGGATCAGATGGCATCGGCTTCGATTTCGCGCAGGCACCGCTGCAAACCGGCTCCGCGTTCAAGGTGTTCGCGGTGATCGCGGCGCTGCAGCAGAACATTCCGCTCACCCGCGTGCTCGACAGTTCACCGGTGACCGATCGCGACACCAGGATCACCAACGTGGAGGGCGAATCGTGCGGTAGGTGCTCGATGTCCGAGGCGCTGAAGCGCTCACTGAACACCAGCTTCTACCGGCTGACCATGTCGATGTTCGACGGACCGAAGGCGATCGCCGACGCCGCACACGAGGCCGGGATTCCGGAGGAGATTCCCGGCGTCGCCGGCAAGGCGCTGACCGAGGAAGGCGGGCGGCCGCTCAATGGAATCGTGCTGGGCCAGTACCTGGTTCGCCCCATCGATATGGCCTCGGCCTATGCCACGATCGCGAATTCCGGTGTCTACCACCAGCCGTACTTCGTGCAGCGGGTGGTCGCGGGCGACGGCCGGGTGCTGCTCGATCGGGGCGCACCCGATCAGCAGGTCGGCAAGCAGCTCCCGGCGGGTCAGCAGCGCATCCCGCGCGGTATCGCCGACAACACCGCCGGGGCGATGATCCCGATCGCCGCGTATTCGAATGGGCACGGCCTGTCCGGCGGTCGGCCCTCCGCCGCCAAAACCGGCACCACTCAGCTCGGCGCGACCGACCAGAACAAGGATGCGTGGATGATCGGCTTCACGCCGTCGCTGTCCACCGCGGTCTGGATCGGCACCGAACAGTCCGAGCCGATCCGCACCGCGCGGGGCGCGGATATCTACGGCTCCGGCCTGCCCTCCGATATCTGGAAGCAGGTGATGGACGGCGCACTGGACGGCACGCCGAACGAGCAATTCGCGGTGTCCGCACCGCTCAGCAGCCAGCCGATTCCGAGCAAACCCTCCAGCGGCAGCTACGACGTCCTGATCCCGCCGTCGACCACCTCGACCGCACCGGTCCTCGTGATCCCGCCCGCACCTCAGCAGCCTAAGGAAGTCGAAATCTTCCCCGGATTGAGCATTCCGGTCCCAGGTTGACCGATTCGCTATGAATGTTCGTTTACCGGGGCCACGGGAACGCATGACGTGGCAACATCGTTGCCCATAGTGCAGACGATGGGCATCGGCGCCGCCCGAGAGCGCAGCGTGGCGAGGACCGAAACCAGGCCGACGCCGACGCCGCAAGATCGATGAGAGAGGATATGCGCACAAGCGACGACACGGCGGCGTGAGCGGCGGGCCCGCACGAGGCAGCGTGCGCGATCGGGCAACGCGAACGCCGCCGATCGAATACAGCGGCGCGCGATGGGCCCGGAGCGCCGCCAGATGGAGACAGACTAGACATAGGGGCAACGCCGGTGGATTTCAATGTCGTTGACCGTCCCGAGACGCTCGTGGCGGGCACAGTGCTTCGCAGCCCGGCGCTCGCGGTCGAGGGGCCGCGGCGCGCGAAGGTGGAGGAGGCGTGGAAACGCAATCTGGCACGCACTCTGCCCGGGCCGCCGACGACCGCATACGTCGACCACGCTCCGGAGATCAACTCGTACCTGACCCATATCGTCGGCTACCGCTGCCACACCCTCACGGACCTGCTCCCCGGTGACGTGCTGGCCCGGGTGCCCGCTGGCCGGTTCGCGCGGTTCACCCTCAGCGGCGACAACCTCGGCGACACCATCGTGACCATCTGGCGCGCGGTGTGGGATGCCGAGGCCGCCGGACGCTTCGTGCGCTCGTATACCGGTGACGTGGAGCATTATCCGGACGCGCGCACCGCCGAGGTGTTCGTGGCGCTGGCAGAAGAACCGGTCGACGGGTAGGAACAGCTGTGGATTTCGAAATTGTCACATTGGACGAAAGCCTGGTCGCCGGACTGACCGTCCCGCTGGCCGGGCGCGAGGTGACCGCCCGCGACCTGGACCTGGTGAATTTCACCTGGGATCGGTACCTGGCGCGCGAGAAGAATGTGCCGCGAGTGGCGGCCTATATCGGACAGAACGACCACGCCGTCGCCGTCCTGGGCTACGAGGTCGCCGAAATGGACGATATGGACGCCGGTGACGTGCTGACCCGCATTCCGTCCGGCCGCTACGCGAAATTCGTTGTCTCCGATAAGCCCTACGACCTGCTGCGCACCGCATGGGCGCAGGTCCGCAAGGCAGAGAGCGCGGGCACCATCACCCGCTCGCATACCGCCGAACTCGAGCGCTACACGGGGCCGACATCGGTCGAGGTGTACGTCTCGCTGGACTGAGTTTTCGAGGCTCGTTCGGGGCGCTTCGTCTGGGCGGCCGAAGTACGGAGTCCGGGCGGGCCGAGCAAGTCCAGACGAGCCGAGCGACCGAGTTCGGAACGGCCGAGCAACGAAATCCGAACCGGTCAAGCGACGGAATCGAAAGAGAGCCGGGCTGACGGAATTCCGTGGTTCGGCCCTCGGACATTCCCACTCACTGCAGATCAGCGAGCTGCTACACCACTCTGCCGGACACAAGTTCGGCTTGCCCGATCCCCGATGTAACAGTGCGTTCAGAAGTCGGGTCTGTCGAGCCACCATTTGGGGTGATCTGCTACCGGGCCCTGGATACCGCAAAGCCGGGCCGAAGAGTTTTCCGGCCCGGCTTTCGTGTGAGGTGACTACTCAGCCCCGATGATGAACGCTTCCAGCTGGGCGCGCGCGATATCGTCGGCCAGCTGCTTGGGCGGGGACTTCATCAGGTACGCCGAGGCCGGGAGGACGGGGCCGCCGATGCCGCGGTCCTTGGCGATCTTCGCGGCGCGCACCGCGTCGATGATGATGCCCGCCGAGTTCGGCGAATCCCAGACCTCGAGCTTGTACTCCAGGTTCAGCGGCACATCGCCGAAGGCGCGACCCTCGAGCCGGACGTAGGCCCACTTGCGGTCGTCGAGCCAGCCGACGTGATCGGACGGGCCGATGTGCACATCGTTGGCGCCCAGCTCCTTCTTGAGGTTGCTGGTGACGGCCTGGGTCTTGGAGATCTTCTTCGACTCCAGCCGCTCGCGCTCGAGCATGTTCTTGAAGTCCATGTTGCCGCCGACATTGAGCTGCATGGTGCGGTCGAGCTGCACGCCGCGGTCTTCGAACAGCTTGGCCATCACGCGGTGGGTGATGGTCGCGCCGACCTGGCTCTTGATGTCGTCACCGACGATGGGAACGCCTGCCTTGGTGAACTTTTCGGCCCACACCGGATCGGAGGCGATGAATACCGGCAGCGCGTTGACGAAGGCCACATCGGCATCGATGGCGCACTGGGCGTAGAACTTGTCCGCCTCTTCCGAGCCGACGGGCAGGTAGGAGACCAGGACGTCGACCTTGTTGTCCTTCAGCACCTTTACCACGTCGACCGGCGCGGCCTCGGACAGCTCGATGGTCTCGGCGTAGTACTTGCCGATACCGTCCAGCGTCGGACCACGCTGCACGACAACGTCGCTCGGCGGCACGTCGGAGATCTTGATGGTGTTGTTCTCGCTGGCGAAGATCGCTTCGGCCAGGTCGAAGCCGACCTTCTTGGCGTCGACGTCGAACGCGGCGACGAACTTGACGTCGCGAACGTGGTACCGGCCGAACTTGACGTGCATCAGACCGGGCACGGTCGCGGTCTCGTCCGCGTCCTTGTAGTACTGCACGCCCTGGACCAGCGAGGAAGCGCAGTTACCCACGCCGACGATGGCGACGCGGACCTCGGGGATGGCAGCCGACGAAGTCGGCGGGGTGGGCGAGGTTAAGCTGGCGTTTTCAGCCTCATTGACTTCACTCATGGCCGATATTTCCCTCTTTCTGTGGTGCCGCCTTCGTCGATTGCTC
Source organism: Nocardia sp. NPDC004278 (assembly GCF_053602975.1). NCBI lineage: Bacteria > Bacillati > Actinomycetota > Actinomycetes > Mycobacteriales > Nocardiaceae > Nocardia > Nocardia sp. NPDC004278. The sequence continues at coordinate 133,983 of NZ_JBSGEQ010000018.1, forward strand.
CGCCGCAATCAACTCGTTGAGCCAGCGCACTTCGCGCTCGCTTGATTCCAGACCGAGCTGGTGGAGTTGGCGGGTATAGCGATCCAGCGAGCCACTGGCCTTCTTGATCGCCTCCCGCAGACCCTCTCGGCGCTCCTCGACCTGCCGTCGCCTGCCCTCCAGAATCCGCATCCGCGCTTCCGCGGGGGTGCGGCTGAAAAACGCCAGGTGAACGCCGAAGCCGTCGTCGGTGTAGTTCTGCGGTCCGGTATCGGCGAGCAGTTCGGTGAAACGCTCACGCCCGGCCGGAGTCAGTTGATAGACCCGCCGCGCGCGACGGGTGACGCCCGCGACGTTCTCCTCCGCGATCAGCCCATCCGTCTGCATGCGACGCAGCGTCGGATAGAGCGACCCGTAGGAGAAGGCCCGAAACGGCCCGAGCAACCCGGTCAGCCGCTTGCGCAGCTCGTACCCGTGCATGGGCGCTTCGAGGAGCAGCCCGAGGATTGCCAACTCGAGCATCGGGCTTCACCCCCTGACTGTGTGTGCAGACCTAACCGATGGATGCGACTTCTCACTATATCGGAGCGATATAAACGTGCATAGTCGTTGGCGATACATAAAGCTGTTCTCCCAGGTAGAAGCTGTTGAGTCATATCGATACGACATGAAAGAAGCCCCGCCACCTCGTAAACACGCACGAGGGACGGGGCTGCTCAGCGCCCAGCTAGGACCGGTCGAACTCCCCATCCACCACCCCAGCGGTGAAGGCTTTCCACTCGCCGGGCGTGAAGACCAGCGCCGGGCCGGTCGGGTTCTTGGAGTCACGAACGCCGACCCTGCCCCCGTCGAGGAATGCCACCTCGACGCATTCCTTGGTGGCGCCGCTGCGACTGCTCTTGAACCACCTGGCGCTGGATAGATCAACGTTCACGCTGGCACTCCCTTGCCTTGTCCCGCAACAGATTTCTGCTGCTTTCATCCAGCGCTGTTTGCTGGATGCGTTTGCTCGGTCAGCGACGGTCGAACTCGCCATCCCGCACGCCAGCAGTGAATGCAGACCACTCCGCGAGCGTGAAGACCAGCGCCGGGCCGGTTGGGTTCTTGCTGTCACGCATCCCGACTATGCCGCCGTCGAGATAGGCGACCTCTACACAGTCCTTGGTCCCACCGCTGCGACTGGACTTGAACCAGCGGGCTTCGGACAGGTCAACGTTCACTCTGGTACTCCTTGCCTCGCATTTCCCCTGCATACATAGCAACCAATTTCTGCTGCCGCTCCATCACCGCTCGGCGCTGGGATGTGTCCGTACGGTTCAGTGACGATCGAACTCCCCGAGCTGCACGCCAGCAGTGAAGGCGTCCCACTCACCGGGCGTGAATACCAGCGCCGGTCCGGTCGGATTCTTGGAGTCACGAACGCCGACCCTGCCCCCGTCGAGGAATGCAACCTCCACGCATTCCTTGCTTCCGCCGCTACGGCTGCTCTTGAACCAACGGGCTTCGGACAGGTCAGCGCTCACGGTCGTGCTCCCTTGCTAGATCCCTCAACAGAATTCTGCTACTGCTGTCATCCAACGATGCGCGCCGGATGGTCTCGTACGCCTCTGTGTACCGCTGCACGGTACCGACCTTCTCGGAATACATGTCGCCGGTGTAATTCTCGGCGTACACGATGGTCGGCTCAACGGATTTACCCTGACTGTCCAGTCCGAAGTCCAGGATCACGAAGGGGCCGATCTGATCCCCGGTCGGCATCCCGGCAGAGAAGGGCAGGATCCGGACGGAGACGTTCGGGCGGGTGCTCTGATCGGCAAGGTGCCGCAGCTGCTTCACCATGATCTTGTGACTACCGATCACGCGCCGAAGAGCACCCTCGTGAAGGATCACTTCGAGACGAATCGGCCTGATTCCCCGCGTGATCAATGCTTGCCGTTGGAGCTTGAGTTGAACTCGGCTATCCAGTTCGGAATCGGTATCGCCCGGATTCGCCGCGCGTGCGAGAACTCGCACGTAGTCGGCGGTTTGGAGCAATCCGGGCACAAGGTCGGGTTGATAGGTGGTCAGAGTCTGAGCCGAGGCTTCCAGGCCCACGTACACACTGAAGTTCGCCGGAATCACATCCCCGAACTCATGCCACCACGATTTAACCGCGGCCTGCCGGGCCAACCCGATAAGTGCGGCACTGCGCTCGTCGTCGATGCCGTAGATGCGGCATAGTTCGCGGACATCGACGTCACGCACGCGATCCGACTGCCCCCGCTCCAGACGCTGAAGTGTGCTCTTTCCCCACTGCATAAGGGTGGCGGCATCTTCCAGCGTCATCCCCATTGCATCGCGCCCCTCCCTCAGATACCGCCCCAGTTGGCGTCGCGGGAGGGTGCTACTGACGTTGTCCGGCATGGCGTTCCATCCTGAGATGTCCGTGTATCCCGCATTGGGACGATCCTGACATCCACGATGGGCATGTCGCTGGGCTTTCGGCACAGTTCTTTTGGTTTCCCACAATGACCTGTTGGCCATGCACTCGATGGAGTGTGCTGAATATGCGCCCGGCAAGGAGAACGGCCAGCTGCCCCGCAGGCAGTCCGCTTCCACCCCAGGGACATTCAGGGGTTGCTGGGACCGGGCGCACTCACCGTCATCGAGGTCCGGGAGGTCGGCAGATGCCGAAGCGAAAGCTTCCACAGCGAGACCCGTTCATAGGCCCGCCAGCCGAATACAGCGGCGCCCCAGCCGAAGTGGTCGAGCTTTTCGCGACCGCCATCCACGAGTGGGCAGACCACTCAGAACCGTCCATGCGCCGGGGCAACGATTCCCCCGCTATCGGACATGCCACCGGAAAGGGGCCGTGATGCGCCGAGATTCCCTGCGAACCACGCGAACTCACGACGGCCGCAAGCTCGCCGTATGGCAACTGATCCAAAATTCCGCCCGCATCCTCCGCGTGCAATTCCCCCAAGAATCCTTCACCGCCCACCGCCTCCCCTCCCGCACCCCACTCCCCGACGCCCAACCCGGCACCATCCTCTTCGACACCACCCCAGACCTCGTCGACGCCCGCCAACTACTCCCCACCCACAACGACCTCTGGGACGCCCTACGCGACGACTACTGGACCGCCCTGATGTCTCGATCAGAACTCCCAACTCCATTGGGGCGCAACACAAATGACTGAACACAACCCGCACCGATCAGTCATCGCTCCAACAGTTGCCACCCTACTCGCCGCCTTCCACGAAGACACCCCCCTCAAACTCGAACGCGCCCCCGTAGACAGCCATCCGCTATACGAACACGCAGACGGAAAGCTATGCGAACTCACGGAGGACGGAACCCTATCCGAACTCAGCCCCGAAAGCTGACCCCGAACCCCCCACCCCAACCGCACTCCTACCCGTTCCACCACCATGCACTGACGCAGGAAAACCCCGAAAGCCCCCCACACCAGCACATTCTCACGTAGGCGCCGTGAACACCCCGTGGATGCAGTCGCCCCAGCACCTGCACTCCACCCCCGCGGCACAGTCCTGGACCGATGATCACCATGCACTGATGTAGGCAATCGTCGAGAAGACCCGTGCACCAGCGATTCTCAAGTAGCACTGGGATATAGCCGCCTGATCATCCTCGGCAGGATCGGATCCTTCCGTGGGGAGTCCTGGACGGGTGATCACCATGCGCTGGTGCAGGCAAACGCCGAGAAGACCCCTGCACCAGCGCATTCTCGGCAGTGTTGGATCTTTTGTGGTGGAGTTCTGGGCCGGTGGTCACCATGCGGTGGTGTGGGGGGACCGCCGAAAGTTCCCAATGTTGTTTGACGGGGGGGAGCCACTACGTTGCCGGTTGGGGGACCGGCAACGGTAGGTGATCCTTCGAGACGACATGTTTTAGAGCCCGCACAATGCGATCTGCCTGCTTGTGCTCCGATTCCGCGCAGGTGTCGCCAGCAGGAGCCTTTGCACCTAGCGTCGCCAAACCTCATGGTTCGAGTAGGACTCGAACGAATAGCGCGTATCGCGGTCCCATTCTTCGCCGGTTTGCCGCTCGTAGGCCCTCTGGGCGACGTAGAGCAGCGGTTCGCCCCACCGGTCAGCAAAGGCCGCGAAATTGGCGGGGTCCTCGAAAACACTCTGGTAGGCAGCGCGGCCCGCGGCCACCACCGCCGCCCGCACATAGAGGAACTGGTCGCCGGACATGTTCGCGCCGAAACACTCGAGATCGAGCCGGTACAGCGACTCGGCAAGCAACTCGCCGAACCCAGTGACTTCCGAGAGCGGCCGAGACGAGAGGAGGTGTGTCAGCCGACCGATCGATTCCATCTCGGTTCCGCCATCGAGGGTGCCGATCAACTTCCAGAACTTCTCCCAATCTGCCACCGCACATTACGCCTTGGCGCCTTCTAGACCGACAGCCTCAACCAGTAGACAGAGCAACCTGTTCCAATCTCCGAGGGCTGTCGGTGATCCGTCGACCGACAACGCGGTGATCCCCCAACCGCAGCAAACGACACCCGCACCAGCGCATGCCCGAGCGACCATCGCGGATGCAGCCGCCCGACCACGCCGCACCACCATCACACAATCCTGGACCGGTGATCACCATGCGCTGGTGCAGGCAAACGTCGAGAGCGGCCTGCACCAGCGCATTCTCGTTGGGTTGTCGGTGGTTGGTGGGAGGATGGGGGTATGGGGGATGTGTTGGGGCGGCCGTTTTGTGGGTCTTCGGCGGTGGCGGCTGGGCTTATTGGGCGGTGGGAGTTGAGTCGCGGGTTTGTGCGGTTGTATCCGGATGTTTATGCGCGGCGCGGGAGTGTGCTCGGGGCGGTTGAGTGGGCGGTGGCGGCTGGGTGTTGGGCTAAGGGGAAGGGGGTGTTGGTTGGGGGGTCGGCTGCGGCGTTGCATGGGACGCGGTGGCTGGATCCGAACCAGGCCGCTGAGATCGCGCGGGGCGATTGCACGCGGGCGCCGTGCGGAATCATCCTGCGGCAGGATGTGATTCCCGAAGTGGAGTGCTGTGAGATCGAAGGCTTTCGGGTCACGACGCCCGCGCGAACAGCCTTCGATCTCGGACGTCGGCTGCGGCGCGAGAACGCACTCGTCACACTCGATGCCCTCTGTGCCGCAACCGGTTTGCACCCACAGCAGGTCAACGAGCTGTGCGCTATCCACAGCGGCGCCCGCGGCATCACGAACCTGCGTGAAGTACTTCCGTTGGTCGACAGCGGAGCCGAATCTCCCCAAGAAACCCGCACCCGCCTACTACTGATAGACAATGGCCTACCGCGCCCAGAAACCCAGATCGTAGTCCGCGACACCGACGGATCCTTCATTGCACGAGTAGATCTCGGCTGGAAACGGTGGAAAGTAGCCGTCGAATACGACGGCGCCCAACACTGGACCGACCCGAAACAGCACTCCAAAGACATCGACCGCCTAGCCAGCCTCGCCGCCCAAAACTGGCAAATAATCCGAGTAAGCGCCCACCAACTCCGCACCCGCCCCCACACAATCCTCACCCGAGTCCGCCAAGCCCTCCACACCCAAGGCGCCCCCCTGAACCACTGACCACCAAGCACTCCCACACGCAAACCCCAAAAGCCCCCTGCACGAGGGCACTCCCGAAAGCACCAATGTGGCGGTGATACAGCTGCCCGAACTCACTCGACAGCGCACTCTCCACACCCAACACACAATCCTGAATCCCTGACCACCATGCGCCCTACAGCCAAACCCCGAAGCCCCCTGCACCAACACATTCTCCAAGGACGCCAGCAGGCGACCGCCGAGCACACTCAACAGCGCCGCGCCTCCATACCCGGGACGCATTCCTGGACCAGCGATCACCATGCACCCACACAGGCGGGCACCGAAATCCCCCTTGCACGAACGCATTCTGCCCGAATTCACTCGACCACGCCCACACCCAGCACGCAATCCTGAACCAGCGATCATCATGCACTCACGCAGGTAGACCCGAAAACACCCCTGCATGAGCGCATTCCCCGAAGGCGCCAACGCGTGGTGGGATGCTGCTCGACCGCACCTGCCCCTGCACACCCGGGACGCGATCCTGGACCAGCGATCACCATGCACTCACGCCGGCAAACGCCGAAAGCCCCCTGCATGAGAGCATTCTCGACGCTTCAACGGTCGGTGGGGGCGGGGCGCACTCAATGGCAGCCGCGCGCAGGTGGGACGCAGTCCTGGAGCGGGGACCGCTATGCGCCCATTGAGGCGGGGATCGAAAGGATGGCTGCACCAACACATTCCCGAAGGACGCCAGTGGGGGATGCATGAGCATGCTCAACCCTCCACACCCAGCATGCAATCCTGGACCAGCGATCATTGTCTACTCACGCAGGTCCCGAGGACACCCCTGCATGAGCGCATTCCCCGAAGGCGCCAACGCGTAGTGGGATGCACGGCGCTCGACCGCGCCTGCACACCGGGATGCAATCCTGGACCAGCGATCACCATGCACTCACGCCGGCAAACGCCGAAAGCCCCCTGCATGAGAGCATTCTCGATGCTTGGTCGGTGGGGATGGGCCTCGGTAGGGCGCCGGCTCGGGAGCCCGGTTACGTGATGCGGCGCCGCGAGGACTGTCGATGTATCGGCCAAAGCGTGTCGGCGAAGGTGGATTTGCCCGCCACCGCTCCACCACTGGATGTCATAGATATCGGGCACCTTACGTCGACACTCGGGCGTCGGCATGAGCGAATGGTCATACCTGTCGACTTCCGAGCGGCACAAACGCGCCAGATCGCATCGGAAGTCGACACAACCAGCACACAGAATCGGTGCTCTGAGGTGGCGCGCGTTCGTGGATCGGATCTGGACAGCGCATGGACACCGCACGCAGACCCATTGCTACCGGCACGCGGCAATCAGTGCGAAACGGCATCTACCCTTGTGGATTTGGACCGGGCACCGCACATTGCAGACAATCACGCTCACGTCTGCCGCTACCAATGGGTGCCCGATAGCAGCGAGCGTTGGTGGGTCGCGGGTCAGTGGCTGGGTGGGGAGATTCGTATGGGCTCACCTTTGACGGTCACGGTCAGGTATCCCGAGGCGTTTGTTTTGTCTGCGGCGTAGATCTCGACCACCGGGGTTTTGTCGGATGAGCTGCCCGGGGGGAATTCGATCGAGGCGTGGGTTATTGCGCCGTCGGGGACTTTGATCGTTGTCGGTGCGCCTGCCAGCAGGCCTGCGAGGGCGGGGAGGTCGATGGTGGTGAGGTCGAAGGTGCGGGCATCGGGTTTGCGTCCGGTGTTGATGGTCGGATTGCGGAAGCTGCCGTTGTAGTAGCCATCTGCGGTCGCGGTCGGGTTTCCGGGTGCTGGCCGCTTGAAGACCGCGTAGTCGGGGTACAGCGTGACCTCGTCGACAATGGTGTCGCCGAATTCGGCGCGGTATTCGTCGATGAAGTACGCGAGGCCAGCGCCGGTGGTGAGTGTCGGCACGTGTTCGGTGGGTCCGACATCACCTGCGCAGCTTGCGATGCCGCCCGCCATGGCACCGACCACCGCAGCACCGGCGATGATCGCGACAGGTGCGAGCCAGCGGCGCGGGCGACGTCGATCCACCCGAACCACGGGAGCGTCGACCAGGTTGTCCGGGATCTGCAGGTCGCCGACGATCGGGTCCAGCTCGCCGAAAGACTTGGCGGACATGGCCTTAGCGGTGCGCGCGCGGTGTTCGTCCTCGGTGAGCTGACCGTCGGCCAGTGCCGCGTCGAGCATGCCGCAGACATCCGCGCGGTCGGTATCGCGGGCCCGGATGCCGCCGTATCGAGTTGTCGCCACTATTCGGTCATCCTTCGAACGGCCAGGCCCGCACGACCTCGCCCGCGGGAGTCAGCAGCAGGCGGCCGGACTCATTGAACTTATTGCCCGCATAGACCTCGACATATGATTTGTCCTTGCCGATGCCGAAATAGCTGGTCGAACCCAAGTCGTTGACCTCGACTCCCAAATGCGTGACCACGCCATTGGGCACCTTCAGGCTGGTCGAGGCGCTGGCGAGCACATCGGAAATGGCCGCGATATTCAGCTCGCCGAGATCCACAACGGCCGTATCGGCCTTGCGCCCGCTGATCGCGCCCGATTGCTCGAAACCACCGCGATAGTCGTAATTGGCCTGACGATTCGGTTGGCCGGGGAGCGCGCGGGTGACGTGGACGTATTCATCGAATACGGTCAGCTGGTCGGCCTGCAGATCCCCGAACTTCTCCTGGTACCGCTGCAGGAACAAGGTAATGCCCGCACGAGTCAGCAGATTCGGCGTCGCCACCACGACCGGTCGTACGGACCCCAGGTCGACAGCGGGTGCGGCGCGCGGTACCGGTTCGGTATCCGACACGCCGCTGGTGAGTACAAATGCGATAACGGCCGCGCCCACCGCCGCGGATGACACGGCGGCCTGATACCAACGCCGCCGATTCGAGTGCGGTGGTCGCGGCGCCGCCGGTGCGTCATCGGGGCGCTGCAGATCGTCGACCAGGTCACCGAGGTCGCCGAGCGTCCGCGCGGATTCGGCCAATTCCGAGAGCGTCTGATGTTCCTCCTCGGTGAGCTGTCCGTCACTTCGGGCGCTATCGAGCAACTGCCTTGTGGTGTCGCGATCGGCGTCGCGGGCTCGGGTGTGATCGGGATAACGGCCCGTAGTTCCGGAGCGGCGCAAGGGGTTTCGCGGCGGTGTCGGCGCATCGGCGACCAGATCGCGCACGGCCGAAGGGAGCTGCAGATCGCTGGTGAGCCGGTCCAGGTCGGCGATTGTCTTTGCGACCTCGGCCTCGGCCGTGCGATCACGATATTCATCTGCGCCGAGCTGCCCTTCCGCATACGCCGCATCCAGCACACCGAACGCATTTGCGCGGTCGAGGTCACGCGCGCGCATACGTCCGGATGCTGCGAGGGACACAGGGAAATCGTAATGGGCCGACGCCCGGATTGTCCCAGTTCGGCCACCTATACCGGTCGGTCGATCCAGCACAGGCCAGCGCGGCCCGCGCGCGGCACCGCTACTCTGGTTCTCGTGCGAATCCAGCGGCAGGTGGTCGACTACGCCCTCCGGCGTCGGTCGCTGCTGGCTGACGTCTATGCGGGCCGTGTCGATGTCGCCGAGGTTTGTGATGCGAATCCCTATCTCTTGCGTGCGGCGAAGTTCCACGGTCGGGGGAGCGAGGTCACATGCCCTATCTGCCGGAAAGAGCAATTGACGCTCGTATCCTGGGTCTACGGCGACGGCCTCGGCCCGATGGCGGGTTCGGCTCGCACACCAGAGGAACTGATACGCCTCGCCGAGACTCGCGAGGAGTTCTCGGTCCATGTCGTCGAGGTATGCCGGAGCTGCAGCTGGAATCATCTGGTGCAGTCCTATGTGCTCGGTACCGCTCCGTCGCCGACGCGACGTCGCACGGGCACCAGGGCCAGCCGGCGCACCGCAGCCGAATGATGTGCCAGGTCATCTGCCCGTCGGGTGACACGCGGAGCCTCGACGCGTCCGCCGCGGCGACGATCGCCGCACCGCGCCCCGCAGACCGATACGAGTTATGGAGATCTTGTCAGTGAATTCGCCCTACGAGACCCCCAACGGCGATGAACCGCACGGCGGCCGAACTCAGCGAAGTTCACCTCCTCCGAACCCGTATCCCGGCCAGCGCCCGCCTGGTCCCCCACCCGGACAGCGGCCCGGCCCTGGCGCACGCCCGCCGCAGGGCGGCCAGCCGCCGCAAGGCGGCTATGGCGAGCCACGCGGACCGCAGCCGCCCCGGCGCCCCGGTCCGCCCCCGCAGGGGCGCCCGCCACAGGGTCGCCCACTACCCAATAGCGCACCTCCGGGCGCACAGTCCACGCAGAAGATCGAGCGTCCGCAGGACGGGCGCGCCGGTTCGCTGACCGATGCCGTCGCCGAACGCAACCGGCGGTCGGCCCCGCCCACCGGTCCCCGCCCCGCCAGCCCGCGTCCCGGCCAGGACCGCCCCGGCGCGCGCCGCACCAATGGCGCAAGCACCACCGGTGAGCGCCGCGCGACCGCTGGCGCACCACCATCGGGACCACCGCCGCGTCGCAACGGCGCCGACGGCAGCTCCGGCGGACCGGGCGGGCGTCGCCCCGGTGCGAAGAAGAAATCGCCGTGGAGGATCGTGCGCCGGGTCATCTATGTGCTGCTAGCCCTGTCCATCGTGCTGCCGAGCGTGGTCTTCCTGATCGCCTATTCGACGGTTTCGGTACCCCAGCCGGGCGACCTCAAAACCAACCAGGTCGCGACCATCCTCGCCAGCGATGGCACCTCGGTGATCAGCAAGGTGGTGCCGCCCGACGGCAACCGCACCGATGTGACCATCGAGCAGATTCCGCCGCATGTGCGCAATGCCGTGATCGCGGCCGAGGACCGGGACTTCTACACCAACCCGGGCTTCTCGGTCTCCGGCTTCGTGCGCGCCGCCAGGGACCAGGCGCTCAACAAGGAGAGCGCGGGCGGTGGCTCGACCATTACCCAGCAGTACGTCAAGAACGCACTGGTCGGTGACGAACACTCGCTGACCCGCAAGCTGCACGAGCTGGTCATCTCGGCGAAGATGGCGCGCCAATGGAGCAAGGACGAGATCCTCGCCGCCTACCTCAACACCATCTACTTCGGTCGCGGTGCGTACGGCATCGATGCCGCCGCCAAGGCCTACTTCGGCAAGCCGGTCCAGGATCTGACCATCGCCGAGGGCGCCGTGCTCGCCGCCACCATCCAGCAGCCCTCCGGCCTGGATCCGGAGAAGAATCCCGAGGGCGCGAAGACCCGCTGGGGCTATGTGCTCGACGGCATGGTCTCCGGCGGCAATCTGAAGGCCGAGGAGCGCCAGGCCCAGCAGTTCCCGCAGGTGGTCCCGCTGTCCACCACCAAGGACAAGGGTCTGGACTCCGGCCCCGAGGGCTTGATCAAGACCCAGGTGCTCAAGGAGCTGTCGGCCGCGGGCATCAGCGAGCAGCAGCTCAATCAGGCTGGCCTGTCGATCACCACGACGATCGATCCGAAGGCGCAGCAGGCCGCCGTCGACGCCGCGCAGAAGAAGATGCAGGGCGAGCCGGAGAAGCTGCGCGCCGCGGTGGTGTCGGTGGATCCGAAGACCGGTGCGGTGCGCGCCTACTACGGCGGTGACGACGGCCAGGGCTACGACTTCGCCAATGCCGGTCTGCAGCCGGGCTCCTCGTTCAAGGTCTTCGGTCTGGCGGAGAACCTGGAGCTGGGCAAGCCGCTGTCGGAGATGTACGACAGCTCGCCGATCACCGTGAACGGCATCAAGATCACCAACGTGGAAGGCGAGCAGTGCGGTACCTGCACCATCGCCGAGGCGCTGAAGCGCTCGCTGAACACCAGCTTCTATCGCATGGAGCTGGATATGCAGAACGGTCCGGCGAAGATCGCCGATATGGCGCACAAGCTCGGCATCCCGGACACCATCCCCGGCGTCGGCAAGTCCCTCGTCGAGCCGGACGGTTCCGCGCCGAACAACGGCATCGTGCTCGGCCAGTACCAGGCCAGGGTGCTCGATATGGCCTCCGCCTACGCGACCTTGGCCGCCTCCGGCATCTACCACGCACCGCACTTCGTCACGAAGGTGGTGACCGCCGACGGGCAGGTGCTGCTCGACCGCGGTGACGTGGCTGGCGAACGTCGCGTCTCGGAGGCGGTGGCGGATAACGTAACCGCCGCGATGAAGCCGATCGCCGCATGGTCGCGCAACCACAACCTGGCCAACGGCCGCGAGTCGGCGACCAAGACCGGTACCGCCCAGCTCGGCGACACCGGCGAGAACAAGGACGCCTGGATGGTCGGCTATACCCCGTCGCTGTCCACGGCGGTGTGGGTCGGCTCGATCGACAACTCGGCGCTGCGCAATTACAGCGGCGGCATGGTCTACGGTTCCGGCCTGCCCTCGGATATCTGGAAGGCCACCATGGACGGCGCCCTGCAGGGCACGCCCAATCAAACCTTCCCGAAGCCCGCGCCCATCAAGGGCCAGGCCGGTGTGCCCGAGTGGTCCGCGCCGTTCACCCCGCCCTCGACCACGGAGCAACCGCTGCTGCCGCCGATCCAGATCGTTCCGAACACCATCGACACGCCGTTCGGGCCGATCCAGATTCCGGGCGTGCAGCCGCAGACGCAGCAGCGCCAGCCCCAGCAACAGCAGCAGCCGGAATCGACGCCGCTACCCGGGCAGCCGACGGTGAACTCCGATGGCTCGCTGGCGACGACCACCGGGTCACCCCAACCCGGCGGCGCCGGCAATGGGAACGGCAACGGCGGCCAACCGACGCGCACCCGGTAGCCTCGGGTGCCGTGACCGAAGCGCAACTCATGGACGAGCGGACTAACGCAAGCGCGCCGCAGCCCAATGGGATGCAATCCGGTACAACGCATTCCGCCGGGGCGCAGCACCCCGGCGCCCCGGAGCAGGCGCGCGGCGCGGCACACTACATCGCGCCCGCGCCGCTCGCACCCGATCTGCGCTCGTGCGACGGCCGGGATCGGCCCAGCCGCAACGATTCCCTGACCGCGCAGCTCAGTACCGTCATCGGCGGGCCGGTCGGTGACCACGCGCTGATCGGCCGGGTCCGGTTCTGGACCCCGATGCGGGTATTGCTCGCCTTCGCGCTGGTCTTCCTCGCGCTGGGCTGGGCGAGTAAGGCGGGCTGCATCCAGCAGACGACCGCCTCGGACGGTTCGCTCACCCTGGACTGGAACAACGGCCGCCAGTACGTGGCCATGTGCTACTCGGATACGGTGCCGCTCTACGGCGCGGAACGCTTGAACGAGGGCGCGTTCCCGTACAAGAAGCAGTGGACCGAATCGACTCCGGACGGCGGCCGGGAGACCAGGTACATGGAGTATCCGGTGCTGTCCGGGCTCTATCAGTATGCGGCGATGCAGGTCGCGAAGACCTGGGACGCGTCACCGCTGCCCGGTGCGTTGCAGGTGGTCATCTACTTCAATGTGGTCGCGGTCGGCCTGGCCATGGCCTGGCTGGTCACCGTATGGGCGTCCGCGCAACTCGCGGGCCGGCGGATCTGGGATACCGCGCTGATCGCCTGCTCGCCGCTGGTGATCGTGCACATTTTCACCAACTTCGACGCACTCGCAACGGCTTTCGCCGCCACCGGCCTGCTCGCCTGGGCGCGCCGACGACCGGTACTCGCGGGTCTGCTGCTCGGACTGGGCGGCGCGGCCAAACTATATCCGCTGCTGCTGCTCGGACCGATCCTGGTGCTGTGCCTGCGCGCCGACCCACTGCAGCGGGTGCCGAGCGCACGCCTCGGCCTGCGCCTCAGCGATATCACCGGATGGCACACGGCGCTGACCTGGCTCCGCGAAACCCCGTACCGCCTGCAGTTTCTCAGCGCCCGCCCGCTCAGCGCGGCCGCGCTCACCATCGCGTCGGCGGCCAGCACCTGGCTGCTGGTGAATCTGCCGATCCTGCTGCTGTATCCGAATGGCTGGCGGGAGTTCTTCCGGCTCAACACCACTCGACACGCCGATCCGGACTCCATCTACAACGTCATCACCTCGTTCACCGGCTGGGACGGATTCGACGGCAAGATCGACCACACCCATCAGCCGACCATCCTGAACCTGGTTTCGCTGCTGGTATTCGTCCTGGCCTGTGCGGTGATCGCCTATATCGCGCTCACCGCACCGCGCCGTCCGCGCCTGGCCCAGCTGTGCTTCCTGGTGGTGGCCGCCTTCCTGCTCACCAATAAGGTGTGGAGCCCGCAGTACTCGCTGTGGCTGGTGCCGCTGGCCGTGCTCGCGCTGCCGCATCGCCGAATTCTGCTGGCGTGGATGACCATCGACGCGCTGGTCTGGGTGCCGCGCATGTTCTACTACCTCGGCTTGGACCGCAAGGGCCTGCCCGAGCAGTGGTTCACCGGCACCGTGGTGCTGCGCGATCTCGCGGTGCTCGGGTTGTGCGCCTTGATCATCCGGCAGATCTACCGGCCGGAGGAGGATCTGGTCCGGCGCGATTTCGTCGACGATCCGGTCGGCGGCATCGTCGATCGCGCGCCGGACCCGCTGCTGCCGTGGCTGCCCGAGATGCTGCGCCCCCGGGTGGCCCTGCGCTAGCGGACCCGCCCGAAAAGCCCACCAGTCCCCTGGGTCCAGACGGCTCCTGCCGCATCGCCCCCTGGACCCAGGGGGCGGTCGAAGGTAGTCAGACGGCGGTCGAATACGGCGTATTCGACCCCCGTCTGACTGCGCTCGGCGAGCAGCCTATGGGGGTGGGGCAGCCGATTTGGATGGACGGGTGCTAGCTGGTGCGCAGGAAGCGCGCCTGCCTGGCCGGTTCCCTCGGCAACAGGTCCAGATCCAGCTGCCACGCGCTGCCGGTCCACGGATCGAACAGCGGGGTGCCATCCATTGTCGGCAGATGTCGACAGGACTGCGAGAGCATGGCCAAGGTGCCGTCACTGGAATCGGATTCGTCGGTGCCGACGATAACCGTGGACAGCCCGATCAGATCGCCGCGCATCAGCAGTACGGCGATGCGCTGTGCGTCCGCGGTCTGGTAGCCGTGCGGGAAGTCGGCCGCGAGCAGCACCCGATGCTCGGTCGGCGGGGTGAAATTCCCACTGGAATACGCCAATTCGGCCAATTCGGCGGCATCGACCAGGGCCTGTAGCCGCGCCGAGATCTCACCGAAATCGGTGATCGGCGGGCCGTTCAGCACCGGGGTCAGCGGACCGACGAGCTGCGCGAACGCGCCGGTCAGATCGATCATGTCGACCAGGGTGCGCCGACCGGGATCGGCCGCGAGCAGCCGGGCCAGTAGTGCGCCGACGATCGGGGTCGCCGCTGCCGTGGTTTCGGTATCGATCCACAGCGGTCGGGTCAGCGGCACCGGCACGCAGTACGGAATGCGCAGCGGCCCACGTTCGATCGCGTAGAGCTCGCCGAGCCGGATGCCGTCGCTCGGCGTCGGCGGCCGATCCCAAGCGGGTGAATCCCAGGTGGCCAGCGACGGCGGCAGCTGCCGATCGGCATCGGCGAGTTCACGCATGAGCTGTTCGCTATCGCGCAGATGGTTGCCCTCGGCGGTGGCGATCAGATCGTCACAGCGGCGCTGTGCGGACCGACGCGCATCCTCGGCGGCCGGGGTGTTCCTGGTGGCCGGATCCGAAACCGCCGCGGACAGTTCCTGATCCAGCCGCTGCATGGCGTAATCCCGCGACGAGATGAGCGCCGCGGCCGAACGCGCGGCATCCTCGAAGATCATCCACAGCCGCTCTAGTCCGTGCGCCACCTCGAGCGGCGCCGGACCGCTCGCGCGGGAGTCGCCGGTGCCGGGACCGCTGATGGTGTCCTGACCGCTGACCCGTCCCGGAGCGCTGACCGGGTCGGCATCGCGCAGACCGGCCGCACTGGGCTGACCCGGTTGGCCGGACTGCGGCGTCGCCGGTTCGTCCACCTCGACGCCGTGCGCGGTGAGCAGCACGGCCAGACCACCCGCATAGCCCTGACCGACCGCGCGCAGCTTCCAGTCGGTCCCGCGCCGGTACACCTCCAGACAGATCAGCGCGGTCTCCCCGGCAGACGGATTGATCGCGAATTCCGCTGTCGCGACGTCGGCTACGGCGAGTGCGGCGGTGACCGCACCGAGCCCACCCGACGATGCCGGTGCGGCCGGATCGGCACTGACCACCAGCAACACCGCCTGCGCGTCGGCGCGCACCTCGGCGAGCCGGATGGTGACGCCATCCTCGGATAGCGTCACCCCCGCCGTCTCGGTCTGGTTGTAGAACACGAAATCGCCGGTATCGAAGACCCGCAGGTTCTGCGCGACGACGAGCGCGGAAACATCCAGGGCAGCCCCGGCTTTCGCGCTGAAACGAACGATATCGCCGGTCAGCAGTATATTCTGACCGGCCTTCAGCTGAATCACGTTGTCCGCCCCGTTATTTCGTGTTCTGTTCGGTTCGAGCGCAGTCGCTACGCGTATCGGTCAATTGGCGAGGAACCGGCCCAGCTGCGGAACCGCTTCGCCCGGATGTTTGGCCTGGAAGCCTTCGCCGAGGGCCTGCATCTTCCAGTCACCGCCGACCCGGAACAGCTTGGCCATCGCCATCGCGGTGAACGGCATACCACCGGCGAGGGTGTACCTGGCCAGCTCGGCATTGTTGGCGCCATCGACCAAGCGGCAGAACGCATTCTGGATCTGCTCGAAGGTGTGGCCCTTATAGGAGGTCACGATGAACAGCACCGAGCTGACGTGGGCCGGGATGCGGGTCAGGTCGACCAGGATCACCTCGTCATCGCCCTCGCCCTCACCGGTGAGGTTATCGCCCTGGTGCCGGATCGAACCGTCCTTGGAGGTCAGCTGACCGTAGTAGGCGACATCCACCACGTTCATGTCGGCGAACATCACGACCGACGCATCGAGGTCGACATCGACGGTCCGATTGCCGAACATGCCGCGGTTGCGCACCGGATCCCAGCCGAGACCCATCTTCACGAAGGTCAGCGCGGCGCCACCCTCCTTGCGCAGGGTGACCCGCTGCCCCTTGACCAGGCTGACCGGACGGTCCTTGCTCAGGCTGACCTCGGCGGGCGGCTGCTGCTGGGCCGCGGGCTGAGCGGGCGGCTGCTGCTGGGCCGCGGGCTGAGCGGGCGGCGGATAGCCCTGGCCGGGGGCGGGCTGGCCGGGCGGCGGCGGGTAACCACCGGGTCCGGGCGGGGGCGGGTAGCCGGCACCGGGCGGCGGCGGGTAGCCGGGTGCGCCCTGCGGGTAGGTCTGCTGCGGCGGGTACTGCGGCTGCTGCTGCGTCGGGTATGCGGGCGGGGCCGGCGGCGGGTAACCCTGAGTGGGCTGCGCGGGCTGATAGGTCGGTGGCGGCGGAACCTGTGTCGCGGCCGGAGATTCGTCGACGGTCACACCGTGATCGGTGACCAGCGCCGCGAAACCACCCGCGTAGCCCTGGCCGACCGCACGCACCTTCCATTCACTCTGGCGCCGGTACAGCTCGAGCGCGATCACGATCGACTCGGTGTTCAAACCGTCGATGCGGTACTCGTACAACCGATTACCCGCCGAATCCGAGACGACCGCGGTCGGCGCGGCGGAGCGGCCGAAATTGCTGGTCACGTCATCGAGGGTGATAACAGCGCGGATCTGCGCGATATCCGCTGGCACCGCATTCAGCGACACCGCCAAGGACGCTGGCTGCCCGGCCGGTGCGGGCTGCAGATTCACCCCTGGGCCACTTGGCTGGTTGAAGAAGACGAAGTCCGCATCGGAACGGACCTTCCCCGAGTCGGTGACCAGCAGTGCGGACAGATCCGCCGGTGCGGTCAGCTGGACGGAGATCACCACGTCATTGGCGGCCAGCGGGCCATTCTGACCCTTGGCGAGTGTTGCGGACAAGTTCGACCCTTCGCTTGTCGGTGCGTACGGTGCCACTCTACGAGAAACGTGCCGAACGCGATCCGAAGTAACCGCCGCTGTGGCCCGGATCGTTGCCCGGAGATCGGTTAGGGTGACGAAACGCAGTTGGAATATGGGCGATCAACACCATGTTCCCGAACGAGACGGCAGGCAAACTCCCCCATGGCGCAACTGTTCGAGCAGTCGAAAAAGGTGATCGAGGCACACCTCGCCGGAACGAGTATCCGCGCGATTTCCGGCTCGATGGTCGCCTATGAAGGAAATGTGCAGTTCAAGTCGGCCGGTTTCGGCGGAGGCGACGGCGTACTCGCCGGACTCAAGCGGCGCGCCACCGGCGAGAAACTGTCGTTGATGGAATGCGGCGGCAATGGCCGGGTCTTCTTCGCGGTGAACGGCCAGCACGTCACCGTGGTGAATCTGAACAACGAGACGCTGCAGGTCGAATCGCAGCAGCTGCTCTGCTTCGCCGGAAACCTGCGCACCGACGTACGTTTCGCCGGTCTGCGCGGCGCGTCGTCGGGCGCTGGCCTGTTCACCACCACGGTGACCGGACAGGGTCAGGTCGCATTGCTCTCGGCCGGTGGGCCGCTGATCCACCTGGAGGTTTCGCCGCAATATCCGTTGATCGTGGATCCGGATGCCTTCGTCGCCTGCCGCGGCAACCTCAATCAGTCGTTCGTGACCGATGTTTCGTGGCGCACGTTCGTCGGCCAGGATGCCGGGGAGGCGTTCTCATTGCGCTTCGACGGTCAGGGCCTGGTATTGATCCAGCCCGCGGAACGGTAAGGGGGCCTGCGATGTTCGAGAAGGTCAACGGCAAGGTCGTCAAGGTCGACGTCGGCATGGCGGGCGGTGTGGTCGCGCGCAATGGCGCGATGTTGTTCTATACCGGCGACATTTCCTTTGCGCCGCACCAGATTCCGGGCATGGCCGCGGGCATGGGCGGTGGCGGCATCATGCGAATGGCCGGGCAAATGATGGCCGGTGAGCACGAGCGCACCATGCTGGCGACCGGCAATGGCCAGGTCCACTACGGTTTTGCCGGGCTGGAAGTGCATGTGGTACAGCTGCAGCCGGGCGCGGTGCTGCGCGTGGAGGCCTCGCGGCTGCTGGCCAATACCGCCGCACTGCAGAGTTCGATTGTGTCCGTGATGAGTTCGGGCGGCGGCAGTGGCGGCGGGCTGATGGGCGCGTTGCGCGGGGCGGCGAGTGGTGCGCTGACCGGCCAGGGCATGTTCACCACGCAGCTGTCCGGACAGGGTGCGGCGGTCTTGCTCGCGCACGGCGGATTCCTGGAACTTCCGGTGGGCGGACCGCATCCGATCGTGGTGGATCCGCAGGCCTTCGTCGCCGCCTACGGCAATGTGCAGACCGAGTTGAAGACGGCGCTGAGCTGGCGCGACGCGGTCGGCCGCGGTTCCGGGGAGGCCATGCAATTGCATTGCGTCGGACAGGGTGTGGTCTATGTGCAGGCTTCGGAAGAGAAGTTGTGAGTCATGAGTGAGATTTTGAATCCGCTGAATCTCGGTGAAAGCGACAATATTCCGGGCAACAGCTACGCCTACTGCATCGACCTGAACAAGCCGTGGTTCATGCGCAAGGGCGCGATGATCGCCTACTACGGCGATATGCGGTTCCAGATGCTCACCCACGGGCTGCAGGGTGGGCTGCTGCACATGGTCTCACAGCAGTTCTCGGCACCGCTGTTCACCGGCGACTATGTGATCGCCGAGGGCCACGGCAAGCTGATCATCGGCGACCGCGGCTACGACATCAATTCCTATGACCTCGAGGACAACGGCAACCTCACCATTCGCGCCGCCAACCTGCTGGCCTTCGAACCCGGCCTATCGTTGAACCAGTCGATCGTCCCCGGCTTCCTCACCCTCATCGGCACCGGCAAGTTCCTGGCCTCCTCCAATGGCCCGGTCATGTTCGCCGAACCGCCGCTGCGCGTCGACCCGGAAGCCCTTGTCGGCTGGGCCGATTGCCCCTCCCCCAGCCATCATTACGACCAGCGCTGGGTCTCCAACTTCCTGGCCGCCGGTGCCGCCCGCTTCGGCGTGAATTCCGGTGAGGAGCGCCAGTTCGACTTCACCGGCGCCGGAACGGTTCTCATCCAATCCAGCGAGAAGATCCTCAGCGATTCGGCGCTGGTGCGCACCATCGAGGGCCAACTCCAGAGCGGTATGACCGTCGGCGGTCTGCAGCGGCTGCACGGTGTCATCACCCAGCAGTTGGGCGCACAGCAGCGCGACTACTGAACCGGATGACCTGCGGATCATCCCGGTAGTCCTACCTTAGGTGGATACGCGGCACCCGCTCGATCACTAACTTTCCCAACAGCAGTCATCGTGTTGGGAGGCACTCATGAGTATCGGACTCGTGATCGCGATCGTCGCGGTCATCGCGCTGGTGGTGAAGCGGTTCCACGGCGAACCGATGAACGCCCGCGATACCTTCGGACCGCCGGTCATCCTGTTGGCGATCGGCGGCTACAGCCTCACCAAGGTCGCGGATCTCGATGGCACCGATATCACCTGGCTGATCATCGGCGGCATCGTCGGTCTGGCCTTCGGCGCGATTCGCGGGACCACGATCGTCATCTTCACCCGCGACGGGCACCTCTGGCAGCGCTACACCAGGTGGACCGTTGTCGTATGGGGCATTTCGATGGCCGCGGGCTTCGGCATCAGCACCCTCGGCACCGCACTGGGCATGCACCACGACGCCCGCCCGACCACCCTGTCCATCGGCATCGGCATGTTCGGCGAAATGCTGACCCTCGGCCTGCGCGCCCTGTCGACCGGCGTCCCCTTCGCCCCTGATAAGAACACCTCCGCCGACCCCCGCACCGGCTCGATACTCGACCGTCTCCTGCCGCAAACCCAACCCATCCGGGCGCAATCCCCCACCCCAAAACTGCCTTTCCCGACCGATCCCGCCTACCCCCGTCCGAACCGTCCCCGCCCCGAGTACCGCGAACCCCGGTCGCAGCAGCCCGCAACCGACCCGACACCCGCCTACACCCCGCCTCCCATCCTCGACCACTCCCCCACCTTCCGCGACGCCCTCGACTGGCTCAACCAAACCCGCAACCGCTGAGGCGAACATCGCCTGCGCCACAGCCCGGGACCGATTGCGTTCTGGCAGTTGGTCGGTGCCAGCTGGGCCACCCTGGGATGTCGTGCGCGTCGTAGCATCGCTGACTGCCCTCGAATAGCTCGCGTGCACCCGCTGAGGCGCACATCGCCGCCCCGGAACCAGATCCATGTTCTGGCAGGTGGGCAGTCCCAAAGGAGCCACCTAGGATGCGGTGCGGGTCCGCGCCGCCAACCACCCTCGGCATTCTCGCCGCTGTTCTCATAAGGCACCGGGGCAACGCCCTCAGCTCGGTTGATTCGACCGCTGATTTCGGTCAGGCCCTGGACAATTGCAGAATGCCACCCTTCGCATTGTCGGATGAACGACTCGCGGCGCTGGCGAATCTGGTGCAAGACGAGGCCGCGTTCGAACAGGCCTACCCCCGGGTGGATTACCTATCGATGGCCGAGCAGTTGGCGGGGACCGGGAATGCGGTGGCGGATGCGGCATTCGATCTGCGGTTGCTGCACTTCATGAAAGGCGAATTGGGCATTGGTCGATCAGGACCCCGACTACGTCGCCTGGTGGAACCTGGCCGATAGCGCCCAGTGCTGGCGGCGCCGCTGACGCCGTCCGGCGTGCCTGACCGAGCGTCGCGGCGAGCCCGAAACGTTCGGAGAACGTCGACATTTCGTCGAACTGCTCGGCACGGTCGGCCGCCGTCGCCCCGACCACGATGCGAGTGACACCTTGTGCGGCGAACCCATCCACCCGTTCCGGCGGCATACCGATCGATCCCCAACGGGTGTACTCGAGTGCGGACGGCTCCCGTCCCGCCTCGACCGGTGTCAAGGCAAGCCCCTATTCGGCGGATCCCGGCGCAGCCTTGATGAACCAGTTGATGATCTCCTCGCCCGCCAGAATTCCCGACGCACGGGTAACGGTGAGGTTGGGATGGGTCCAGTTGAGTTGTTCGAGTTCGCCGTGGCGGGGGCGAATGGCGGAGTCGGCGGTGCGCAGCATTTCGGCGTCGAGCGCGCCGTCGCCCGCGGCGAGAGTCATTGCCGCATCGGTGAGTTCGCCATTGTCGAGCAGGCGGCGGCGGACCTCGCGGACCGCGTGGCTCTTGCAGACGGCCATGGGCATGGTGTAGATCTTGCGGCCCTGCTGGGACGCGGACCAGCCGCGCGGACGACACCACGCATCCCATTCGGCCAGGAAACCCTCCGGCACCTCCTTCGGCTTCACCACCAGATAGGTGAACAAATGGTCGGCGATACGGAATTTGGTGACCCAGGAGTCGTCGATGCGCGCGCGCAGTTCGGTATTCACCTCCGACAGCGTCGCGCCGCCGGCCCGCACCTGCGCGTCGATATCGATGCGCCAGCGCATATCCGGTATGCCGTCGACCAGAATATTGCCGCCATTGCTGGTGATGGCGTATCGCCATGGGGCGCCAGGTAGTTGGATCCGCTCGAATTGCTTGATGGTCCGAGTGGTGGTCGGGATGACGGCAGCGGGTTCGGTCAGGGTCTGCATCCGCAGGGCAGCGGTGGTCGTCATGAACGACAGGGGCGCGCCCTCCAGATGTTCCACACAGACCGTCGGCACATTGGTGGCGGCGTGGAAAGCATTGCGCGAGTAGATCATCGTCCGGTCGAGATCGGTAGCGATCAGAGCATGTCTTCGTAGTCGTCGTAAATGCATTATTGCTGCACGTCCTTGATCAATCCCATGCACGAATAGGCGAGGTCGGGTACGACCTCGACCGGAACACCGCGAGCCGCGGCGAGCAGTCGGATATGTGCGTGCTCGGGCGCGTCCGCCTCGCGCACCAGCACCCGCCACGGCAGTCGCCGCAGCAGCACCCGAGTCGTTTCGCCGACACCGGGTTTCACGAAATTCACGCTGGCCACGCCGTACGCCTCGCGGACCTGGTCCACCGAGGCCCAGCCGGTCCAGGTCGGCGTGCGGTCGCCCGCGCGCACGGCGGCCAGTTCGGCGGGCACGCGATCGCGGACGGTATCGAAGGCCGCGCTCACGGTGTCGAGCAGGCGGCCGGATACGTCATCGTCGGCCAGGTCGCGGTAGAACTTCGCGCCGTGGAACTCGCCGGGGCCGATCAGCGTGTCGTTCAGCACGGTGCGTGAAATCAGTCCGGATACCGTCGAATTCAGGCAGGCGGAGGCGATGAGAAAGTCGTCGCGGGTGCCATAGGTGCGCACACAATGTCCCGGATCGGCGAGTACGGCGAGTTCGTCATTGAATCGCGCGCCGCCCGCGGCGTAATAGGCATCGAGCGCTTCGGTGAGTTCCCGAGTGATCGCGCCCTTGCCGGTCCAGCCGTCGACGAATACCACCGACGCCGGATCATAATGGCGCGCAAGGTAGTCCAGAGCCACCGCATCGATGCCGCGATCGCGCACGATCGACACCGCGTAGTGCGGCACATCGAGGCTCGGCAGATCCGGCCCACGCCCGCTGAGCAGCCAGCGCCGCATCAGAATCCCGATCGGCGTCCCGGCCCTGGCCAATGACACCAGCACGATGTCCTGGCCGCGTTCGGCGACCACGAGTTCCGATACCGTCGCGACGGCGAGCGCCAGCCGCTCGGCACTGTCGGCGAGCACTTCGTCGAACAGCGAGCGGTACGCGGCGTCCGGTTGATATTCGATCGGCAGCGATTCCGCGTAATGCGCCGCACCGGACTGGATCCGGCGCTCACGTTCGGCGACATCGGCCTCCAGATCGACCTCCGACAGATCCTTCAGCAGCCAGGAAACCTCTTGGGCCGCATACGATCCGAAGGCCGGGCCATGCAGCGGCACCGGTACCGGCAATGCCGTTCGGGGCGAGATATTCGATTCCGGCACAGCGTTCGACCTCACAGCACTCTCGGTTCGGATACGTCGGCCACCGGCACGGCATCGCTGCGCTCGGCGTGCAGCATGCGCGGATCCGCGCCCGGCAGCACCGCCAATACGACATCGGCGCCGGATGCGGTCAACACATCGATCAGACCACCCTCGGCACGCAATTCGGCACTATCCGCTGGTGCGTCTATGACGACGACCAGCACCGGATCGTCCGCACCGAGCGCCGCCAGTTCGGACAGCGCATCCTCGATCCAGTGCGCGTTGTACAGATAACGCGGCTGCTCCTCACCGGGTTCGGGTGCGATGAACCGAAATCCGCGCCGCAGTGGATAACCGGGTTCGTCGAGTACATACGCGGGCGAGCGGGTGGTCGTCTGGTAGCGCGTCGCGATCCCGGCATCGGCGAGTTCGGCCGCCAATCGCAGCGGCAGGTACATCAACTCTTCGTGCCCGAGCACGATAACGGGGCGTCCGGCGAAACCGTCGGCGAGCCGAACCCGCAGCGCCTCGGCCGCCTTCGCGAGCGCCGCCTCGAACGCATCGGTATCCGATCGCAGCATCCCGTGCCTGCCGCCCTCCGGCACCGCAGCGGGCCAGGGCAATTCCAGCTGATCGAACGAACCACGATGTGCCGCAGTCGGATTCAATTCCGGATCCGGCATCGCGGATACCGTCTCGACCAGACCATCGGGCAGCAGGGTGCGCCCCGAAGCCAGGCATACGGTGTCGATCCGCGCACCCAATTCCGCGGCCGCCGCCTCGAAGCGTGCCCGATCGTCCGCGGTCCGCATATCAACCAGCGACGCGAGCACATAATGCGAACGCGGCGAGAACGCGTGCAGCGCCCGCACCGCATCGATCGCGGTATCCCCGGTGGAGATTTCGTCGTCGACGAGCACCAGTGGCAGATCGTTGACGAAGATATCGGCGGGCGCAGGCTGGAGCATATGCGAGGTGGCGTGCGAATGCCCCTCCTCGAATCCGGTCAATGTGGTGGCGTCGGGCACCTCGCGACGGGTCGAGTGCAGATAGCACCCGGCTCCGATCCTGGCCGCCACACAATGCCCCAATCCCGTTGCCGTCTCGGCGAATCCGAGCACCACCGCCTCGCGTGCACCGAGTACGTCACGCACCAGGTCGCCGAGCCGGTTGCCCGCGCCGAGTACCACGCGGGGATCGGTCGGCAGATGTTTGCCGAGCACGGTGGAGACCAGCAGATGCGCGCGGCGTGGATTGCGGCGCAGGCCGGGCTGGATCAGCGTCGCGATGGGCAGTTCGGCGGGCAGCACATCCACCGCAACACCGGCGCCGTGCGAGCGCTCATGCCGCAATTCGATGCCCAAATTCGCGGTCGCCCAGGCATCGGTGCTCATTCGGTCACCAACGCCGTCAGCAGATCAACGAAGGAGACACCCTTGTTCGCGACACCGAAAACCCGGGCCCGCAATAGCGTCTGGCGCGCCCAGCTGCGATGCGGCCGCATTTCGTTCATCTTGTTCCGATAGCCCGATGCCGCCACCCCGCCGACGTCGACCTGGAGAATGTCGAGCGCATCGGAATACTCTTCGTGCGTTACCACCGATAGCGCGTGCACCGCCGCCACATGCGACGGATGGATCACCGTTTTGCCCTGGATCCCATTGGCCCGGTCCAACGTGATCTCACGTAGTAGACCGTCCAGATCCCGGCTGACCAGATAGCGCCGGAACGGCACCGCATCGGATTCCTCGAACGGCGCGGTCCGCAGCAGCGGCCGGAACATCCGCTCATGGTCGGCGAAGTACTCCCAGACCGGCCCGGTGATCACGAAACCCGAACCGTCCGAACGGCCGAGGTAATT
Organism: Nocardia sp. NPDC004278; assembly: GCF_053602975.1. Classification (NCBI taxonomy): domain Bacteria; kingdom Bacillati; phylum Actinomycetota; class Actinomycetes; order Mycobacteriales; family Nocardiaceae; genus Nocardia; species Nocardia sp. NPDC004278. The sequence continues at coordinate 159,201 of NZ_JBSGEQ010000018.1, forward strand.
CACGATATCGGCGATGACATCGGCGACCACCCGCACGTCGTAGATCGTCAGATCCCGATCGCGCCGAATGCCGAAGGTCGAGCACATATCCGTGGCCCCGATGCGCACCGCGAGTATCCGCTCCCGGTGCTCGGCGAGTAGCGCCGCGATCTGCGTCAGCTCCTGATCCCGGGTCTGGCGGTGCACCAGCGCCGCCGATTCGAGTACCGGCATGCCGTACACCGGCCGACCCAGCCGCTCCCCGGCGGCCTCGAGCGCCGCGAGATATTTCGGCCCGCTCGCACTGTCGAACTTCGGGAAGACGAAGCCGGTCAATGCCGCCGCACCGGTGCCGAGCTGCTCGACGATCTCGCACACGGTATCCGCGTCACGAACGCGCACGAACAGCAGCGGATTCGGATCATCGTTGCCCGCAAGCAGATTCAGCGTCGCGACGGTCTGGTGTTTGGCGAACTCCAACTCGTGATCGGCGACCGCGTCCTCGAGATCGATGACCATCGAGCACACCCCGCGCGCGGCCCGTCTGCTGATGGTCATGGCGAGATCCGCCCGGGTCGCCGGTGCGTACAGGGTGGCGCCGAGTGCGATCGCCAGAAGTTCCCGATCGGCGTGATCGCCGAACGGTTCCGGTTGTCGATGGAAAAGGCGCCGTGCCTCCGGGCCGTGCAGCTGCCGGAAATGGCGTAGTGGCAATTGCTTTCGCAGGGAGATCTGTTGCTGGACGGCGATGCCCGCGGTCATCGTTGCGCTGTCCTCATCCCTTGTGGCGGTGGCCGCATACCCCTGGCCTCATTCTCGTCGTGGTCCTGCTTGTTTTCTCATTCGATCCACTACCCCGGCTACGAACTCCGCGACGGCATCCAATTCGGCCACATAGGCCCAGTAGTCGGGATGACGTCCCGACAGGTTTTCGGTGATTCGATCGATTCGGTCCACCTGTGCATCGAGCACAGATCCCCATTCGCCGACGAGCCCGCGGCTCACCGCGAGCATTTGCGCGTCCCGCAGCCGAAATCGTACGGCCTTGGCCTTTTCTTGCGGATTCGCACGGACCTCGCGCAGCAGTGTCAGCCGCTTTGTGACGGCGTCGACCTTCTGTTCGGCCTCGGCGAGGTAGCCCCGTGCGGATGTGGTCAGCTCAAGTGCAAACTCCGGATTGTTCTCGGCCGCCGCCGCACGTGCCCGGACCAGGGCGGCGTCGGCGGCATCGATGGCCCGTTGACTGTCCTGCCCATTGTTAGCCAGATCCGCCGAACTCGCAGCATTGAACTCGCGTAGCAGCTCCGAGTAGGCGGGCGCCAACCGCTCGCCGCGGGTACGCACGGCGGCGATTCTGGTGCCGACCGAGGTGATCGCATTGGCCGCGGCCCCAGCCCGGGATGGCGCCTGCGCCAACGCTTCTGCCAGCGCCTTCGTCGCCGATTCCAGGTGGCTGGCGGCCTCGCGGACGGTCGCCGCCGGCACCTCGGAGCCGAGGGCCTCCAGTGTGAGCAGCGACTCATCCACCGCCGCCGCACATTGCCGAACCGAGGGGTAGTCGGCGTATTCGGATTCGGCCGCGTGCCCGCGGACACCCGCCGCCGCGACCTTCACCTGATGAGCGAATTGCGGCACCGTGCCGAGCACCGCGACCGCGTGCTCGAGTTGCGATTGATTGCCGCGATAGAACTCATCGACCGCGCGGGCCGCATCGGTCAACTGCCGGACCAGGGGGTCCACCCGCAACTGCCCCTGCGCCATGGTAGTGCCGTCGCGCTCGGCATTGTCCAATTCCTCGGTGAATGCCAGATATGCGCCCGCGGCGTCATAGCACCGGCTGCGCACGGGTTCCCATTGCCCGCTCATCCGACGCTCCGGGAACACCTGCGCACTGGCGTGCACCGCGGCGTCGGCCACACTCTGGCGCTGATCCATATCGAGAAACGCGGCCGCCAGCGTCGACCGGGCTTGCGAAATCCATTCGGTGTTCCCGGACGACCGGAACCATCCACGCCTGCGGCCTGTCACGCCCCGATGTTAGGCGGTGTACCACTCCGCCGTGCTTAGCTCAGTTCCTACGCAAGTCCGGGGAAACCTACTACTGTCGTATGGCGTACCCGGCGATTCGGACATGCTGGGAACCACAGACGTCTATTGAAAGGGATCCCCGAATGGGTGTCAGTCTGTCCAAGGGCGGCAATGTCTCGCTGACCAAAGCGGCGCCGAACCTTACCGCTGTCTCCGTCGGGCTCGGGTGGGATATTCGTACAACCACCGGAACCGACTTCGACCTGGATGCCAGTGCGATCGCGACCGGTGCGGACAAGAAGGTTGTGTCCGACAAGCACTTCGTCTTCTTCAACAACCTCAAGTCGCCCGAAGGCTCCATCGAGCACACGGGCGACAATCTGACCGGCGAGGGCGAAGGCGATGACGAGGTCATCAAGGTCGACCTGGCCAACACCCCGCCGACCATCGAGAGCATCTTCTTCCCGGTCTCGATCTACGATGCGGACACCCGCCAGCAGTCGTTCGGCCAGGTGCGCAACGCCTACATCCGCGTGGTCGACCAGGCCAACGGCACCGAACTGGCCCGCTACGACCTGTCCGAGGATGCCTCGACCGAGACCGCCATGGTCTTCGGTGAGCTGTACCGCAATGGTGCCGAATGGAAGTTCCGCGCCATCGGACAGGGCTACGCCTCGGGTCTGGCCGGTATCGCCCGCGACTACGGCGTGAACGTCTAAGACACCAGCTGCAACAGGGGGCTCGGCAACGGGCCCCCTGTCCGCGTGCCACGGAACGATTTGCCGCAGCGCACCGTTGGACAATCGACGGTTCGGCGTCCACGCTGGAACCATCATCGCCACCGCGGGTTGCACGGCCCTCGGGTTACATCAGCTACAGGCGCGCTCGGACAAACATTCGACCGCCGCACGGAAAGGGTCTCCGCGTGGTTCTGCGAATTTTCGGGATGTCCATCGGCGTCACGGTGATATCGCTCATCGTCGCATTCCTCTACGGCGGGCCGACCGCGCTGGCGCTGGCCGCGATCCTCGGTGTGCTCGAGGTCTCACTGTCATTCGACAACGCCGTCATCAACGCCACTGTGCTGGAACGCATGAACGAGTTCTGGCAGAAGATCTTCCTCACCGTCGGTGTGGTGATCGCGGTGTTCGGTATGCGGCTGGTCTTCCCGCTGGCTATCGTATGGATCACCGCGGGCCTCGACCCGGTGAAGGCCTTCGACCTGGCACTGAACCCGCCCGCCGATGACGCACTGGTATTTCCGGACGGCAGCCCGAGCTATGAGAAGCTGCTGACCGACGCGCATCCGCAGATCGCCGCATTCGGCGGCATGTTCCTGCTGCTGCTGTTCCTGAACTTCATCTTCGAAGAGCGCGAGATCACCTGGCTGTCCTGGCTGGAGAAGCCGCTGGCCCAGCTCGGCAAGCTGGACATGCTCTCGGTGGTGGTCGCCAGCGCCGGATTGATGCTGACCGCGGAGTTCATCGCCACCGACGAGCAGCGCGCCACGGTGCTGGTCGCCGGACTGCTCGGCATGATCACCTACATCGTGGTCGACGGGCTCGGTTCGCTGTTCCACACCGAAGAATTCGAAGAAGGCACCGACGGCGGTCCGTCGCAGCTGGTCAAGGCTGCGGGCAAGGCCGCGTTCTTCCTGTTCCTGTACCTGGAGGTGCTGGACGCGTCGTTCTCCTTCGACGGTGTCATCGGCGCCTTCGCCATCACCTCCGACCCGATCATCATCGCGCTCGGCCTCGGTCTGATCGGCGCCATGTTCGTCCGCTCGATCACGGTGTACCTGGTGCGCAAGGGCACGCTGTCGGAGTACGTGTTCCTGGAGCACGGTGCGCACTGGGCGATCGGCGCGCTGGCGATCATCCTGTTCGTCTCGATCGGTGTGCACATCAACGACCTCTTCACCGGTCTCGTCGGCGTGGCGTTCATCGGCGCGGCATTCATCACCAGCATCATCAAGAACCGGCGCGAGGACGCCGACGAAGTCGACAGCGAACGAGAGCCCACCCCGGTGGGCTGAATTCCGTAGTTCACCGCACCGGCACGGGCTGGGGTCGCGCGACCACGGGCGTGGGGCGTCGCGATGCGAACACCATGCCGATCAGTCCGACGCCGAGTCCGGCGGCGGCCAAGGGACGCAGCGGCTGATCGATGAACAGCCAGGCCAGGATGGCGGTGACCGCCGGAGTCGCGAAGAACAAACGGCCGACCCGCGTTGCCTCCCAACGCTTCAGCATCGCATTCAACAGCAGGAATGCGACCATCGAATTCACCAGCACCATCCAGGTGAGCGACTCGGCGAATCGCGTCGCATCCCAGATATGCAATTGCCCGGTCGCCCATGCGAATACGCCCGCAACCGGTGCGCTCGCGGCCATATGGATCGCGGTCGCCGCGCGCGAATCAACCTGCGGGACAAAGCGTTTCTGGTAGATCGTGCCGACGCTGAGGCCGAACAAGCCGACCACGCACAGCAGCAGACCGACCAGCGACATGCTCGATTGATCGAGCACCGCCAGCCCGACGCCGATACCGCCGATACCGAAGCCGAACCACTGGCGCGCGGTGACGGTCTCGCCGATGAATCCGGCCAGCAATGCGATGACCACCGGATTCAGGCCCTGCACCAGGGCGATAATCGCGGCCGAGACGTGCAGGCTCATCGCGGTGTAGAAGGCGCCGAACTGCACGATCTGCATCAGCAGTCCCGCAATGACGACATGTTTGACCTGACCGCCGCTCGGCCAGCTGGCCCGAATCACGGTGGCATACACCGCGAGTAGCACCGCGGCGATGGCGAACCGCGCGAATAGCACCATCATCGGCGGGGCGGCACCGACGCCGACGACTCCCGCGATGAATGCGCTGCTCCACAGCACGACGAATAGTGGTTGCATGCCCGCCGCGAGCGATGGCTTGCCGGTCGCTCGGAACAACGGGTCCAAGAGCTGCGTCTTCACGTGCACTCCTCGATCGACCATGACAGGCCGGATAACCATCTAAGGCGGTTACTAACCTCGCACCTGTGCACGTAACCTGTCAAGGTGGTTACTATGAGAGGGTGTTCGCCTTCGTGAGCGGTAACCTCGCCTTGGATTTCGCAGGCACGGTCAAGGCCCGTGCCTCGACCTTCGACGACTTCCTCAGCACACCAGCGGATCTCGATACCTGGCTGCTCGCCGCCGACCTCCTCGACACCACACCGCACTGCGATCCGGCGATACTCGACCGTGCCGTGCGGCTGCGCGAAGCGGGCTACCGACTGGCCCTGGCCGCCGCCCGCGACGAACCGTTCGCCGATGCGGACCGCGAGACCGTCAACGAGTTCGCTCGCGGCGCACTCCCCCAGGTCACGTTGCGCGACGATGCGACGATCGCCCGCCACGGCGATCCGGACGCGGCACTGGCCGCGATTGCCCGCTCCGCCATCGAAATGCTCGGCGGCCCCGAACGTGGTCTGGTCAAGGAATGCGGGCGCCTCGAATGCACCCGCCTGTACCTCGACACCTCACGCGGAAAGTCGCGCCGCTGGTGCGATATGACCCTTTGCGGCAATCGCGCCAAAAGCGCCGCGTTCCGCGCCCGGCACGCCGACTGACCCGATGCGCTCAGCCGCCGAGGCCGATGCGGTGCGCGTAGGCGATGGCCTGGGCGCGGTCGCGGACCTGGAGCTTCGCGAACAGCGAACCGATATGGGTCTTGACGGTGCTGATGCCGATGAACAACTCCTTGGCGATCTCGGAGTTGTTGTGGCCCTTGGCCATCAAGGTGAGCACTTCGAGTTCACGGGCGCTGAGACCGATTTCCGGACCACTGCGCCGAGGCGACGACGGCCCGCCGGTTTGCGCCGCGAGCGCGGCGACGAGCCGCTGCCCGACCTCGGCGGCGAAGGTCGACTGGCCACCGGCGACGGACCGTACCGCCGTGGCGATCTCGCGTCGGCCCGCGTCCTTGGTCAGATAGCCGCGCGCACCCGCGCGCAGCGCACCCGCGATCGATTCGTCATCGGCGTAGGTGGTCAAGACCAGCACCGCGGTACCCGGATGGTCCGCCGCAATCGCGGCCGTCGCGGCGACACCGTCCAGCACCGGCATCCGCAGATCCATCAGGACGACATCGGGCGCACACTGCGCAACCAATTCGACCGCCTCGGCACCATCGCGCGCCTCCCCCACCACCTCGATATCCGGCAGCAGCGACAAAACCGTGGTCAACCCTTCGCGCACGATGGTCTGATCATCGGCGACAACCACCGTGATCACCTCCGCGGCACCATCATTCGCACCACCCATCGCCCACCCACCTTTCCCGCCACAACCGTCCCACCCAGCCCCCCGATCCTTTCCCGCATCCCGAGCAACCCGGCCCCCACCCCCATCCCCACCAAATCCCCAGCCCCTGAGCTGTGAGCCGTCGCCCCCTGCACCACCGCGTCCGAGGTCGCTTCACCCTGCATCACCGCGTCCGAGGTCGCCTCACCCTGCATCACCGCGTCCGAGGTCGCCTCACCCTGCATCACCACGTCCGAGGTCGCCTCACCCTGCATCACCGCGTCCGAGGTCGCCTCACCCTGCATCACCACGTCCGAGGTCGCCTCACCCTGCATCACCACGTCCGGGGTTGCCATCGTCTGCGCCGCCGCACTCTGGGCCTCCGCCCCCTTGGTCGCTGCACTGTGTGTCGCCGCTCCGTGTGTCGCCATGCCCCGGGGCGCCACCTTCTGTGCCGACCCGCCCTGCATCACCGCACCCTGAGTCGTCATTCCCCACGCTCCCGCGTCCGGCGCCGCCGCGTCCTTTGCCGCAATGGCCTGCACCTCCACGCCCTGAGTCACCGCACCCGGGGTCGCATCACCCGGCGTCGCCACATTCTGTGCCGACCCACCCTGCATCACCACGTCCCTGGTCGTCATGCCCTGCGCTCCCACGTCCGGCGCCGCCGCGTCCTGTGCCGCCACGCCCTGCATGACCACATCCTGAGTTGTCATGCCCTGCGCTCCGTCCCGCGCCGCCGTGCCCTGTGCCACCCCGGTCTGCACCTCCACGCCGTGCATCGCCGCACTCTGCGTCGCCATGTCCTGGGGCGCCACATTTTGTGCCGACCCACCCTGCATCACCACGTCCCGGGTCGTCATGCCCTGCGCTCCCACGTTCGGCGCCGCCGCGTCCTGTGCCTCCATGGCCTGCATCTCCGCACCCTGCGTCACCGCACCCTGGGTCGCCGCACCCTGCGTCACCGCACCCTGGGTCGCCGCGCTCTGCATGGCCACCCTCGCGTCCTGCATTGTCGCCCGCGCATTCGCCGACAGCAGCTTGGTTCGGCGGGGCAGGGGATTGGATGCGGTCAGCTCGACCTGGTCGGCTTCGACGCGCAGTCGTAGTTCGACCTCCGTGCCGGGTGCGTGTTTGCGGGCATTGGTCAAGGATTCCTGTGCGGCGCGCAGTAGCGCTGTGCTCACCTGTTCGTCGAGGTGGTCGGTGTTGCCCTCGCAGTGGAGTCGGAGTTGTCCGCCCGCGTCCCGGTGTTCGCGCGCCAGCCGTTCGAGTTCGGTTGGCAACGCGAATCGTTCGGCGCGCAGTGCGCCGACGACCTGCCGCGCGTCCGCCAGACCGGAGGCGGCCAGCGCCCGCGAGGACCGTACCCGAGCACCGGCTTGTTCGATCTCGCCCGCCTCTAGCAGCGCGTCCGCGGCGTCGAGCTGCAGGACGAGTCCGCCGAGCGTATGCGCCAATACGTCGTGCACCTCGCGGGCGATCCGGCCGCGTTCGGCCAGTGCGGCGGCCCGATCACGTTCGGCGCGAATCGCCCGGCTCTGTTCGACCAGCACTCGATTCTGTTCGGCGCTCACCCGAAACTGCCTGCGGTTCACCCCCATCAGCGCCACCACCGCGATGGCCGCCAGCATTGCCGCGAATACCCCCGCCGGTGCCTGGGCCACCGGATACGAAATGCTCACCGCCAGCGCCGCCGTCGCGGTGAGCAGCGCACCGAACAGCGTCGAATGCTGGACCACGGCGAACCCGCCGTAGACCGCGGCGAGCATGGCCACCGAACTGCCGCCGTACTGCGCGACGGTGAGCCCGCCGAATACCACCATCAGCGCCAATGCGATCCGGTTGAGCCGATGCCGGTCCGCGGGAGCCAGCGCCCAGGTCAGCATGCCGATACCCGCGAGCCCGACCGCGAGTAGCACGGGCACACCCAGATCAGCGAGGTGATAGCTGGGCAGGAACGCGGCCAGGGCGCCCGCCCCGACCAGGCGGAGCAGCCTGCTCAGAAGCGTCGGTGTCGATCCCGCGATCCCGCTGCCGAACATTGCCTCAGTGTGCCCGACTCATTGGCGGCGCAACGGTCGACTTCTCGGCCCGAGCGGAGATAACGGCGATCCGACCGGCCCGGTTCAGGCCGAGCAGCAGCAGAATCAGCCCCGATGATGTCGACGAGGTCGCGCCGTACCCGACGGCGATCACGTCGACGCCGACGCGCACCGCGATCGAGACCAGCCACAGCGCCGACGCCGCGGCACCGGTCCGGACCAGCAGCGCACCCACCTCATCGCGCCGGAATCGCGACATGACGCCCATCACGGCGCCGATCGCGAGCGATAACACCCCCTCGAATACCAGCAGCGCGATATCCAGCGTCCGCAGCGCACCGAGATCGGTCGATGTGCAGGCACCGATCACGCCGATGAGCCCGAGGATCACCGGCAATCGCCACATCCGAACCGGATCGAACAGCCGCCACTGGTTCTGCCGGTAGATGATCCAGCCGAGGATGGCGAGCACCAGCACCGCGGTCACTGTGTTCTGCGAGGTCATGCCCACAACGGTGCGCGGATCGCGGCGCGCGCAGTACCACCCGTGGGTGGAATCCGGTACTAGGCCACGGGTACCAGGCCGCCGGTTTCCAACCGCGGTATCGGCGGCGGCACGACCCGGGTTCCGCGCGGCACCGCCCGCACGAATACGAAGAAGAACACCACAAGGAGTACGGCACGCCCCCACACGCCGAACTGCACCACGTTCTCCATCAAATCCACCGAGCTACCGGATCCGATCGAATAGAAGTATCGGAACACCCCGATCCCGATCGTCGCATCGGCGACCAGATAGGCCCCGATCACCGGCCACGGCACCTCGAGCAGTACCAGGAACGGCACCAGCCACAGCGTGTACTGCGGCGAATGCACCTTGTGGAACAGCAGGAATCCGCACAGCATCGCGCCGCTGACCCCGATCCACGGGAAGGTGCCGGTCGAGGTGAATCGCTTCCAGCCCAACCACATCGCCAGCGCGAACGAGGTGAGCACCAGCGTCGGCGAGGCGATCGACACCGCATGCTGAAATGCGGTCTCACTATCGGCGTCCTGACCGAACATCTGCCGAAGTCCCCAGTACCAAATGGAATTTGTGGTGATATCGGCCTGCCGCAATTGCTGGAAGGTGATCGATGCGCGCCAGCCCTCATAACCCGCGAGCGCGAAAGGCAGATTCACCAGGACCACCGTGCCGATGGCGGCACCCGCGGTCATCAGCGCACCGCGCACATCCAGCCGGGACGGCGTCGGACCATCCATATTGCGCTGGCCGCCCGTCAACACATACACCAGCAGCGGCAGTACGAAAATACCCGGATACAGCTTGAGACAGAATCCGATGCCGAGCAATACGGCGGCCAGAATTCCCCTGGTACGCAACGAATATCGAGTCAGCGCGGTCACCACGTACACCGCGGCGACGGCCATGCAGACCACGGGTAGTTCCCAGTTGTGGAATGCATAGAGCACCAATGGCGGCCCCGCCGCCCACAACAGCGCCGCCCGACCGGCCAGCCGCACCAGCAGCCAGGCGGTCAACAAGGCGAACGGCGCCAACAGCAATGCCGAGTGCAGCAGGAATTCCGCGTCGTTATCGGCACCGACCGCGCCGAGCCATATCAATACACCGCTGAGCACCGGATATTCGACCGCGCCGCCGGTCAGCATGCCGTCATCGGTGATTCCGCCGTCGATATAGGGAAAGACGTGCTGGTCGATATCGCGCCCCAGCCACAGGAATTGGATATCGGAATAGCAGACATCCGAATCCTTGATCACATCGAAGATCGCACTGCGGCCGTCCTCGCCGAACGGCGCACCCGCGCAGCGCGCCTTGTTCAGATAGGCCAGCGCCAGCGTCAACCCGCACAGCAGCACCACCGCTGCGGCCAGCACTGTGGTGCGCTGTACGCGCCCAGCGATCACGTCGCTGGCGGCCGGTCGGGTCGACATGACGACCAGACTAGGTGGCCGGGGCAGACCACGCCCGCGTCCCCCACGATTGCCACCGCAACATCTGATCTCGTACGCACATGGGCAACTCACCGGGTACGCCCAGAACTCGCCCCAACGACCGGCCTCCGGCCCGCGACGCGACTATCGAGGCTCCGACGACCGGCAAAAGGCCCGGGGAGGCGGGGCAGCTTTCGCTGGTTAACAGGGGTTCATGTAGCCTTGTCGGGTTGCTGACGCAACGACCCTCCTGCCACGGACCGTCCGTGGCCGTTTCCTAGTCCACAGGAGGTGATTGGTCCGTGCGTCATTACGAAGTGATGGTTATCCTCGATCCGAGCCTGGACGAGCGCACTGTTGGTCCGTCGCTGGACAACATGTTGAGCGTCGTCAAGACCGATGGCGGCAAGGTCGACAAGGTCGACATCTGGGGCCGCCGCCGTCTCGCCTACGAGATCGCCAAGCAGGCCGAAGGCATCTACGCGGTGGTCGATCTGACCGCCGAGCCCGCTACCGTGAGCGAGCTCGACCGCCAGCTGGGTCTCAACGAGTCGGTGCTGCGCACCAAGGTTCTGCGCCACGGCAAGTGACCCTCGATTGCGTCGGTGCCTATCTCTAGGCTCTAGCGCAACAGGTGCACTGCGGACTGCATACCGAGCAGGAGGAACCACATGGCAGGCGACACGGTCATCACCGTCATCGGAAATCTGACGGCCGACCCCGAACTTCGATTCACGCCCGCGGGCGCTGCGGTGGCGAATTTCACCGTCGCATCGACTCCCCGCGTGTTCGACCGTAATTCGAACGAATGGAAAGACGGCGAAGCGCTGTTCCTGCGCTGCAACATCTGGCGTGAAGCTGCGGAGAATGTCGCTGAAAGCCTGACCCGAGGCGCCCGCGTGATCGTGAGCGGACGACTGAAGCAGCGCTCCTACGAAACCCGCGAGGGTGAGAAGCGCACGGTCGTCGAGCTCGAGGTCGACGAGGTCGGTCCCTCGCTGCGTTACGCCACCGCGAAGGTCGCCAAGGCCAGCCGCGGGGGCGGCGGCTTCGGTTCCGGCGGCGGCGGCAATTTCGCTCCTGCCGGTGGTGGTGGCGGCAGCCGTTCCGGCGGCGCCGACGACGACCCGTGGGGCAGCGCACCCGCGGCGGGCTCCTTCGGGGGCGGCCGCGTAGACGACGAACCGCCGTTCTGAGAACGACTCACCTCGGCCTGAATTGCTTTCCATAGCGACTGCTTGCAGATCGCTCGAAACGATCAGCCCATCATTTATTACGGAGTAACCATGCCTAAAGCGCCCGCGCGCGAAAAGGTGCTGAAGAAGAAGGCTTGCACCTTCTGCAAAGAAGCCAAGTCCGGCACCGTCAATATCGATTACAAGGACACCGCCCTGCTGCGGAAGTACGTCAGTGATCGCGGCAAGATCCGCGCTCGCCGGGTCACCGGCAACTGCGTGCAGCACCAGCGCGACGTCGCCGTTGCCGTCAAGAATTCGCGTGAGGTGGCCCTGCTGCCGTACGTGTCGACGGCTCGCTGAGAAGGGAGACATCGCAATGAAGTTGATTCTGACTGCTGATGTGGACAACCTCGGTGCCCCCGGTGACACCGTAGAGGTCAAGGACGGCTACGGCCGCAACTACCTGCTGCCGCGCGGCCTGGCCATTGTCGCCACCCGTGGCGCTCAGAAGCAGGTCGAGGGCATCCGTCGGGCGCAGGACGCGCGCAAGGTGCGCGACCTGGACCATGCCAACGAGCTGAAGCAGGCCATCGAGGGCCTGGAGTCGGTTTCGCTGTCGGTCAAGACCGCGGGCACCGGCAAGCTGTTCGGCTCGGTCACCCAGTCCGACATCGCCGCCGCCATCAAGTCGGCCGGTGGCCCGATCGTCGACAAGCGCAGCATCGAACTGCCGAAGTCGCACATCAAGACGGTTGGCAAGCACAACGTCGCGGTGCACCTGCACCCCGATGTGGTCGCGAAGTTCGACCTGCAGGTCGCCGCGAACTGAGTTCATTCGAAGGCCACTCTTGTGTTCCGACACAAGGGTGGCCTTCGGCTGCGCCGCCTCGGGCCCGTATGTGGTCGCGGCCTGAGCCATGGGCGTCATCCTGCAAATAGCCGAATATTTGCGAGAGGCCGGAACGGTGATCTGGACCATCCTCGGCAAATTCGGCTATCGGCTCTACCACCTGTTATTCGACTTGTGGATCGCCGAGAAAACCAACCGGCCGCTACGTGATCCGGGACATACCCGTAGTACACACTCTGTTTACCCAACACGCCCGGCTGTTCAACTGGACCGACACGCCGACACTTCATTCATCCACACGTGGATAGATTTGGAAATCGATATCTATCTGCACGTTTGAGCGGTGTGACCTGGGTTTTCCCCAAGTAGTACACAGGGGGTGCACATCGTTGGGTAAACAGTCCCCAACTTATCCACAGGTGTGTGCACAGTGCGGTTTGGCGAGTCCCCATCGGGTCGCCTAGGTTCGTCGCATTGTCATGAACGAACCTCCGGATCGTCATGATCCGGGAGCTGTCACACCGGTTTGCTGGAACCGCGGGTGAGCCCGTCAACGGGGGACTCACACACCGTGGTTCGACGCCCGATGTGTCGGTCCCCGGGAGTACAACGAGTGATCAATAGGGTCAGCCGGTAGGCGGCGGTTTCGAGCGATGTGCACGCGGTCGCCGTTTCCGAGCGGCCTTTGATGTATGTCGCTAGCGGCGAGAGAGGACGGTCGAGTCTGGTGACTACCACCGATGACCGCGGGCATACGGACTACCCGCCCGAACCGCCCGGCGAGGACTTCGGCAGACAGCCGCCACACGATATGGCGGCCGAGCAGTCCGTATTGGGCGGCATGCTGCTGAGCAAGGACGCGATCGCCGACGTCGTCGAGGTGCTGCGCCCCGGCGATTTCTACCGCCCGGCGCACCAAGCGGTCTACGACACCATCCTCGATCTCTACGGCCGCGGCGAACCGGCCGATCCGGTCACCGTCGCCGCCGGTCTCGACCGCCGCGGCGAACTCAAGCGCATCGGCGGTGCGCCCTATCTCGTCACCCTCACCCAAACGGTCCCCACCGCCGCCAATGCCGGTTACTACGCCGAAATCGTTGCGGAGAAGGCGATCCTGCGCCGCCTCGTCGAAGCGGGCACCCGCATCGTGCAATACGGCTACGCGGGTGCCGACGGCCAGGACATCGCCGAGGTCGTCGATCGCGCCCAAGCCGAGGTCTACGAGGTCACCGAACGCCGCACCACCGAAGACTTCCTCCCCCTCGAGGAACTGCTCCAGCCCACGATGGACGAAATCGACTCCATCGCCTCCCGCGGCGGCATCTCCCTCGGCGTCCCCACCGGCTTCACCGAACTGGACGAACTCACCAACGGCCTACACCCCGGCCAAATGATCATCGTCGCCGCGCGTCCCGGCGTCGGCAAGGCCTTGGCCCTCGACACCCCTCTGCCCACCCCCACCGGCTGGACCACCATGGGCGAGGTCCGCGTCGGCGACGAACTCCTCGACGCCCAAGGCCGCCCCACTCGCATCCTGGCCGCCACCGAGGTCATGACCGACCGGCCCTGCTACGAGGTCGAATTCTCCGACGGCACCGTAATCGTCGCCGACGAGCAGCACCAATGGCTCACCGAATCCGGCCTGCACAACGGCAACCGAGCCGTGCGCACCACCAGCGAAATCGTGCACACCCTGCGTGACATCGACGGCGACCTCAACCATGTCGTTCCGGGCACCCGACGGTCCGCTCCACGCCGCATTGTGGATGTCCGCAAGATCGACACCGTCCCGGTGCGGTGCGTTGAGGTGGGCAACGCGGATCACCTGTACCTGGCCGGAGCGTCGATGGTGCCCACGCACAACTCGACCCTCGGCATGGACTTCATGCGCAGCTGCTCGATCAAGCACGGTCTGGCCAGCGTTATCTTCTCGCTCGAGATGAGTCGCACGGAAATCGTGATGCGGCTGCTCTCGGCTGAGGCGAAGATCAAGCTGGGCGATATGCGTTCGGGCCGGATGAGCGACGACGACTGGACCAAACTCGCTCGCCGTATGAGCGAGATCAGTGAGGCGCCGCTGTTCGTAGACGATTCGCCGAACCTGACGATGATGGAGATCCGCGCCAAAGCGCGCCGTCTGAAGCAGCGCCACGACCTGAAACTCGTTGTGGTGGATTACCTCCAGCTGATGACTTCGGGAAAAAAGGTCGAATCTCGTCAGCAGGAAGTCTCGGATTTCTCGCGAAATTTGAAGCTGCTGGCCAAGGAGTTGGAAGTTCCGGTCATCGCGATCAGCCAGCTGAACCGCGGTCCCGAACAGCGAACAGATAAGCGTCCCATGGTGTCCGACCTGCGCGAATCCGGTTCGCTAGAACAGGATGCGGACATGGTCATCCTGTTGCATCGACCCGATGCGTTCGAGCGCGACGACCCGCGTGGTGGTGAAGCCGACCTTATCGTAGGTAAGCACCGTAATGGTCCGACTGCCACGATTACCGTTGCGCACCAACTGCATTTGAGTCGGTTCGTGGATATGGCGCGCGGCTGACAAATCTTGCAGGGTCTCAAAGGTCGTGGCCGAATCTCAAAATGTATGGCCACTCGATGGCCAATTGGCCATCGTTTTGAAACAGATTCAGCCCTGCCCGCGGCTCGGGGGGTGGTGACTCGTCTGGCTAAGTGTCTGCCGTCGCGTGCGGCAGTCTCAGACGTGAAGCGACTGGCTGTTCGAGTCCGAATCGTGCCGACCTGCGCCCGAGCAGCGGGATCGGGTCGATCCGCGTCGCGTGCGGTAGAGCCTTTCGATACATGGATAGCGCTGGTAGTTGCGTGGCGCAACGGGATCGGTCTGTCGGTTTGAAGCGTCGGAGATGGCCATCGGGTGCCATCGCCCCCGGGGCCACGGCTGTTCACACCCCTAGTCAGGCCCCACGGCCGAGTCGAGAAACAGCTCACCCTATGGGCATCCACTCGATCGTTGCGGAATGGCCAATGTTTTGAGAGGTGTGTCTGTCAGGGTGAGGGAGCGCTGGTTGGTTTGCGCCGGAGATCGGCTCGTAGTTGGTGGAGGCAACCCCATGATGCCAAATCCCCCATCCTGACCAGCGATTTCGACACCAGAAAATACCTACAAGGTCAGGGCGGGTCACCGAATAGTCGGGACTCTCCATGTGAATTCATCTCCATGCGAGGGTAAATCGGTTCTCAGAGGGCGCTCAACCGGTCCGGCGCAAACTTCGCATCGCGAGGACACCGATGACGCTGATCAGGCCGCCCATCATCAGGTACAGCGCGACGGGCCACGAGTCTCCGCCGGACCAGTGCACGAGTGCGGTTCCGACCAGCGGGACCAGGCCGCCGCCGAGAACCGCCCCGATTTGGTAGCCCAGCGACAGACCGCTGTACCGCACACGAACGTCGAACGTCTCGGTGAACGCCGCGGCCAGCGGGCCCAGCATGGCACCGGTGCCCATCTGAGCGATGCAG
Organism: Nocardia sp. NPDC004278; assembly: GCF_053602975.1. Taxonomy (NCBI): domain Bacteria; kingdom Bacillati; phylum Actinomycetota; class Actinomycetes; order Mycobacteriales; family Nocardiaceae; genus Nocardia; species Nocardia sp. NPDC004278. The sequence goes on from NZ_JBSGEQ010000018.1 coordinate 175,009, forward strand.
ATCGCCAGGGTGAGGAGCAGGGGTTGCCCGGTATCCAGCAGCCAGAACAGCGGGAACGCCACCAGAGTGTTGAATACCGCTCCGCCCAGCATGATTCGCAATGCACCGTAGCGGTCGCTCCAATGCCCGAACAGCAGAGCGGAGGGCAGCAGGAGGATTTGCGCAAGCAACGTCGCGCGCTGCAGCACCGACTGCGCGATGTGCAGGGTATTCAGCCCGTAGGACAGCACGAAGGTGATGAGGGTGAAAGTCATCATGGTCAGCCCGGTATTCACGGCAGCCACGATCACAATCCGCCGCCACGCCGTTCGCCACACCTGCAGCCACGGCCAGCGCACCAGATCATCCTTGTTCCTTTGGATTTCGAATTCCGGTGTCTCCGGCAGTCCCGCGCGCACCAGCAGCGTCACCACGGTCGGCACCACGCTGAGCAGGAACGGCAAACGCCAGCCCCAGGTGATGAAGGCGGTGCCCGCCACCGTATGCGCCAGCAGGGAGGCGAGGCCGGCCAGGACCGAACCACCGACGAGAGCGGTGATGGTCCAGCTGCCGTACCAGCCACGACGACCAGGCGGCGCATGCTCGACGGCGAGCAGGATCCCGCCACCGACCTCGCCGCCGACGAAAAAGCCCTGCACAACCCGCAACAGCACCAGCATCAACGGCGCCAGCGCACCGACTGCGGCATAAGTCGGAAGCACACCGATCGCGACAGTGGCAAGCCCGCATACCCCCACCGACAGCAGCAGTACAGGCTTGCGGCCCAACCGATCACCGAGGTTTCCCAATGCCGCGGCCCCGAACACCCGCGCGACGAAACCCGCACCAAAGGTCGCGAACGACAGCAGCACACCGACCCAGGGCGCGGCCGCCGGGAAGAACAGCTTCCCGAACACACTGGCCGCCGCGAGCCCATAGCTCAGAAAGTCATAAAGCTCGATCACGCTGCCCAGCGCACCAGCCAACGCGGCCCTTCGCCCGTCCGGTGAAATCGCCACCCGCCCTGCGTCTGGGTAGGTCCGATACATTTCGATCTCCTGTTGCACTATTTCGTCGAATTCGGCACAAATCCACTGAGCTACCCGTGGGCAAGACCCGTGTCTTCCTGTCGTCGGCAAGATTGCTGCCCACGACAAGGCCGGGGTTCCTCGTCGGTATCGACATCGGTTCTGTAGCAACAGAACCGGACCTGTGCGGTCTGGCCGGTTTGCTGGTTCAAGTCTGGATCGACCAAAGTGCCAGCGGCATCGGTCAACTGACGCTGACCGCGACTCAACCGATACAGCAAAGGATTCGATCGTCCCTTCGACCAGCCCGCTCTACGGGATGCCCTCAGCTGGTGAAGCCGCCGCCGCAGATGAGGGTCTGCCCGCTGACGTAGTTGGATTCGGGGATGCAGAGCAGGTAGACGGCGCCGGCCGCCTCGCTCGGGATGCCCGCGCGGCCGAGCGGGATCATCTGCTCCATGGCGGACCACCAATTCCGGTCCGCGCCGACCTCGAGCTTGCGGCCCTCGATGTCGATGGTGCCTTTACCGCTGGCCGAGGCCTCGGTGAGGCGGGTCTTGATGAGGCCGAATGCGACGGTGTTGACGGTGACGTTGTAGCGGCCCCACTCCTTGGCAATGGTCTTGGTCAGGCCAGTGATGCCCGCTTTGGCCGCGGAGTAGTTTGCCTGTCCCACATTGCCTCCGGTGCCGACTACCGAGGAGATGTTCACGACCTTGCGGCACGGGATCGGCTCCCCCGCTTCCTTGGCCTGCTTCGCCTGCGCGGCGATCACCGGCTGAGCGGCGCGCAGAATCCGGAACGGGGCCTTGAGGTGCACATCGAGGATGGCGTCCCACTGCTCGTCGGTCATCCTCTGGATCACCGAATCCCAGGTGTAACCGGCGTTATTGATGATGATGTCGAGCCCGCCGAAGGAGTCGACCGCGGTCTGGACGAAGCGTTCGGCGAAGCCCTCCCCGATGACGCTGCCCGCACATTCGACGGCCTTACCGCCCGCGGCCTCGATCGCGGCGACGGTTTCCTTGGCGGGTCCGGTGTCGAGATCATTGACCACGACGGACGCGCCTTCGGAAGCGAGTTTCAATGCGATCTCACGGCCGATGCCGCGGCCCGCACCGGAGACAATGGCGACCTTGCCATCAAGAGTTCCCATGCTGCGCAATACCTTTCAGAGTGGTCGGTGGGCACGTCCAGATGGTCGATCAGCCGTTGCAGCGCGAGGCTGTACCGCTCGCGGGTGTAGCCGTGCGGATGGGTGGGCAGGCGGCCGGATTCGCCGGTGCCGAGCGCCTCGACGTACACCATGGTCAGGTGTTCCTCTAGCGCGGGCATGCGCAGGTAGTCCCAGAAGATCCCGGGGCCGCCGGGGTGGGCAACGCAGACGGGCCCACTGCCGTACACGTGATACCGCTGGGAGATGCCGTCGGAATCGAAGATATGGACGCCGGGTGCGAGTCGTCCGGTGTCGCGGATCGAGTGGGCCGCGGACATTACGCTGCCCGCAGCGGACCGGCGAACGACTTGCGCAGCGCGGACGGTCCGACCAGCGGCAGCAGCGCGGCCAGCAGCTTGCCCTTGAAGGCCTGCGGAGTCCGGGTCAATTCGACATCGACCCGGGTGCCGCCCGATTCCGGCGTGGCCCGGAAGACCCAGCCGCCGCCCGCGCCGAAGAGCTTGGAATCCAGGGTGGTGACGGTGACGGTGTCGCCGTCCGGATCCCACTGGTAGCGGGCGCGTTCCCAGGCGGCGGCCGTGCCTTCGGTGACCTCGGCCCAGTTCTCGCCGCGATCGTGAACGACGAAATGCTCGGCGTCGATGCTCGGCCACACCTCGGTGCGGGTGGGTCCGAAGTCGGTGAGCACCCGCACGACCTCGGCGGGAGTCAGTGTGGACAGGAGATGGAAACGTACCGTAGCCATGGAAATACCTTCGCCGTCGACAGCATGCCGCCGAATCAGTCAGTTGACGCTGGGGTGACGTAATCCTGTTTCGGTAGGGTGCGACCGGTCCCGTATGCCATAGCGGGTCCGGGAGGAGAGCGCCACACATGCCGTTGTTCGGACGCGATACCGAGCTGAAAGACCTGTCCGCCCTCGTGGACGGCCCCGGCGACCGGAGCGGCATCCTGATCGAAGGCGAACCCGGGATCGGGAAGTCGTCGCTCGTCGAGGAGACCGTCGCCGCCGCGACCGTGGCAGGCCTGCGCGTGCTCCGGACCGCGGGTGTGGAAGCCGAACACGGGCTCGTCTATGCCGGGCTGCACCGCCTGGCATATCCGCTGCGCCGCGCGTTCGATGCCCTGCCGGCACGCCAGTTCGACCCGCTGGCGACAGCTTTGGGCATGTCGGATGTCATCGGTGAGCCGAGCCCGCACCTGGTAGGGCTCGCGGTCCTGACGCTGCTCGCCGATGTGGCGGCCGAACGGCCGCTGCTGGTCGTCGCCGAGGACGTGCACTGGCTCGATCCCGCCAGCGCCGAAGTCCTCGCCTTCGTCGCACGCCGCATCGACTCCGAACCGGTCGCCATGGTCGCTACCGTGCGCGACGGCACGCACTCACCGCTACACGAGGCCGAGCTGACCACCATGCGGCTCGGCCCGCTGTCCGATGACGACGCGATTGCGCTGCTCGACAGCACCGCACCGGGGCTGCCCGCTCAGGCCCGCATTCGGGTACTCGCCGATTCGCACGGCAACCCGCTCGCGTTGACCGAACTACCCACAGCTGTAGTGGATCTCGCCGAATCCGTACCGACGCTGCCGTTGACCGAACGCCTCGAACGAGCGTTCTCGGCGCGCAGTGCGGCGCTGCCCGAGCGCACCCGATCGGCATTGCTCGTCGCCGCGCTCGACGACGGTGACTCGGTCACCGAAACACTTGCTGCCGCTGGGATTCTCCTGGGATCCCCGGTGGGAACCGAGATTCTCGCCCCCGCGATGGCGGCCCGGTTGATCGATATCGGTTCCGGCACGGTGACTTTCCGCCATCCCCTGGTCCGCTCGGCTCTCGCGGCGGCGGCCACGGCCGAGGAGCGCCGCCGCGCGCACCTGGCGCTCGCCGACCTGCTCACCGAATCCCCGGACCGTCAGGTATGGCATCGGGCGGCGGGCGTGACCGGCGCCGACGAGGAAGTAGCCGTGGCGCTCGAGGACGCCGCCGAACGGTCCCGGCATCGCGGCGGCGCGATCGCGGCGCTGGAACGCGCCGCGGCCCTCAGC